>CAYWGQ010000095.1:8580-14366 GCA_964457725.1 uncultured Gammaproteobacteria bacterium
ACCGCGTTGGGGCCGCCGCTGCGGGCCACGTGCGGGACGAAGACGAACCGGTTCGACGCGTCGATCTCGACGCCGTGCGCGCCGTAGGCCGTATACCGCCACTCGACGGGCGGGAACGCGATGACTCCGGCATCGTTCAGGGCGTGGACCCCGATCGTGCTCTGGTAGAAGTACGCGCCCAGCAGAAACCTGCCCGTTCGATCGGTGATGATCTGAATCGGCTCGCCTTGCAACGGCACCTCGCCGACCGGAGAAAGCGCTCCGGTGGCGGAATCGATCCGGAAGCTGTTGAGCTTCTGGCGGTCCCGGCAGCCCGCATAGAGGAAGCGGCGCCTGGGATCGAGGATCAGAGGATCCGGTCCGCCGGCGAGCGGGACTCGCTCTCGCCAAGTGAGCTCGCCGGTGTCCGGATCCATCGTGAAGATCCCGATCTCGTTGCCGAACCGGAACGAGACATAACCGATATACGGGTCCCGCCGCATGCCTTGCGCGGTCGTCTGCTGACCGAAAGCGAGCGAAGAAACACCCGCGGCCAATCCGGCTCCCGCCAGGGCGCCGCTCGCCAGAAACTCGCGGCGCGTGCTTCCAGCGGCCGGCCGAGTATCCGACTCACGGCTCGTCTTTCGCATTCCCGTTCCTCCCCGAGCGCCAATCGATCGCGGCGCCGCGGTCGCCGCGCCGGAGCCCGCGTGTCGACTCGACTCCCCCGGGCGGTGACGATACTGCAACGGTGAGGTCGATCGGCGCAACGCCCAGGACGACCCGAGATCTCGCCCGCGGCTTCGTTCGATCGCGCCCGCAAAGGTCGTTGCTATAATGAACATACTTCTTCACGCGAACGATTTTCAGAGCGATCCGCCGCCCGCTAGACTGCGCAAAGCAGCTCGACTTCGAGCCGGGGGAGCCGTTCGGTCGGAAAGCGCCAGGCCGCGCCAGTCGAGGTCGATCGGACCGAGGCGAGCGCCTTGGCGGCCGTGGGGGCCGCGATGAAGCGAACATTATCGAGAGGAGCGCAACATATGCAGCAGCGGTGGCAAGGCATGTCGACGGTCGTTAGCGCACTGGCTCTGCTGCTGCCTATCGTCGCCAACGGGCAGGAGATGCCGGTCTTCGAGGTCGACCCGTCCTGGCCCGAGCCGCTGCCGTACAACTGGATTCACGGTCACGTTCCGTCGGTGGCGGTGGATTCGCGCGATCACGTGTTCATCCTGACGCGGCCGAATACGCTCGAGGCGGACGTTCGCGCACGCGCGGCGCCGCCCGTCATCGAGTTCGATCCGGAAGGCAAGTTCGTCAACGCGTGGGGCGGGCCGAGCACCGAGTACGATTGGCCCGACAGCGAGCACGGTATCGCGATCGACTTCGAGGACAACGTCTGGATAGGCGGCAGCGCGCCCGTGGCGCCGTCCCTGCGGGAGCTGAACGACGACATGCTCCTCAAGTTCACGCGCGACGGGAAGTTCCTGCTGCAGATCGGCGGCCGCGACGCGAGTCCTACGTCGTCGAGGCGCCCCGGCGGCAACCGCGACGGCTCGAGCGTCCACCAACCCGCGGATGTGTTCGTCTACGAGCCGACGAACGAGCTCTTCGTCGCCGACGGCTACGGTAATCGGCGAGTGGCGGTGTTCGACGCCGCAACGGGCGCGTTCAAGCGCGCGTGGGGCGCGTTCGGCAACGAGCCGATCGACGTGATTCCCGAAGCGCGGATCGTCGGCGAGGCCGTCGGCGGGCGGGGAGCGGGGCGCCGGCGGCTGCCGCTCGAGACCGAGGGGCCCGGGCCGGATCAGTTCGGAAGCCCCGTTCACGCCGTGAAGGTCGCGAACGACGGCTTGGTCTACGTGGCCGATCGCTCGAATCGCCGCATCCAGGTCTTCACGACCGACGGCGAATACGTCGACCAAATGTTCCTCAACCGTGCGGGGCCCTCGACGGATTCCGCCGCCGGACTCGCCTTCTCGCCCGATCCGGAGCAGAGGTTCTTGTACGTTGCCGATTACGGCAACTCTCGGATCGCCGTCGTCGAGCGCAGAAGCTTGCGGGAGCTTTACCAGTTCGGGCTTCGCTCGGAGGAGCCGGGTAATTTCCGGGGCATCCACCATTTGGCTGTAGATTCAAAGGGAAACATCTACACCGGCGAGGTTGCGCCGGGCGCCCGCGTACAGAAATTCCGCTTCGTCGGCTTGTCCTCGACGCCGCCGGCGAACGCGCTGACCGCCGAGCAACTGCAGCCGCCCGCACCGCAGTAGACCGGCGGAGAGCTTCCAGCTCCTTCCTTCAGGCTCCGCGCCCAACCGCACGCGATCGGCCCGCGCCGGACCGATCGCGTGCGCGTATGTGCCGCCGTGCAACCGCGCGCCGGTGCGCCGCGATTCGCCGAGGGCAACGAGTGACGGATCCGGCCGGAACTCTACGCGCGGTACGACGCTTTGCACTCGGCGGCTCGAGGCTGCTCCGTTCTGGTGCGGCTCCAAGGTTCTTCGCGGAGGCCGTCGTGAGTGATGGCGCGCCGACGTTCCAGCATTTAGACGATGCAAACCAAAGCCGCCGTCGTTCGTTCGCCGTGCTACACGAGATAGTTTGCGCGTCTCCCTTGCGGCGTTCCGGTATTCTCCTATAAAATTAACATGTGTATCAGTACGACCATCGCGATACGGGAGGTTTCCCGGGCGATGGCTCATGTCGCGTGAGGGGGAGCGCATGAACAAGTCTGCGAGACGATCATTTCTTATTTGCGGGACCACTGTCGCCGGGCTGACGCTCCAAGGTCCCGCCCTCGCGCAGACGGAACGTGGAACGGTCGAGGAAGTCGTCGTCACCGGTTCTCGCATCGTGCAGGACGGGTACAACTCGCCCGTGCCGGTGACCGTCGTCGATTCGGACCTGATCGAGAGAATGGGTCAGGTCAACGCGCAGGACGTCGTGCGCCTGGTGCCGCAGAACATTGCCGGGCAATCGGATGCGACCTCCGGCCTCTCACAATCGGCGAATGCCGGATCGGCGTTCGCGAACCTGCGCGGCCTCAATCCCGGTAACGGCACGCGCACGTTGACGCTCGTGAACGGCCGGCGTTTCGTCCCGTCGTCGGACGGCGGTCAGGTCGACTTGAACCTCATTCCGTCGGTCATGATCGGGCGGGTCGAGACGATGGCCGGCGGTGCCTCGGCAGCGTACGGCTCGGATGCGGTGGCCGGCGTCGTCAACATCATCCTCGACGATCGTCTGCAGGGATTCAAAGCGCAGATCTCCAGCGGCGAGACGTTCGAGCACGATGGGAAATCCACGCACGCCGCGATGGCCTACGGCCTCGATCTTGACGGCGGCCGCGGCCGTTTCATCATCGGCGGCGAGTATCAAAAGAACGACGGCATCTCGAATTGCTACTACGCGCGCGACTGGTGCAACGAAGGGTGGGGCATTTTCGAGAATGCCGCCGCGATCGAGCCGGGCACGCCCAACACTACCGTCGGGAACGTCTCCGGCTACAACGTACCGGGGTCCTCGGGATACGGATTGCCGAATTGGGTGATCGCGAGAGACGCCGGGCTCGTCTACAACTCGCCGTACGGCACCATCCGCAATTTCTACAGAGGCGGCGGCACGAGCACGACCGCCTACAACGCCAACTTCCCCGCGATCAACCCGCCGTTCGAGATGACGGACAAGGTCTTCACGCCGGATGGCTCGGCCGTCGTCGACTTCGATCCGGGCATCTTCGGGCCGAAGCTCGTCGGCAGTATCGCTTCGGGCGGAGACAACGATTCCTACTACGCCGACCAGTACATCCAGACGCCGATCGAACGTTATACGACCTATGGGTCTTTCAACTTCGACCTGACCGATAGGCTCACGATCTATTCGGAATTGACGTATGCGGAGCGGGACGCGAACTCCCGCACCCTGACTGCCGCAACGAGATCGACGATGCCCATCAAGGCGGACAACGCCTTCCTGCCGCCGGACGTCGCGGCTGCGTTGAATGGGCAAGCCTTCAGCTTCGGCAAGGACGTCGACCTGGATCTCGACAATCGCGTCCAGGCCGATGCGAAGGTCTTCCGCGGCGTGATCGGATTCCGCGGCGATCTCGGGAACAATTGGACCTGGGACGCCTACTATCAGTACGGCGACAACCAACGGGATTCGTCCGTCCGCTATTCGCGCCACAACGACGCCTTCTTCATGGCGATCGATGCGGTGGTCGATCCGAACGATCCGAGCAGGATCATCTGCCGTCCGCTCGATCAGGACGCGCTGGCGCGCCTGGATCCGGCCTATCAGCAGCAGCTGATCGCCCTGCACGCCGATTGCAAACCGCTGAACCTGTTCGGCGTCGGCAACATGGATCCGGAGGCGGTGGCGTTCGCGTGGCACGAAGTGGCCGAGGATTTCGAGTTCACTCAGGAGGTGCTCGCCGCGAGCGTGCAGGGCACGTTGGCCGACGGGTGGGCCGGGCCGATCGGCTTCGCCGGCGGCGTCGAGTATCGCGACGAAGGGGGCGACGTGACGCATGGCGGCCTCGTCGCGAGCGATTACGCCTTCTCCTTCGGACTCGACTATGCGGGCAAAATCGAAGTCATCGAAGGTTTCGTCGAGACGAACGTTCCGCTGTTCCGGGATGCCGCGCTCGGCGAGTACTTCGAGCTGAACGGTGCGGTCCGCTATACCGGGACGAAGAGCACGGATACGTTGCTCGATGCATCGCGATCGGTCGACGCGACCAGCTGGAAGCTCAGCGCCATCTACGACATCGCGGCCGGCGTGCGGCTGCGCGCCACCCGATCGCGCGACATCCGCGCAGCAGGGTTCCGTGAATTGTTCCAGAAGACTGCGCCGACGGAAGAGGGCACGGCTCAGGGTCGCGTCAACAATCCGAACATACAGGGCCCGAACCAGGCCGATGCGACACCGATCTATTCCGGCGGAAACTTCACGCTGTCGCCGGAAGTCGGCGACACGACGACGTTCGGCGTCGTCTACACGCCGCGTTCCCTCGACGGCTTCCAGATCTCGATCGACTGGTATCAGATCGAGCTGACGGACGCGATCACGAGCCTGGCCGCTCAGCGCGTGACGGATCTCTGCGTGTTGTACAACACCCTCTGCAACCGGATCACGTTCGCTTCCCCGACGGACATCACGCGCGTCGACGCAGGCCAGGTCAACGTCGGCACGATGGATATCAGCGGCATCGATTTCGAGGCCTCCTACGCGAAGGCCGTCGGTGCGGGCCAGCTGTTCCTGAGGCTGCTGCTCAGCCGCCAGAACGAGTATCTGGTGCAGGAGAACCCGCTCGTTCCGGCAATCGACTATGCCGGTCAAACGGGAGCGGTGATCGCCGGCGGCTTCTACCCGTCGCCGGAATGGATGGGTACCCTGCTCGCGGGTTACAGCACGGAGCGCTTCAACGCCACGATGACGTTCCGCCACGTCGGCGACGGCATCTTGAACAAGCAGCGGATCGGGCCCGAGGACGAAGGGTATGCGCCGACGCTGCCGGACAGCATCACGACCAATCGCGTGGATGGGGCGAACTACGTCAATCTCGCCTTGTCCTACGCGTTCCCGCTGCGCTCCGGCGGCACGGAGCTCGAGGTCTTCGGGCTGGTCGACAACCTGTTCGACGAGGATCCGCCCGTCGCCCCGTCTCTCCTGAACTATCCGACCAATGCGGCGCTGTTCGACACGTTCGGCCGCCGCTATCGGGCAGGGGTGCGCCTCCGGTTCTGAGCTCGGTCGCCGCCGGGTCCGCCGCATGGGCGGACCCGGCGGTCCTCGATCAGAACCGGAAG
>CAYWGQ010000096.1:0-14356 GCA_964457725.1 uncultured Gammaproteobacteria bacterium
CGCGCAACTACGAGTCGGTGCCGATCTCGATCACCGTCGAAGGCGCGAACATCCTGACGCGCAACTTGATCATCTTCGGCCAGGGCGCAGTGCGCTGCCATCCGTTCGTGCGCGCCGAGATCGAAGCCGCTCGCGACGAGGACCGCGCCCGCGGCCTCGACGCGTTCGACGACCTCGTGTTCCGGCACATCGGCTACGCGCTCTCGAACGCCGCGCGCTCGTTCGTGATGGCGCTCACGCTCGCGCGATTCACCAACGTGCCGTCCTCGGGTCCCGCGCGGCGCTACTACCAGCACGTGAATCGCTACAGCGCATCGTTCGCGCTCGCTGCGGACGCGGCGATGTTGACGCTCGGGGGCGAGCTGAAGCGCCGGGAGACGCTCTCCGCGCGCCTCGGCGACATCCTGAGCTACCTCTACCTGACCTCTATGGTGCTGAAGCACTATCGCGACCAGGGCGAGCCGCTGGAGGACCTGCCGCTCGTCGAGTGGTGCTGCCGCACGCTGCTGTACCGGACGCAGGAGCAGCTTCACGGGTTGCTCCGCAACTTCCCGAACCGCGCGGTCGCGGCGCTGCTGCGGATCGCGATCTTTCCACGCGGGCGAACGTACTCGGCGCCGTCCGACGAGCTCGGCCAGCAGATCGCCGAGCTCGTGATCAACCCGACCGCGACGCGCGAGCGCCTGGCGGACGGCATCTACAAGGCGCCCGATCCGGAGAATCCGGTCGGCCTGCTCCAGCAGGCGCTCGAGCTCGCGGAGCAGATGAAGCCGATCGAGCGGAAAGTGTTCGAGGCGCGCCGCGCGGGCGTGATCCTCGCCGAGGACACCCCGGGTCAGATCGCCGAGGCGGAGGCGAAGGGCGTGCTGACGGCGGAAGAAGCGGCGGCCGTGCGCGCGTTCGACGACACCGTCATGGCGCTGACGGGTGTCGACGACTTCGACCCGAGCGAGCTCGGCGCCGCCCGCCGCCGCGGCGAGCGCGAGGCCGCGGCCGCGAGCGCCGGCGCATAGCCCCGATCGGCGCCGCGCGGGCTGCCGCGCGGCCTTATGTTAGAGTTCGCCGGGCGACCAGCAACGGCCGCCCGAAGCGGCCAGGGGGAAGATCCGTGATCGTGACTCGCAGCCTGCCCGCGCTACTCGCGACCGCGCTCGTCGCCTGCGGCGAGCCCGGATCGCCCTCCGCGGAGCAGCCTACAGGCGCCGCGCCGAGCGCCGCAACGCCGGCGGCCTCGCTGCCGCGCACGCCCGCGCCGGCGGGTGCCGAGGCCTACATCATCGAACCCGCCGACGGCGCAGTCGTTTCGAACCCCGTTCGGGTCGTCTTCGGCCTGAAAGGCATCGGCGTCGTGCCGGCCGGCATCGAGCGGCCCGACGCCGGGCACCATCACCTGCTGATCGACACCGAGCCGCCGCCGTTCGATCAGCCGATCCCGGCCGACGAGCGTCACGTCCACTTCGGCGGCGGCCAGACCGAGACGACGATCACCCTCGCGCCCGGCCGCCACCGCCTGCAGCTTCTGCTCGGCGATCATCTGCACGTGCCGCACGAGCCGCCGGTGATGTCCGCGCCGGTGACCATCGAGGTGCAGTGATCGGCTGATAGCCAGCGACGGGAACGGCGCCGTGTACACCGACTTTTTCGGTCTCAACGAGAAGCCTTTCTCGATCACGCCGGATCCTCGCTATCTCTACATGAGCCGGCGGCACGCCGACGCGCTCGCGCACCTGATCTACGGCGTATCGGAGAGCGGCGGGTTCATCCAGCTGACCGGCGAGGTCGGCACCGGCAAGACGACGCTGATCCGCAGCCTCCTCGAGCAGTTGCCCGAGAAGGCCGAGATCGCGCTGATCCTGAACCCGCAGCTGACCGCGCACGAGTTCCTGCTGAGCATCTGTCAGGAGCTGCGTACGCAGCCCCCGGCCGACGGCACGATGAAGGCGCTGGTCGACTCGTTGAACGCCCGGCTGCTCGCGTTCCACGCGGAGGGGCGGCGAGTGGTGCTGATCGTCGACGAAGCGCAGACGCTGTCGCCGGAGCTGCTCGAGCAGGTGCGGCTGCTGACGAATCTCGAGACGGCGAAGCAGAAGCTGCTGCAGATCATTCTGATCGGCCAGCCCGAGCTTCGCGACCTGCTCCAACGCCCGGAGATGCGGCAGATCGCGCAGCGCATCACGGGCCGCTACCACTTGGAGCCGCTGTCGCGCGACGACATCGCGGCGTACGTCCGGCACCGCCTGCGGGTCGCGGGCGCGCAGCGCGACGTCTTCACGCGTTCCGCGATCGGCGCGCTGTACCGGCGCTCCGGCGGCATTCCGCGGCTGATCAACGTGATCGCCGACCGCGCCCTGCTCGCGGCCTACACCGTCGACCGGACGACCGTCGATGCCGCGCTCGTCCGCCGCGCCGCGAACGACGTCTTCGGCCGCCACCGCCCGGCCGGGCGCTGGTGGCCGTGGGTCGCGACCGGCGTCGGCCTCGCGAGCTTCGCGCTCGCGACGACGAACTTGTGGCAACGCACGGCCGAGCAGGTCCCGCTCGCCGATGCGCCGACCGTGGACGGGAGACCCGCGGCGCCGCGACCGGTGGTCGCACCGCCCGCGCCGAGCTTCGCGGCAGCCCCGACGCCGGCGGCGACGACGCCGGCCGCCGAGCCCGCACCCGTCGAGCAGCCGCCGGCGGAGCATCCGCCGGCCGCGGCTCGCGTTTCGCTCGGCGAGCGGCTCGCGGCCGGAGACTTCCCGACCGACGTCGACGGCGCGATCGGTGAGCTGCTCGGGCTCTGGGGAGCCAGCTACTCCGCCTCGCGCGGACGGCCGTGCGAGCAGGCGCTCGAGCAGGGACTTCGTTGCCTCTTCCAGGAGCACGGCTCGATCGCGGAGCTGCGCCGGATCGACCGCCCGGCCGTGCTGACGCTGACCGGTCCGGACGCCCGCGCGTACCCGGTCGTGATTCGAGGCTTGAGCTACGACACCGCGGAGCTGACCGTTCGCGGCGAGCGGATCGAGATTCCGCTCGCGGAGCTCGCGCAGCACTGGTACGGCGATCATCTGTTGCTCTGGCGGCCCGCGACGCGCACGGGCGCGGATCTGCGCCCGGGGATGCGCGACGAGGGCGTCGTCTGGCTTCGCGAGAGCCTCGCGCGCATCAGGGGCGAGCCCCCGCCGGCGGAGCCTTCGCTGCTGTACGACGCCGAGCTCGAGGCGCGAGTCCGCGCGTATCAGCGGGAGCGGCTGCTCGCGGTCGACGGGATCGTCGGCGCGCGGACACACATCGCGCTCGCGGCCGACTTGGGCGACAGCGGCGCGCCGTCGCTGGTCGAGGACCGCTGACATGTCCGTCATCCTCGACGCGCTCAGAAAATCCGAGAGCGAGCGGCGGCGGGCAAGCGTTCCCGGGATCTCCCACGTGCCGCTCGTGGTCGAGCGGCCGCGCCTGCCGACGTGGGCGATCGCCGTCATGGCCACGCTCGGCGCGAGCGCGGTGCTGATGACGGGTGCGTGGTGGTACGCGCTCGAAGCGCGCGAGGGGACCGCGCCTGCGACGGCGGACGCGCGGCGCGAGCCGTTGCCCCTGCCCGCGCCGGAGATGCCGGCCGCTCGTCCGCGGCCAGCGAGCCCCGCGAGCGGCGCGCCGCCGCGTGCCGGCGCCGCGGCGCTTCGCAGCGCGGCCTCGGCGGCCGCACCCGCGCCGCTCGAGCGCGCCTCACCCGAGCCGCCGTCGCCCCCGGCTGGGGGGGTCGCGCCGCCCCACGCGGCGCGGCCCACGACGGCGAGCGCCGAAACCGCCGCCCCGACCGCAACCGCCGCCGATCTCCGCGCGCGGGGCGCCAGCATTCCGGACCTTCGCCTCGAGCTCCACGTCTACGGCAGCACCCCGACCGACCGCTACGTGTTCATCAACGGCAAGATGTACCGCGAAGGCGAGACGCTGCGGGAAGGGCCAGAGCTCGTCAGCATCGACGCGCGCGGCGCGACGCTGCGCTACGACGGCCAGGTCTTCCTGCTCACGCAGTAGCCGCGGGCGCGGCGGTCACGCGCGCGTTCCGGAGCCGCGCTTCAGCAGCACGAGCACCGCGACGAAAAAGGCGGCGTTCAGCCCGATCATGATCGCGTAGGCGACGCCGATCGAGATGTCGGAGGAGCCGAGCATCCCGTAACGGAACGCGTTGACCATGTAGAGGATCGGGTTCGCCATCGCGACGTTCTGCCAGAACTGCGAGAGCAGCGCGATCGAGAAGAACACGCCGCCGAGGTAGGTCAACGGAGCGAGGACGAACGTCGGCACGATCGAGATGTCGTCGAAGTTCTTCGCGAAGATCGCGTTCAGCAGCCCGGCGAACGAGAACAGCGAGGCGGTCAGCAAGATCGTCGAGAACGTGATCAGCGGGTGACGGATCTCGAGATCCGTGAACGCGAGCGCGACGACCGTCACGAGCCCCGCGACGAGGAGGCCGCGAACGATCCCCCCGACCGCGAAGCCGATCACGATCGTCGCATAGGAAAGCGGCGCGACGAGCATCTCCTCGAGGTGCAGCATCAGCTTGCTCGAGAAGAACGAGGACACGACGTTGCTGAACGAGTTCGTGATCACCTGCATCATGATGAGCCCGGGCGCGATGAAGGTGATGTAAGGCACGCCGTCCATCGTGCCGACACGCTCGCCGATCAACCGCCCGAAGATGATGAAGTACAGCGTCATCGTGATCGCGGGCGGCACGATCGTCTGGATCCAGATGCGGAGGACGCGGCGGACCTCCTTGCGGACGATCGTCGCGAGCCCGATCAGGTTCACGGCGAGCAGGTTCGGCCGCTCCGTGGCCGGAGCGGTCGGCGCCGCAAGCTTGGTATCACCCGCCGCGGAGCTCATGCCGAGCGGTCCTGCTGGCGGTTCTCGACGAGCCGGAGGAACAGCTCCTCCAGCCGATTGGTCTTCGTGCGCATGCTCGACACCTGCAAGGATTGCGCCGAGAGCTCGGCGAAGACGCGGTTCAGCCCCTGGCCCTTCGCGACCTCGACCTCGATCTCGTGCTCGTTGCGCATCCGCACCGGGTAGCCGTCGAGCACGGGCGCCTCGGTGATCGGCCGCTCGAGCGTCAGCACGAACGCCTCGCGCTGGAGCTTGCCGATCACGTTGACCATCGTGTCGTTCTCGATGATGCGGCCTTCGTCGATGATCGCGATGTTGCGACAGAGGCTCTCCGCCTCCTCGAGGTAGTGGGTCGTCAGGATGATCGTCGTCCCGGCCGCGTTGATCTCGCGCATGAAATCCCACATCGACCGGCGGATTTCGATGTCGACGCCGGCCGTCGGCTCGTCGAGGATCAGGAGCCTCGGCTCGTGGATCAGCGCCCGGGCGATCATCAGCCGGCGCTTCATCCCGCCGGAGAGGGTGCGCGCGATGTCGTCGCGCCGGTCCCAGAGGTGCAGCGCGCGCAGATAGCGCTCGGCCCGCTCGGTCGCCACTCGGCGCGGCACTCCGTAGTAGCCGGCCTGGTTCACGAGCGTGTCGAGGTTGCGCTCGAACATGTTGAGATTGACCTCTTGCGGAACGACGCCGATGCAGGACTTCGCGGCCTCGCGCTCGGTCTCGAGGTCGTAGCCGAAGACCCGCACCTCGCCGCTCGTCTTCGTGACGAGCGAGGTCACGATGCCGATCGCAGTCGTTTTCCCCGCGCCGTTCGGCCCGAGCAGCGCGAAGAAGTCGCCCTGAGCGACGGTCAGGTCGATGCCTTTCAAGGCCTCGACGCCGCTCGGGTAGACCTTGCGGAGGGCTTTTATCTCGAGTGCATCCATCGCCGTCGTGCGCGGCCGGGAAGGCCGCGTCGAGCGGGCTATTCTATGGATTATTCGCGCCCGCGCACGACGCGCTCGGGCCTGGCCGCGCTGGCGCGCGCGAACGCACCGGGCGCGCCGGGCTGCAGCGCGATCAGCGCGAGCCGTCGCCGATCCTCCGCGTGCCGCATCGACAGGAGCTCGAGCCAGAACCAGGCGTTGCCCGCGAACGCGCAGCCGAGAAGCCCGGGACGGCGGGCGGCGCTCGCGAGCTCCGCGAGCTTCAGCGCGCGCAGCCGCTGGATCGTGCGCGAGTCGAGCCCGAGCAGAAAGCGAGCCTGGCAGACGTCGCGGCGGCTGAAATGCCACGCGCAATGCAGGACGGTCAGGTCCAGCGCGAAGCGCGCGGTGTCGAGAGCGCCCAGGTCCATCACGCCGGCGCCTTCGTCGAGCGACAGCGCGAACACCGCGCGCGGAAATTCCGCCATGCAGTCGAGCAGCTCCGGCGCCGCGTCGCGGAGACCTTCGCGGGCCTCCTCGGGCAAGCCGAGCGGGTCTTCGCGCCGTCGCAACCGCTCCTGCAGATGGGCGAGAAACAGCCGGTTCATCGACCGGATCTGCTCGAGCTCCTCGGTGGACGGCGAGCGGGGTGACGATGGGGTCATGAGGAGCCCTTTTTCCGGACGAATTACCATATATGGTCCTAAATTACCATTAGTGGTCGTCGTAGACTAAGATCCCGAATGTTGGATGTTCGTGCGGAAAGGGATAACAGGGGGGCAGCATGCGCGCGACCGACGACCGCTACCGCGGTGAGCGGGCGAAGTTCGAGCTCGCGATCCGGATGATCGAGCACGAGGCGCGGACCGGGACGATCCGTTTCTGGACCGGCTTGAGCGACGATCGGATCCGCAAGCTCTATACGACGTACTTCAAGCATGCCGACCGTCCGGTGCGCCGGCGGCGCGGCCGCTCCCCGACGCGGATCGCGCCGCTCGTCAGAACCCCGCTCCGCGCGCTCGAATCCGGCGTCTTCGCGAACCTGCTCCTCGCGAACGGCCTGCTCTCGCTCGAGGAGCCGCCCGGCCCGCCGTTGAAGGGCAACGTCGAGCTCGGTCATCGGTTCTGCGACTGTTTCGAGACCTACGCGCTCCTCGTGCCGCAGAGCGGGCTCACGTTCGAGTGGGCGTGGAATTTGCTCTCGAGCATGCGCCGCGGCGACGAGCTCGGCATCGCGCGCTGCGACGCGTGCTCCGTCTGCTATCTGTTCGATCTGCTGTCGCTGCCCCGCTCCGCGTGCCCGGCTTGCCTCGTGCTCGGCCGCCGCGCCGACGGCCCGGGGCTCGGCGAGCCCGCGTCCGTCGGAGGCTGAGCGGCCGATGTGTGTGCTCGCGATCGCGCTCGGCATGTCGGAGCGCTTCCCGCTCGCCGTCGCGGCGAATCGTGACGAGCGGCACGCTCGGCCGACGCTCGCGATCCACTGGTGGCACGACCGCCCGACGATCTTCGGCGGCCGAGACCTCGCCGCGAGCGGCGGCTGGCTGGCAGTCGACCGGCGAGGCCGCCTCGCGGCGGTCACGAACGTCCGCGACCCGGCGGCGGGCCCGGCTCCGCTGTCCCGCGGCCGGCTCGTCGCGGACTTCCTGGACGGCGAGCAGTCGGCGGAGGCGTTCGCGGACGCGATCGAGCCGCACGGCGGCGACTACGGCCCGTTCTATCTGCTGCTCTACGACGGGCAGACGCTGCTCTTCACCAGCAACCGCGCACCGCGCGCCCGGCTCGGCCCGGGCGTGCACGCGATCGGCAACGCGCCGCCCGGCACGGAGTGGCCGAAGCTACCGGCGATCCGGGACGGCCTCGCGGCGGCACTGCGGCTCGAGGAACCGACGCCGGCGTTGCTCGATCTCCTCGCGCGCCGCGGCAACGGCCCCGCACCGGAGCCGGAAAGCGACATCTTCGTCGTCGGCGACGTGTACGGCACGCGCTCCTCGGCCGTGATCCTCGTCGGGGCGGACGGCGTGCTGTCGTTCACCGAGCGCCGCTTCGGACCGGGCGGCGTGCCGGAGGGCGACTCCCGGCACGCCTTTGCGCTCCGGGACTAGCGCCCGGGCGGCGCGGCGTCGACGGCCGCACGCAGCTCGACCAGCCAGTCGGCGATGTCCCGCACTTCCTCCGGACAGACCGAGTGCGCCATCGCGTAGCTGCGCCATCGCACCGTGCACCCGCGCGCGGCGAGCAGATCGCGGGACGCCTCGGCGAGCATCAGCGGGATGATCGGATCGGCCGTGCCGTGCGCCATGAACACCGGCAGGCCGGGGCGGGCCGGCGGCGCCTCGCGCGCGAGCGGCAGGTACGTCGACAGGGCGATCACGCCCGCGACGCCGCGCGCCGAGCGCAGCGCGGTGTGCAGCGCGACGGCGCCGCCCTGCGAGAAGCCGGCGAGCACGATCCGCTCCTCCGGCTGACCGCGGGCGATCTCGCGATCGAGCAACGCGCGCACGTGCGCGGCCGACTTCTCGAGCCCCGCCGCGTCCTCCGGCGACCCCGGCCCGAAGCCGTAGATGTCGTACCATGCCCGCATCGCGAGTCCGCCGTTGATCGTGACCGGCCGCACCGGCGCGTGCGGGAACACGAACCGCACGCCGAACGGCAGCCGCAGCTCCGGGACGATCGGCACGAAGTCGTGGCCGTCGGCGCCGAGCCCGTGCAGCAACACCACCGTCAGCGCCGCATCCTCGCCGGCCTGCCGCTCGACGCACTCCAAAAGCTCGGCCATCGGACTCCTCTGGATCGACTATTGACTTTGCGCATATCAGCGATACTATGCGCAACTTTATTCACTCCCTCGCGCCCCTCCCCCGATGCCCAGCGCCATCGTCGAACAACGCGAACGCCGGCGGGTAATCGCCCGGCTGCTCGAGCAGCACGCGATCAATCGCCAGGCGGAGCTCGTCGAGTTGCTGCGCGCGGAAGGCTTTCCGGCCACGCAATCGAGCGTGAGCCGCGACCTCCGGGACATGGGGGCAGCGAAGCTGAAGACGGGCTACAGCTTGCCGAAGCCGAGCGAGATCGGCAACGCGCAGGCGCTCGCGACCGTCGCGGACGCGGTCCGCGACATCCGCACAGCGGGACCGAATCTGCTGGTCGTCGTGACCGAGATCGGCGCCGCCCAGCGCGTCGCCGTCACGCTCGACCAGATCGCCTGGCCCGAGATCGTCGGCACGCTTTCCGGCGACGACACGATCTTCATCGCGACGGCCGGCTCCGCGCAGCAGCGCCGGCTTCGCGCCCGGCTGCGCCAGGCTTTCAAGAAGGTGACGTCATGACCGAAGGCAAGGGACCGATCGTGCTCGCGTTCTCCGGCGGGCTCGATACCTCGTTCTGCATCCCGTGGCTCGAGGAGACTTACCGGCGCCCGGTCGTCACGGTCACCGTGAACACCGGCGGGCTCGACGAGCAGGGCATCGCGGAGCTCGACCGGCGCGCCCGCGCGCTCGGCGCACGCGAGCACCACATGCTCGACGCCCGCGCGGAGTTCTTCGACGAGGTGCTGCAATACCTGATCGTCGGCAACGTCCGCCGCGGGCATCTCTACCCGCTCTGCGTCGGCGCGGAGCGCGGCTTGCAGGCGCGCTATCTCGCCCGGCTCGCGCGCGAGCTCGGCGCGAGCACGGTCGCGCACGGCTGCACCGCGGCCGGCAACGATCAGGTGCGCTTCGAGGTCGTGCTGAAGACGCTCGCGCCCGAGCTCGAGATCCTCGCGCCCGTGCGCGATCACTCGTGGAAACGCGCCGATCAGGTTGCATACCTCGAGGAGCGGAAGCTGCCGGTGCCGAGCCGGGGCTCCGCCTACTCGATCAACCGCGGCCTGTGGGGCGTGACGATCGGCGGCACCGAGACGCTCGACTCGAAGGACACGATCCCCGAGTCCGCGTGGGTGCTGTCGGCCGGCGCGTTCGAGGATCCCGCGCCGCCGCGGGACGTCACGATCGACTTCGAGCGCGGCGTGCCGACCGCGCTCGACGGCGAGGCGCTCGCGCCGGTTGCGCTGATCGAGCGGCTCGAAGCCCTCGGCGGCCGCTACGCGATCGGCCGGGGCATCCACCTCGGCGACACGATCATCGGCACGAAGGGCCGCGTCGCGTTCGAGGCGCCGGCGGCGGAGATCCTGCTGACCGCCCATCGCGAGCTCGAGAAGCTCACGCTGACCGCGCCGCAGGCACGGGTCAAGGACCAGCTGTCGCAGGTCTACGGCGATCTCGTGCACGAAGGGCGCCACCTCGACCCCGTCTGCCGCGACATCGAGGCGCTGTTCCAGTCCTCGCAGGCGCGCGTCACCGGCCGCGTGCGTTGCCGCCTGCGTCCGGGCAATCTGTTCGTCGTCGGCACGGAATCGCCGCACTCGCTGCTCGCAGCGACCCGCGGCAAGTACGGCGAGTCCGCGGGCGAGTGGACGAGCGCGGACGCGCTCGGCTTCTCGAAGATCATGGCGTTGCCGGGCATGCTCTATACGCGTGCCGGAGGTCGGTGAAATGCGCTCGGTGCTGGTCGACAAGATCGCCTCGGTGGCGATCGCGGCGGACTTGGGGCCCGAGATCCGCGTGAGCTCCCAGATCCCCTGCGAGGAGGGGGTGCTGATCGCGGTCGAGGTGCTGAACAGCAAGTCCCGCTACAACACGCTCGAGCTGACGAGCGGCCGGATGGCCGAGGTGAAGCGCGGCGACATCATCGTCGGGGCGCTCGGGCATCGCAAGGCGTTGTTCGGCTACTCGGGTCACCTCCCGGAGAAGCTCGTGCCCGGCGACATCGTGCAGATCCTGAACTTGGGCGGCGTGATGGGCATCTGCGACTCGATCAACCCGTCGCACGGCGAGCCGTTCGACTGCCGCGTGCTCGGCGTCGTGCTCGACTTCCCGTATCTCGGCGAGCGGGTCGGCGTGCCCGCGCGCGTCGCCGCCCAGCCGCTCCTCGAGGGCGCGCCGCTCGAGCTCGACGGCATCCCGTCCGTCGCGCTCGCCGGCACCTGCATGAACTCCGGCAAGACCGCCGCGGCGTGCGCGATCGTCAGCCGCTTCCGCCACAACGGCCTCGTCGTCGACGCGTTCAAGGCGACCGGCGTCGCGCTCCGGCGCGACATCCTCGCGATGGAGGACGCCGGCGCACGCAACACCGCGATCTTCACCGACTTCGGCGTCGTCGCGACGACCTCGAAGAACGCGCCCGCGCTCACGAAGAATCTGCTCGCGCAGCTCGCGCGCGAGCGCCCGGACGTGATAGTCTTCGAGCTCGGCGACGGCCTGATCGGCGCATACGGCGTCGAGGCGATCCTGCACGACGCCGAGATCCGCAAGTGGCTCACGGCCGTCGCGCTCTGCGCGAACGATCCGGTCGGCGCGTGGGGCGGCGTCAAGCTGCTGCGCGAGGAGTTCGGCATCGAGCCGACCGTCGTCACCGGCCCTGCGACCGACAATCAGGTCGGGATCGACATCATCATGCGCCGCTCCGGCGTGCCCGCGATCAACGCGATGACGCACGGCGCGGAGCTCGGCGATCTGCTGCAGGCGCGGATCGGCCGCGGCGGTCAGGCCGCCGAGCCGCTCGCGGCCGGAGCGTGACGCCATGAGCGACAAGCTTCCGGTCATCCTGCTCGGCGGCTCGGGGTACGTCGCCGGCGAGTTTCTGCGCCTCGTGCACGCGCACCCGACGCTCGCGCTCGGTGCGGCGGTGTCGACCAGCCAGGCGGGCGAGCCGATCGCCGCGACGTTCGAGCACCTCGCGTTCGCGTACCCGGACGAGACGTTCACGGCGCTCGACGCGACGCTCGAGCGGCTCGGCGAAGCGCCGCGCTGGGTCGTGTTCTCCGCGGCGCCGCACGGCGCGGCGGCGGGCATGATCGCGCAGCTGCTCGACGCGGCCGCGTCGGCCGGGACCGAGCTCACGGTCGTCGACGCCTCGGCCGACTTCCGCTTCGCGAGCGCAGCGAGCTGGGAGGCGGTCTACGGGCACGCGCACGCGGCGCCCGAGCGGCTGCCCGAGTTCACCTGTGCGTTGCCCGAGCATCGCGCGTCGATCGAAACGCCCCACGCGGCCCATCCGGGCTGCTTTGCGACCGCGATGCTGCTCGGCGTCGTGCCGCTCGCGGCGGCCGGCCTCGCGGAGCCGGACTACTTCGTCAGCGCCGTCACCGGCAGCACCGGCGCCGGCCGCTCGCCGCGCGACACGACGCACCATCCGTTCCGGCAGAGCAACCTGTTCGCCTATCAGGTGCTGAAGCACCGGCACGCGCCGGAGGTCCGCGCGCTGGTCGAGGCAGCAACCGGGGAGCAAGTCGGCATCCACTTCGTGCCGCACTCGGGACCGTTCGCGCGCGGCATCCTCGCAACGATCTTCGCGCGCCGCAAGGGCAACGCGACCGAGCAGGACGTGCGCGATGCGCTCGCGGAGCAGTACCGCGGCAGCAGCTTCGTCCGCGTGACCGCGCAGCCGCCCCGCCTGAAAGACGTCGCGACGAGCAACTACGCGCTCGTCTCCGCCGCGATCGATGGCGACACGATCGTCGTCGTCACGGCGATCGACAACCTGCTGAAAGGCGCAGCGGGCGGCTGCATGCAGTGGGCGAACCGCCTGCTCGGCTGGCCCGAAGGCGCCGGCCTCGAGACGCCTGCCCCCGGGTGGCTGTAGATGAACGAATTCGCGCACGCGCATCTCGACGAGGTGTATCCGTTGTTGCCGTTCGAGCCGGTCAGCGGTCGAGGCGTCTTTCTCGAGGACGCGGCCGGCCGCCGCGTGCTCGACTTCTACGGCGGCCACGCGGTCGCGGCGCTCGGCTACGGCCACGCCGCGGTCGCGGACGCGATCGCGCGCCAGGCGCGCGAGCTGTCCTTCCAGAGCAACGCGGTCCGCGTCCGCGTCCGCGACGAGGCGGCCGACGGGCTCGCGTCGCTCGCGCCGCCCGGCCTCGCGCGCGTGTTCTTCGTGAACAGCGGCGCCGAGGCGAACGAGAACGCGTTGAAGCTCGCGCTCGCGGCGACCGGGCGGACGAAGGTCGTCGCGGTCGAGCATTCCTTTCACGGCCGGACGGCCGCCGCCGGCGCGGCGACCTGGGGCGCGCGGCAATCCTGGTACGGCTTCCCGCGGACGCCGTTCGACGTCGTGTTCGTGCCGCGGAACGACCGCGCGGCGCTCGAGGCGGCGGTCGACTCCGCGACCGCGGCGTTCATCGCCGAGCCCGTCCAGGGCCTCGCGGGCGCGTTCGATCTCGCCGCCGAGTTCCTCGCGGCCGCGCAGGCCGCGTGCCGGCGCACCGGCGCGTTCTTCATCCTCGACGAGGTGCAGACCGGGATGGGCCGGATGGGCGCCCCGTTCGGAGCGCAGACGCTCGGCCTCGAGCCCGATCTCCTGACGGTCGCGAAGGGGCTCGGCAACGGCTTCCCGTGCGGCGCGGTGCTGATGCGGCACGATCTCGCCAAAGAGCTCAAGCCCGGCGCGCTTGGCACGACGTTCGGCGGCGGGCCGCTCGCCTGCGCGGCGATCAAAGCCGTCGTCGATGCGCTCCGCGACGAGGCGCTGCTCGCGAACGTGCGCGAGATGTCGGCGCTCGTCCGCTCGACCTGCGTCGTCGGACCGGTCGAGGGCGTCCAGGGTGCGGGGCTGCTCCTCGGCTTGCGCACGGAACGGCGCGCGGCGAGCATTCGCGACGCGCTTCTCGAGCGCGACATCTTGGTCGGGACGAGCGCAGATCCGCACGTCCTGCGCCTGCTGCCGCCGCTGATCATCGAAGCCGAGCATGTGGCCCGGCTCGCGCACGCACTGGGAGAGCTGACGCATGCAACGGTTTAACGATCTCGCGGACTTCAGCGCCGAGGAAATCGGCGAGCTGATCGCCCTCGCGGCGCGGCTCGACCGGCAGCCGGAGCCGCGGGCACTCGAAGGCAAGATCCTGTCGCTCCTGTTCCTGTCGCCGTCGTTGCGCACGCTCGCATCGTTCCAGGCGGCGATGGCGCGCTTGGGAGGCGGCTCGTTCGTGATCTCGCCCGAGATGTCGATCCACGGGCTCGAATCGCGCTACGGCATCGTGATGGACGGGGTCGCCGCGGAGCACGTCCGCGAGGCCGTGCCGGTGATCGCGTCCTACGGCGACGGTATCGGCGTGCGGATGTTCGCCGAGCGGCGCAATCTCGCGCACGACCTCGCCGACACCGCGTTCAACGAGCTGATCGCGCTCGTCGGCGACAAGCCGTGGATCAACATGGAGTCGGCGATCAACCACCCGTGCCAGAGCCTCGCCGACTGGAAGACGATGGACGAGCTCGGCATCCCGGCGAACGGCGGCAAGTTCGTGCTGTCGTGGGCGTTCCACCCGAAGGCGTTGCCGCTCGCCGTGCCGGCCGCGACGGTGCACATGGCGGCCGCGCGCGGCATGGACGTGACGGTGCTCCGGCCGGAGGGCTTCGAGCTGCCGGCCGCCGTGATGGACAAGGCGCGCGAGGCGGCGCGCCGCTCGGGCGGCAAGGTCGTCGAGACGACCGACCGGCGCGAGGCGATGGAAGGCGCGCACGTGATCTACGCGAAGTCGTGGTCGT
>CAYWGQ010000097.1:0-7364 GCA_964457725.1 uncultured Gammaproteobacteria bacterium
CGCCGCCGACGAGCACGGCCGGCATGATCGCGAGCCCGTCGAGCCCGTCGGTCAGGTTCACCGCGTTCGAGCTGCCGACGATCACGAGCGCGACGAAGCCGATGTAGGTCAGCGCGCCGAGCGGCAGCATCACGTCCTTCAGATAAGGAATCAGCAGCGCGTGCTCGACCCGCGGGTTCTCCGCGGTGACGTAGAACGCGACCGCCGCGCCGAGGGCCGCAGCGGTCTGCCAGAAGAACTTCGCGCGCGGGCTCAACCCGCGGGAGTTGCGGACGACGAGCTTCTTGTAGTCGTCGACGAAGCCGATGATGCCGAACACGGCCGTCGTCCCGAGCGCGATCAGCACGAAGCGGTTCGAGACGTTCGCCCAGAGCAGCGTGCTGATCGCGATCGCGATCAGGATCAGCGCGCCGCCCATCGTCGGCGTGCCGGCCTTCGGCAAGTGGCTTTCCGGACCGAGGTCGCGAACCTGCTGGCCGATCCGCCGCATCGACAGCCGCTGGATCAGATACGGCCCGAGCGCGAACGACAGCACGAGCGCGGTCAACGCACCGAGGATCGCGCGCATCGTCAGGTAGCTGAACACGTTGAACCCGGTGTAGAACCGGGTCAGGTACTCGGTCAGGAAGATCAGCATCGCGCCGGCTCCTCCGGCGCCGCGAGCGCGGCGACGAGGCGCTCGAGCCCCATCGCCCGCGAGCCCTTCACGAGCACGGTCACGTCCGGCCCGAGCACGGGCAGGATCGCGTCCGCCGCCGCCTCGACGCCGGCGCAAGCGCTCGCCGCCGGACCGAACGCACGAGCCGCGTGCGCGGCGAGCGGCCCGATCGCGATCAGCCGATCGCAGCGGTCGCGCGCGTAGGCGCCGATCTCCTCGTGCAAGCGCACCTCGTCCGGACCGAGCTCCTTCATGTCGCCGAGCGCGAGGATCCGCGTGCCGGAGAGGAGCGCGAGATAATCGAGCGCGGCCCGCACCGAGCCGGGATTCGCGTTGTAGCTGTCGTCGATCACGGCGGCGCCGGCGCGGCCCGCGACCGGGCGCATCCGCCCGCGGACGGCCGTCGCGCGCGCGAGCCCGGCGGCGACGTCCGCGGCGCTCGCGCCGGCCGCGTGCGCGGCCGCCGCGGCCGCGAGCGCGTTCGCGACGTTCTGGCGCCCGAGGAGCGGCAACCGCACGTCCACCTCTTGGCCGTCCGGCAGCCGCATTCGAAACTCCGCGCCGGCAGCCGTGAAGCGCGGCTCGCGGATCGGCCGGCAGTCCGCGTCGCGGCCGAGACCGAAGGTGACGACGTTCGCCGCGCGCGAGCGGGCGCGCCATTCGCCGACGAACCGGTCGTCGGCGTTCAGCACGGCCGTGCCGTGCGGCGGCAGGTGATCGAGCAGCTCGCCCTTCGCGCGCGCGACCCCTTCGAGCGAGCCGAAGCCCTCGAGGTGCGCCGCGGCGGCGTTCGTGATCAGCGCGACCGTGGGCTGCACGAGGCCGGCGAGATAGTCGATCTCGCCCGGGTGGTTCGCGCCGAGCTCCGCGACGAGCACGTCGTGCTCGGGGCCGAGCCGCATCAGCGTGAGCGGCACGCCGATGTCGTTGTTCAGATTGCCTTGCGTCACGCAGACGTTGCGGCTCGCGCCGAGGATGCCGGCAACGAGCTCCTTCACGGTCGTCTTGCCGCTCGAGCCGGTCACTGCGACGACCGGCACCGCGAACCCCCGGCGCCACGCGCGCGCGAGCGCGCCGAACGCGGCGCGGGTGTCCGCGACCGCGACCTGCGACAGCGGCACCGGCGAGACACGCGACACGAGCGCGCCGGCCGCGCCTTTCTCGTGCGCCGCCGGCACGTAGTCGTTGCCGTCGAAGCGCTCGCCGCGGATCGCGACGAAGAGCTCGCCCGGGCCGAGCGTCCGGGTGTCGGTCGTGACCGCACCGAACGGCGCGTCGGCGCCGTGCAGCGTGCCGTCGACCTCGCGGGCGACCGCGGCGAGCGTTCGCGCCATCATCGGCGCTCCTCGAGCGCCGCGCGCGCGACCGCGCGGTCGTCGAATGCACGAACGTCGCGGCCGACGATCTGCACGGTCTCGTGGCCCTTCCCCGCGACGAGCACGAGATCGCCGGGCCGGGCGCTGCCGATCGCGTGCCGGATCGCGGCTTCGCGGTCGTGGATCACGGTGACGTCCGGATGCGCGGCGACGCCTGCGCGGATCGCCGCGACGATCGCGGCCGGATCCTCGCTCCGCGGGTTGTCGTCGGTCAGCACGATGTGATCGGCCGCGCGCGCCGCGATCGCGCCCATCTGCGGACGTTTGCCGCGATCGCGATCGCCGCCGCAGCCGAAGACGCACCAGAGCGCACCGCGCGCGAGCGGCTTCAGCGTCGCGAGCACGCGCTCGAGCGCATCCGGCGTGTGCGCGTAGTCGACGACGACGGTCGGCGCATTCGGCGCGGACGGCTGCCCGGCCGGCGCGACGACCTCGACTCGGCCGGGCGCCGGGCGCGCCTTGCCGAGCGCCGCGCACGCGTCGTCGAGCGGCACGCGGAGCGCGACGAGCACGCCGACCGCGAGCAGCAGGTTCTCCGCGTTGAAGTCGCCGATCAGCGGCGAAGCGAGCGCGGCCGACGCGGGCCGCTCGCCGGGAAGGCGCGCTTTCACCGCGAGCGCGAGCCCGTCGAGCCCGCTCGCCTCGATCGTCGCGGTCAGCTCCGCGGGCGCACGGGCGCCGACGCTCGTCCTGACCGTCCGGACGCCGGGCGCGAGGCGCCGGGCGAGCTCAGCGGCGAACGGATCGTTCGCGTTCAGCACCGCATGCGTCAACCCGGGCCGGGTGAAGAGGCGCGCCTTCGCCTCGCCGTAGCTCGCGAAATCGCCGTGCGCGTCGAGATGATCGCGCGTCAGATTCGTGAGCACCGCGATCGGCAGCTCGAGCCCGGCGATCCGGTCTTGCGCGAGCGCGTGCGATGACACCTCGAGCGCGGCGCGGCCGACGCCGAGCGCGCGCAGCTCCCGATGCAGCGTGAAGCAGTCCGGCGTCGTCAGCGCATGCGGCGTGATCGACGGCGGCACGCCGTAGCCGAGCGTGCCGACATAGCCGCACGGCCGTCCGAGCGCGCTTTCGGCCTGCGCGAGAAGCCAGGCGACGGTGGTCTTTCCGTTCGTCCCGGTCACGGCGAGGAGCGGCGCCGGCGGCGCGCCGAAGAACGCGCGCGCGAGCTCGCCGAGCCGCTGCTTCAGATTCGGCACGGCGACACTCGGGCGCGGCGCGATGACGGCCGCAGCGGCACCGGGCTCGTAGAGCACGATAGCGGCGCCGCGCGCGAGCGCGTCCGCGGCGAACTCGACGCCGTGCGCGCGCTCGCCCTGCACCGCGACGAATGCCGCGCCGGGAGTGACGTGCCGGCTGTCGAGCACGAGATCGGTGATCGCGAGCGCCGCGTGCTCCCCGGCCGCGGCGCCCAGCAGATCGCCGAGGCGCATCGGCGGCGCCACGGCGGCGTCCTCGCTCTGCCGCGCCGCCATCATGGCTCGGCCTGCGCGACGACCGTCAGCGGCGCCTCCGGCAACGAGTCCGGCGGCACCGCGAGAATCCGGAGCGCGCCGGCCGCGATGCGGCCGAACACCGGCGCCGCGATCTCGCCGCCGTAGTACGCGCGCCCTTGCGGCTCGTCGAGCGTCACGACGATCGCGAGCCGCGGATCGCTGACCGGCGCGACACCGGCGAAAAGCGCCCGGTGCCGATCGTTCGTGTAGCCGCCGACGCCCGCCTTGCGGGCGGTGCCCGTCTTGCCGGCGATCCGGTAGTTGCGCACGGCCGCGCGCTGCCCGGTGCCGTTCGGCGAGACGACCTGCTCCATCATCGCGAGCAACGCGTTCGCGGTCGAAGGCGCGATCGCCTGCTCGCCGGCCGGCGGCGAGTCGAGCGCAACCCACGACACCGGCCGCAGCACGCCGTCCGCCGCGAGCGCGCCGTACGCGCGCGCGAGCTGGAGCGCGGTGACCGAAAGACCGTAGCCGTACGACAGCGTCGCCTGGCCGACCGTCCGCCAGTATTGCGGCTCGTTCAGCACCCCGGCCGACTCGCCGGGGAAGCCGCCGCCCGTCACGCGGCCGATGCCGAGCCGCACGAGCACGTCGTGCAGCGTGCGGGGCTCGAGCGCGAGCGCGACCTGCGCCGCGCCGACGTTGCTCGACTTCGCGAGCAGCGTCGCGAGATCGATTCGCCCGTAGTTCACGCGCTCGGTCTCGGTCACGACGAGCCGCGCGCTGACGCGGAGCGTCCCGGGCGAGGTGTCGATGATCGAATTCGGCGTGAACTCGCCGCTCTCGAGCGCCGCGGCGATCACGAGCGGCTTGAAGCTCGAGCCGGGCTCGAACATGTCGGTGACCGCGCGATTGCGGTAGTTCGCGGCGACGTACTGCGCGCGGTCGTTCGGGTTGTACGACGGCTGGTTCACCATCGCGAGCACCTCGCCCGTGCGCGGATCGAGCACGACGGCCGATCCGGAGAGCGCACCGGTCTCGGCGACCGCGGCCTTGAGCTCGCGATAGGCGAGATATTGCAGGCGCAGGTCGAGGCTCACCTTCAGATCGCGGCCCGGCTTCGGCGCGGTCACGAGCTCGATGTCGCGGACCGTGCGGCCGAGCCGATCCTGGATCACGCGCTTCGCGCCGTGCTCGCCGTCGAGCCAGTAGTTGTACGCGAGCTCGAGCCCTTCCTGACCCTGGTCGTCGACGTCGGTGAAGCCGAGCACGTGCCCGGTGACCTCGCCCGCGGGGTAGTAGCGGCGGTACTCGCGCTGCGTGCCGACGCCCGGCAGCCCGAGCTCGAGCACCTGCGCCGCGCGGTGCGGCGGCAGATGACGCTTCAGATAGACGAACTCGCGCTCGAGGTTGCTCGTGATCCGCCGGGCGAGCGAATCGGGCTCGAGGTCGAGCGCGGCGGCGAGCTCGCCGACGCGGCCGAGCGCCGGGCGAAACGCCTTCGGGTTCACCCAGATGCTGTCGACGGGCGTGCTGACGGCGAGCGGCTCGCCGTTCCGATCGGTGATCGTCCCGCGGTTCGCGACGATCTGCACCGTGCGGACGTGGCGGTCGTCGCCTTGCGCCGCGAGGAAGTCCTTGTTGACGAGCTGCAGATAGAGCACGCGCGCCTCGAGCGCGGCCGCGCCGAGCGCGAAGCACGCGAGCAGGCAGACGCTGCGCCAGCCGGCGCCGGGCGTTCGCCGCACGGGCAAACCGCCGCTCACGGCCGCCGCTCCACGACGAGCACCGTCTGCGCCTCGACCGGCTCAGCGAGCTCGAGGCGCTCGCGCGCGAGCGCCTCGATCCGCGGATGCGTCGCGAGCGTGCTCTGCTCGAGCTGGAGACGCCCCCAGTCGATCTGCAGCCGATCCTGCTCGCGGTTCAGCTCCTCGAGCTCGACGAAGAGCTGCCGGCCTTCGTGCTTCGCGCCGACGACGAGGACGCCGGACACGGTGACGGCCGCGGCGAGGGCGGCCACCAGCGCGAGATCGCGGGTCGCGGGGCTCATGCGGCGAGCCTCGCGGCCGTCCGCTCGGCTACGCGCAGCCGGGCGCTCCGCGCCCGCGGGTTGCGCGCGATCTCGGCGTCGGTCGGACGAACGAGGCGGCCGACGGGCTTCAACCGCGGCCGCGCCTCCTCCGGAATGTCCGGCAGCCCGGCGTAACGCTCGTCGCCGCGCGCTTCCCGGCGGATGAAGTCCTTGACGATGCGGTCCTCGAGCGAATGGAAGCTGATGACGACCAGCCGGCCGCCGGGCGCGAGGCTCTCGACGCACGCCGGCAGCACGCGCTCGAGCGCCGGCAGCTCGGAGTTCACCGCGATCCGGATCGCCTGGAACGTGCGCGTCGCCGGATGGATCTTGCTGCGCCCGCGCGGGACGACGGCCGCGACGGTGTCCGCGAGCTCCTTCGTCGTCGTCAGCGGCGCGGTTGCGCGCCGGCGGACGATCGCGGCGGCGATCCGCCGCGCCTCGCGCTCCTCGCCGTACTCGCGCAGCACGGCGGCGAGCTCCCGCTCGCCGACGTCGCGGAGCCACTCCGCCGCCGTCGGCCCCACCGTGGTGTTCATCCGCATGTCGAGCGGTCCGTCCCTGCTGAAGCTGAAGCCGCGCGCCGGCTCCTCCAATTGTGGTGATGACACTCCGAGGTCGAACAAAGCTCCCTGGAGCCCCCGCCCGCCGCGCCACGGGTCAACCACGTCGGCCCAGTCCTCGAACCCGGCGTGGACGATCGTGAAGCGGCTGTCCCCCGCGAACCGCGCACGGCCGTCCGCCACCGCCGCGGGGTCCTTGTCCAGAGCGAGTAATCGGCCCTCTCGTCCGATCGCCTCGAGAATCGCGGCGCTGTGCCCCCCTCGTCCGTAGGTCGCATCGACGTACCAACCGTCATCCACGAGCGCCAAGCCATCGAGTGCTTCCCCCACCAGCACCGGCTGATGTACGGATCCTTCCTTCAACCGCGGCCGCGCCTCAGAGAGACAGCGATTCGAGTTCTTCCGGCAAGCCCCCGAGGTCGTCGTCGTCGGCTGCGAGCCACTCGTCCCGCCGCGCCTTCCACCGCTCTTCGTCCCAGAGCTCGAACTTGTTCCCCTGGCCGATCAGCATGGCCTGGCGCTCGAGCCCCGCGAAGTCGCGAAGCTCGCGCGTCAGGAGCACGCGGCCGTGCCCGTCCATCTCGAGCTCGGTGGCGTAGCCCACCATCAGCCGCTGGAGACGGCGGGCCTGCTTATTCAGCGCGGGCAGGCGAACGAGCTTCCGCTCGATCTCCTCCCAGTCGGGCATTGGGTAGATGAGCAGGCAGTAATCGCGGTCCACGGTCGCGACCAGCTGTCCCGCGGCACGGCTGATGATCCGCTCCCGGTAACGGCTGGGGATTGCGACCCGACCCTTGGAATCCAAGGTGACTTTGGAGGCCCCGCGAAACATATCGAGCCCATCGGGCCCATTCTCGCCCACATTTCACCACTTCCCGACACTATAGGGACCGCGGTTCCGGGCGTCAATTCGGATCGGCAGCGAATTCTCTCGTGCCCACAGCGAGTTAGACGGGCCTGTCAAATTCCCGACGAAAACCGTGACACACGTCACACTCACCCCGTCCCTCCCCTCGACGAAATCCGGCGGCGACGACGCCGAACGAAGCCGCCCTTCGCCGCCCTCCGACTAAGGAACCGATGCAGAACCTGATACGTACGCCCCTCCCGGGACGCTCGCGGGCACGATGCCCGCGCGCGACGTACATGGATGTATTCACAGCGGTCCCGGAACGGGGCGTCCGCAGCAGGTCCGAGCCGCAGACGCGGACCGGCGACGGCGAAAAGAGAGGGGGAGCCGGCCTATAAGCCGGGTTCTGT
>CAYWGQ010000097.1:7374-14283 GCA_964457725.1 uncultured Gammaproteobacteria bacterium
GCGGTGGTTTATCACGAGAGTGACGCCGCCGGTGGGGAGTGCGCGGGAGCCCACCTGTAAGCCGGGTTCTGTCGAGAGCAGCCATTCATCTCGGACGCGCGTCACCGCGCGCCTCCAGCGACCTACCCGGGAGCTCGTGTGGGCGTCACTCAAGCGCTCCCCTATTCGGTCTTGCTCGGGGTGGGGTTTGCCGTGCCGCAGAGTGTTACCACCTGCGCGGTGCGCTCTTACCGCACCATTTCACCCTTACCGGGCCGAGGCCCGGCGGTATCCTTTCTGTTGCACTTTCCGTAGGCTCGCGCCTCCCAGGTGTTACCTGGCACCCTGCCCAATGAGCCCGGACTTTCCTCCAGGATGACTCCCAGCGGCTGCTCGGCCGGCTCCCGACCGTTAGAGTACCCCGCCCGCCGTCGGGTTTCGAACCGCGACCGCACAGCGTTCCGGTCGGGCGGTCCGCTCAGGACGGCCGCTCGGTGCGGGCGAGGTCGTAGACCTCGTTCCGGGAGAGACCCGTGATCGCCGCGGTCAGCGCGACGGCCTTCTTGGGCGGAAGCTCCGCCGCGAGCAGCTCGTAGATCCGCCGCGCCTCCGCGGCCGCCGGCGGCAACGCCTCAGGGGCGCCGGCGACGACGACGACGAACTCGCCGAGCAGCGGGATGTCCCCGCCGAGCCGCGCCTCGAGCTCGACGAGCGTGCCCGTGTAGACGCTCTCGTGCACCTTCGTCAGCTCCCGCGCGAGCGCGGCGCGCCGCTCGGGGCCGAAGCGCTCGACGAGGGCCGCGAGCATCTCGGGCAAACGATGCACGGACTCGAAGAACACCATCGTGCGCGGCTCGTCGGCGAGCGCCTCGAGCCGGGCGGCGCGCGCGCCGGCCCGCCGCGGCAAAAATCCTTCGAACACGAAACGATCTGTCGGCAGCCCACAGATGCTGAGCGCGGCGGTCACCGCGCTAGGCCCCGGCACCGCGACGACGGGGATGCCGCGCGCCTGCGCGGCGGCGACGAGTCGCCAGCCGGGATCGCTGATCAGCGGCGTGCCGGCGTCGCTGACGAGCGCGACGGACGAGCCCCGCTCGAGCAGCGCCAGGAGCTCCTCGGTGCGCTCGCGCTCGTTGTGCTCGTGGAACGCGATTACCCGCCGAAACGCGCCGATAGTCGATAGCAATTGGCTGGTGCGGCGAGTATCCTCGGCAGCGACTACGGCCGCGCCCGCCAGCACCTCGCGGGCCCTCGGCGTCAGATCGGCGAGGTTGCCGATCGGCGTGCCGACCACGTACAAGGTCGCCGGTGTGTCGTCGCTCGGGCTCGGCATGGACGGCGCGCGTGAGGACAAGCGGCGAGTGTACCGAAGCGGCGGCGGCGCCGCAGACCGGAGTGCTGGACGCAATGGCGCATGGACGTGACGTGAAACCTGCGACGCACCGTTTCGCGAGTTGCTTCCTTCTCGCGGTCGCGCTTGCGCTCGGCGCATGCACCGGCACGGCTCCGCAGCGGCCGAGCGGCGGGGACGCCGAGCGGCTCGCAGCCGAAGCGCAAGCAGAAGCGCGGCGCGGCAACGATCGCGAGGCCGCGTCGCTCTACGCACGCGCCGCCGCGGCGGCGACCGGCACGCGGCGCGCGGCGCTCGCGCTCGAGGCCGCGCGGCTCGAGATCGACCTCGGCAACCCGAGCACCGCGGAGCCGCTCCTCGCCGACGCCCGCGCGGCCGGCGACGCCGAGCAGCAGCAGCTCTCGATCGTGCTGCTCGCGCGGATCGCAGTGCTGCGCGGCCAGCCGCAGCAAGCGCTCGACCTGTTGAACGGGCTGCGCGAGCCGATCCCGGTCGCGGTGCTCCGTGAGGCCTCGGCGGTACGCGGCCAGGCGCTCTTTCGTCTCGAGCGCTACGCCGAAGCGGTTCGCGTGCTGACCGAGCGCGAGGTATGGCTCGACGATGCCGCGTCGATCCTCGCGAACCAGCGCTTGATCTGGGAGGGCCTGCAGCGCTATCGCGGCTCGACGCCTCCGCAGCCGATCGGCGACCCGATCGTCGACGGCTGGCTCGCGCTCGCGCCGCTCGCGAACCGCGCGCTCGAGCCCGAAGAGCTTCGCCGGGAGCTTCTCGCGTGGCGGGAGTCCTACCCGAACCACCCGGGCGCTCGCGGCCTCCTCGGCGAGCTTCTCGCGGTGCAGCGCGCCGACGGCGGCTTGCCGCGGCAGATCGGTTTGCTGCTGCCGCTCTCGTCCCGCGAGCGCAATTTCGCCGTCGCGATCCGCGACGGCTTCCTGGCCGCGCATCTGCAGCAAGCAGGCGCAGGCGTCGCCGTGCGCGTGTACGACACGGCCGAGCTCGGTGCGCGCGAGGCGTACCAGCGCGCGCAGCTCGAAGGCGCCGAGTTCATCGTCGGGCCGCTGCTTCGGCCGAACGTCGAGGAGATCGTGCCGCTCGCGGGATTCGTGCCGACGCTCGCGCTGAACTTCGCGCAAAGCGACACGGCCCTCCTGCCGGGCTTCTTCCAGTTCGCGCTCTATCCGGAGCACGAGGCGGAGGCGATCGCGCGTTACGCGGCCGCGAACGGCGCGCGGACGGCGATCGCGCTCGTCGAGAGCACCGACGTCGGCTACCGGGAGCTGAACGCGTTCCGGGCCGAGTTCGAGCGGCTCGGCGGACAGATCCTCGATTGGAGCGGCTACGATCCCGCTCAGCAGGATTTCTCCGCGGCGATCACCTCGCTCCTGAACCTGTCCCGCAGCAATCAGCGTTATCAGCGCCTCGCCGCGAACCTCGGCATCCCGCTCGAGTTCGAGCCGCGCCGACGCCAGGACGTCGACATGATCTTCCTCGCCGCCGACGCGCGCCTCGGCAGGCTGCTCGCGCCGCAGCTGCGCTTCCACTTCGCGGGCGACATTCCGACTTACGCGACGTCGCGAATCTACGAGCCCGGCGATCCGACTCGGGACAACGACCTGAACGGCGTGATGTTCACGGACGGACCGTGGCTGCTCGCGCCCGAGCAGGACGGCACCGGCGTCGCCCGCGAGCTCGCGCGGCACTGGCCGCAAGCCGCCCGCTCGATCCTGTTGCGCTACTACGGCATGGGCTTCGACGCGTATCGGCTCGTCGCCGCGCTCTCCGATCCCGCGCGCGTCGCGTGGCCGCTCCGCGGCGTGTCCGGAGACCTCGTCCTCGACACCGACGGCCGGGTGAACCGGCTGCTGCCGCTCGGACAATTCCGCGCGGGCAGGCCCGTCGCGCTCGACGACGCGCCGCCGGCCCTGCCGCAGATCGCCCCGCTCGAGGAGCTCGCGAGCTTCCGCTGACATGAGCGTTCGTCGCGGCGAGCGCTGGGAGGCCGTTGCCGCGCGATACCTCGAGAGCCGCGGCCTCTCGATCCTCGCCCGCAACTTCCGCTGCAGGCTCGGCGAGCTCGACCTCGTCTGCCGAGACCAGGATTGCGTCGTGATCGTCGAGGTCCGCGCGCGTGCGGCAACGTCGTTCGCGCCGGCGCTCGAGACCATCGGCTGGCGCAAGCGCCGGCGAATCGTCCAGGCGACCCGCTATCTGCTGCTCCGCGAGCCCGAGCTCCGCGACAGGCCGTTGCGATTCGACGTCGTCGCGATCGACGCGATCGACACGGCCGAGCCGGAGGTCGTGTGGATCCGTCACGCGTTCGACGCCAGTTGAAGCGCGGCGCGCGGCGACGCTAGAGTGTCGCGAACGTTCGGCGGTGCGTGCGATGGAACAACGGGTCGTCAATCACTTTCAGGACAGCATCGAGACGAAGCAGGCAGCGATCGTGCTCGCGCCGCAGATCGCCGCGGCCGCGCGGCTGATGACGCGCTGCCTGCTCGACGACGGCAAGATCCTCTCGTGCGGCAACGGCGGCTCCGCGGCCGATGCGCAGCACTTCTCGAGCGAGCTGTTGAATCGCTTCGAGCTCGAGCGGCCGGGGCTGCCGGCGATGGCGCTGACGACGGACAGCTCGACGCTGACGTCGATCGCGAACGACTACGATTTCGCGGACGTGTTCGCGAAGCAGGTGCGAGCGCTCGGGCAGCCGCACGACGTGCTGCTCGCGATCTCGACGTCGGGCAACTCGCCGAACGTCGTGCGCGCGATCGAGGCGGCGCACGGCCGCAATCTGAAGGTCGTCGCGCTGACCGGGCGAGACGGCGGCGCGATCGCGCGCAGCCTCGGCGCGGGCGACATCGAGCTGCGGGTGCCGGCGGAGCGGACATGCCGCATCCAGGAAGTGCACCTGCTGATCATCCACTGCCTCTGCGATCTGATCGACGCCGAGCTGCTCGATCAGCGCTGACCACGGCGCCCTCCGGTAGGAGCGGCTGTCCAGCCGCGATCTTCAGCGTCGTGCCGGCGTTCGCGTTGCGGCGGTCGCGGTTGGACAGCCGCTCCTACCGAAGACGGCGCACCGAAGACGAAACGTCGCGACGCTATTTGACGACGGTGAGCTTCGGGCGATCGCCGCCGGCGGGCGGCGCGCCGCTCGGCGGCGGTGCGTCCGGACCGGGCGGAGGCGCGTCCGGACCGCTCGGCGCATCGCCCGCGAAGATCATGCCTTGCCCGGTCTCGCGAGCGTAGATGCAGAGCACCGCCTCTACCGGGAAGTCGAGGCGGCGCGGCACGCCGCCGAACCGCGCCTCGAAGCCGATCCGCTCGTTGCCGAGCTCGAGGTTGCGCGTCGCGGCATAGCCTACGTTCAGCACGATCTTGCCGTCGCGCACGTGCTCGGCCGGCACGCCGCCGCCCGCGGTCGCCGCGTCGACGACGAGGTGCGGCGTGAAGCCGTTGTCGCTCATCCACTCGTGCATGGCCCTGATCAGGTAGGGCCTTTGGGAGGTGGCGGCCGATGCGTCCGTCATCGGTGCTCCCGAAGCGCTAGCGCGCGGCTATTGGCGAATCTCCAGCTCGAGCTCTGTCAGGCTGGCCCGGAACGACGGGCGCGAGAACACCTCGTCCATGTAGCGTTGGATCGGGCGCGCCTGCGGCGGCAGCTTGATGCCGAAGAGCGGCAGCCGCCAGAGGATCGGCGCGATCGTGCAGTCGACGAGCGAGAACTCGTCGCTCAAGAAGAACTTCTTCGCCGCGAAGATCTCGACGCTCGACAGGATGCTTTCCTCGAGCGCCTTGACGGCGCGCGTCACCGGCTTGCGGTCCCCGCCGAGCGCGATCTCCTCGGCGAGGGAGTACCAGTCTTTCTCGATACGGAACAGCGCGAGCCGAAACTGCGCGCGTGTGACCGGATCGACGGGCATGAGCGGCGGATGCGGAAAACGCTCGTCGAGATACTCCATGATGATCCGCGAGTCGTAGAGCACGAGGTCGCGATCGACGAGCGTCGGCACGCTGTTGTACGGGTTCAGGTCGAGCAGATCCTCCGGAAGATGCCCGTCGTCGACGTCGACGACGTCGATGCTGATGCCTTTCTCGGCCAGCACGAGCCGCGTGCGATGGCTCCAGGGATCGGCCGGCTTTGAGAATAACGTCATCACGGGGCGGAGGCGCGGAATGCGCCGCGCAAGCCCTCGGAAGCTCCGATGTAGGCCCCGCGGCTGCTGCTCAAGTGACGTCCTTCCAGATTTCCTTCTTCAAGAGATACGCGATCAGCAGGAACACGAGCAAGAACGCGATGACGCGGATGCCGAGCGCCTGCCGCTCGCGCTGCATCGGCTCGCCGATGTACGCCAGGAAGTTCACGATATCACGGACGACCTGATCGTACTCCTCCTCGTTCAGCTCGCCCGGCACCACGACCTCGAAGCGCTCGAAGACCGGCAACCCGCCATGCTCGGCGTCTTCCGTGAAGACCGCGCGGCGGATGCCCTGCAGCTCCCAGAGCACGTGGGGCATCGCCGTGTTCGGCAGCACGAGGTTGTCGGCCCCCGTCTGGCTCGACGGATCCTCGTAGAAGCTGCGCAGGAACGTATAGATGTAGTCGGTGCCCCGCGCCCGTGCGATCAGGGAGAGGTCGGGCGGCGTCGTCCCGAACCACCGCGTCGCGTCGTCCGAGCGCATCGCAATCGACATCGTGTCGTGAACCTGCTCGCCGGTGAACATCAGGTTCGAGATCAGCTGATCCTCGGTCAACTGCAGGTCGCGCGCGAGACGGTTGTAGCGCACGTACTGCGCGGAATGGCAGCCGAGGCAATAGTTCACGAAATACTTCGCGCCGCGCTGCAGCGAGGCCGTGTTCGCGATGTTGTGATTCGCCGGCTCGAGCTCGAAGGCCGCGTGCTGCGCCGTTGCAGCGCCGGCGAGCAGCAGGCTCGCCGCCGCCAGCGCCGCGCCGAGGAAGCGACGTCCCGCCACGCTCGGGGCGCTCACTTCGTGACCCTCGCCGGAACCGGGCGCGTACGCTCGAGCCGTGTGTAGAACGGCATCAGCACGAAGAACGCGAAGTAGAGCACCGTGAACACCCTTGCGAGGTTGGTGTAGATGCCGGTCGCGGGCTGGAGCCCCAGGTAGCCGAGCGCGAGGAAGCTCACGGCGAACACGCCGAGCGCGAGCTTGTAGGTCCAGCCCCGGTAGCGGATCGACTTCACTCGGCAGCGATCGAGCCACGGCAGGAAGAAGAACAGCAGCACGGCCGCGCCCATCAGCAAGACGCCGAGCAGCTTGTCCGGCACCGCACGCAGAATCGCGTAGAACGGCGTGAAGTACCACACCGGCGCGATGTGCTCGGGCGTCTGCAGCGGGTTGGCAGGCTCGAAGTTCGCGTGCTCGAGGAAGTAGCCGCCCATCTCCGGCGCGAAGAACACGACCGCCGAGAACAGGATCAGGAACACGATGACGATCACGAGGTCCTTGCTCGTGTGATACGGATGGAACGCGATGCCGTCGAGCGGCTTGCCGTTCGCATCCTTGTGCTCCTTGATCTCGATGCCGTCCGGGTTCAGCGAGCCCACCTCGTGCAG
>CAYWGQ010000098.1:0-14113 GCA_964457725.1 uncultured Gammaproteobacteria bacterium
CGTACATGTGCCAGCGCCAGTCGTCCTCGCCCATGTTGCCGAGCGCGGCGCTGATGCCGCCCTGCGCCGCGACCGTGTGGCTGCGGGTGGGAAACACCTTGCTCAGGCAGGCGGTCGACAAGCCCTGCTCGGCGAGACCGAGCGTCGCGCGGAGCCCGGCGCCGCCGGCGCCGACGACGACCACGTCGTAGCTGTGATCGATGAACTCGTATTCCTTCGTCATTGCGCGGGTCCGAAAGCGATACGTAGCACGGCGAAGACCGCCGCGACCGCGAGCGCGGCATGACCGAACGTCGACAGCAGCAGCGCACCGAACTTCAGTGCCTTCGCGTGCAAGTAGTCCTCGATCACGACCTGCAGCCCGAGATGGGAGTGATACGTCGCCGTGAGCGCGAACAGGATCAGCAGGATGCTCGTCACGGGCTCCCGGATCCAAGCGACCATCGCGGCGTAGGAGTAGTCGTCCAGACCGACGAGCGAGGCCGCGAGCCACAAACCGAGGGGCACGAGGGCGACGGCCGTGAGCCGCTGCACCCACCAGTGCTCGCCGGCGCCGCCGGCCGTGCCGAGCCCCAACACCCGATTCAGCGGTGTGACGAGATTCAACGGAGGATCCTCAAAAGATGGCGAGCGAAATGAACAGCACGGACGCGAGCAGCGCGAGCACGATCACGGTCCAGCCGGTCTTGCGGATCTGCGGCCGCTCGAAGCCGTAGCCGACATCCCAGAGCAGGTGCCGAACGCCGTTCAGCATGTGATAGAAGAACGCGAGCGCCCAGAGCGCGGCGAGCAGCTTGAAGAAGCCGCTGCCGAAGAACGCTTGCGCGGAGCCGTAGGCGTCCGGACCGCTCGCGAGCGAGATCAGCCAGATCGCGAAGACGAACGCGCCGAGCGTGAGGAGCAAGCCAGAGATACGATGCAGCGAGGACAGCCACATCGTGATCCGCCAACGGTAAATCTGCAGGTGCGGCGACAAGGGCCGCTCGACCCTCTGCATCCGATCGCTCTCCTAAGGGTTCCGTTCGCGGCGCCCGGCCGCTCCTATCGCGCCTCGCGGCGCCGAACGGCCGCGTGGCTCAGAAATCGATACACCGGCCGGCTCGCTCCCAATCGCCGTAGCGGGTCGGCTCGGGGCCTTTCGGACCGCCGATCTCGCGCGGCGCGCTCTCTCGCTCCGGATCGTGCCCCGGGGCCGGTCGGGACGCGCTTTGCTCGCTCCGCGGCTCTTGTTGGGGCTCCTTCGGCATCGCTAAAGTTTGCCAGAAACACGCCGCAGGCGCACGCATGAGCTTGATGTTTTGCCCGATGACGGACGTCGCATCGATCGCGGTCGAAGGCCGCGACGCAGCCGCGTTTCTGCACGCGCAGCTTTCGCAGGACGTCGCGGAGCTCGCGGTGGACCGCGCGCCGCTCGCCGGGTGGCACGATCCGCGCGGCCGGGTGCGTGCGCTCTTCCGCGTGCTGCGGCGACCCGAGCGCTTCGTGCTCGCCGCACCGGGCGGTTCGCCGGACGCGCTGACGCGCGATCTCGGCCGTTTCGTGCTGCGCGCCGAGGTCCGGCTCGCGGCGGCCGACGGCTTGGCGGCGGCAGCACTCGTCGGAGGCGGCGAAACCCATGCCGGGGCGGCGCCGCTGCCCGAGACGCGTGACGCGCTCGTCGCGATGGATGGGCTCGCCGTCGTCAATGCGGGCCCCGACCTCTGGCATGCGTTCGGCAGCGCAGCCGCGCTCGAGGCGCTCGCGGCCGACCTCCGCCGAGGCACGCCCGAGGAAGCCGCGGCGGCAGCGATCCGCGCCGGGCTACCGACGATAGGCCCCGAGCTCGCCGGCCGCTTCGTCGCGCAGATGCTGAACCTGGACGCTCTCGGAGCGATCTCCTTCACGAAGGGCTGTTATCCCGGCCAAGAGATCATCGCGCGCGCGCATCACCTCGGCAGCGTGAAGCGGCGCATGCGGCGTTTCACGGCGGACCGGCCGCTCGAAGCCGCGCCGGGCGCGGAGCTCGTCGGCGACGACGGCGCCGCGGCGGGCGAGCTCGTCACCGCGGCGCGCGCGGGCGAGCGCACGGAGCTGCTCGCCGTCGTCGCGAACGACGCGCGCGGCCGCCCGCTCTTCCTCGACGGCGCCCCGCTGACCGAGCAGCCGCTCCCCTACCCGCTTCCTTGACGGTGCGGACTCAGAAGTCGATCCTGAGCCCGATCGTGTAGCTTCGTCCCGGCATGCTGTTGCCGAGGCCGCCGTTCGAGAATGCGAGGTCCGAGACCAGTGGGTCCCGATTGAGCGCGAAGAAGATCGGATGCTCGTTCTCGTCGAGCAGGTTCTCGATGCTCGCCGAGACACGCCAGCCCGGTCTCGGGAACACGCTCGCCTTGAGGTTCCAGACCCAGAACGCGCCCTTCTTGTGGATGAAGGCGCGATGCGGCTCGAAGTCGGGGATCAGGAGCCGCTCCTCGGTATCCCACCACATCGGCCCCCGCAACGTCCCGGACAGCTGCAGCGACCACTTGTCGCTGCGGCCGATTCGCGTGCCGACGCCGGCCTGGTACTCGTAGATGCGGTCGGGCTTGTCCGTCTCGGCGGCCGGCGACGCCCCTTCGTCCTTCATATCGAAGTGATAGCTGCCCGAGAGGAAGCTGCTCCACTCCCAACCGTCCCCGAGGGCGCCGCCGTGGTCGAAGTCGATCAGCACGTCGAGGCCCCGCAGCACGATCGCACCGTCGTTGTTGACGTACTGTGAGCGGTCGAAGCCGCCGACCGTGCCGATCACCTCGGTGCCGATCCGGTCGTCGATCTCGGTCCGGAACAGCGCCCACTCGCTGCGTACGCGCCGGCCTTCGGTCGAGATCGCGACCTCGAGCTGCCGGCTCGTCTCGGGGCCGAGGTTCGGATTGCCGATGATCTGACCGCCGAGAACGAGCGGAAAATCGGCCGCGAGCTCCGTGCCGGTCGGGGCGCGAAAGCCGGTCGCATAGCCCGCCCGGAGCCGCAGTCCGGGGGAGATTGCGTAGGTGAGCCCGACACTATAGTCCGCGCTGTCGTAATCGGCCGTCTTGCGCAACAGGTCGTCGCGGCCCGGCGTCGGCAGGATAGTCGTCTCGCCGTCGGTCAGCCGCGCGCCGCCGCGGAGCGCCAGCCGGTCGTCGGCGAGATGCTGGACGGCCTCGAAGTACAGGCCGTAGACCGTCTCGTCCTGGTCGTTGTCGAACGGCGCGAGTATCCCCGTCGCGCCGCTCAAGAGCACGCGGTCGCGCTCGTTGCGCAGCCTGCTCTTCTCCACGTCGAGGCCCGCCAGCAGGTCCGTGTCGCCGAACCGCCGGTTCCAAGCCGCGCGCAGCCCGGTGATGTCGAGGTCGCGCCGGTTGTGGTCGAGATCGACGCCGCTCGCCTCCGAGCCCCAGTAGAAGTCGTCGACGTCGCGCACGACGTAGGTGTGCAGATCGAGCCAGCCTTCCTCCAGGTCGCGGCGATAGGAGAAGTCGATCGATTGGTTGTAACGGTCGCCGACGTTGTCGACGTCCCAGGACGAGCCGCGAAAGCCCGCGTCGTAGATGCCGTCGCTGCGCACGGTCAGATCGAGCCGCCCTTGCTCGAGCTGCCAGCCGAACGCGCCGAGCGCGCCCCGGCGCTCCCAGCCGGTGTTCGCGATCGGGCTTTCGACGCTGCCCTTGCCCGACTCGTAATCGTCCCGCGACGAGGCCCCGCCGCCGACGTAGTAGTCGAACGCGCCGTTCTCCCCGCCGATCGAGGCGTGCACGCTCGCGAGGTCCCAGGATCCCGCGCCGAGCTCCACCATGCCGCCGTCGGCGTCGACGCCGCGCTGCGTGATGACGTTGATGACGCCCCCCATCGCCTGCGTGCCGTAGGCCACGGAGCCCGGCCCCCGCACGATCTCGATACGCGCGACGTCCTTCAGGCTCAGCTTCGAGAGGTTCGCCGAGCCGGCACGCCGACCGTTCACGAGGACGAGCACTTGCCCGCGGAAGTCGCGGCCCTGGCCGTCGGAGGACCCGCCGCGCAAGTTGATGCTCGTCTGCGCCGGCGTCCATTCGCTAAAGAAGCCGACGGCGTGCTCGGCGAGCAGATCCGTGATCGACTGCGCCGTCGAGCGCCGAATCGAGTCGGCGGAGAAGATTTGAATCGTGCTCGCGACCTGCGACAACGGCTCCTCGCGGCCCGAAGCCGTCACGATCACTTCCTCGAGCGGCCCGACCGTTTCCTGCGCCTCGGCCGTCGCGCCGAGGGCTGCGGCGACGCCGGCCGCGACGAGCATCGTGCGTCCGGCCCTGCTGCCGACTGCGGGCATGCAGCCCGCGGCCGAGACGCGGCAACCGCCTCGAGCCTGCTGCTTCATTCGACGCCTCCTTTCGTGCGCTACCGTTGCGGGGGCGGCATAGTAACGACCGTCTCCCGGCGGACCCAGTTAACGCGCGTTATTAACGGTTAAGCCCGGGGTTAACCGGCCGTTTCCCGGGATTTTGGTTTACAGTGCCGCCCCCGGTCGGAAACCGGCCCGGCATGCGAACGACGAGGCACGCACCTACACGGATGGCCAGCGCTCGACCCTCACCCGCGAACGTCCTGCTCCGCGTCCTGATCGGCGGGGTAGCCGGCTACTTCTACGCGAGCCTCGCGGCCGTGTTCGTCGCCTCCGTCGTGAGCGGCGCACGGGCCGACCGCGTCATCGCCGGCGTGGTGCTCGCGTTCCTCGTGCACACGGCCGTCATCGTCGCGGCGTTCGCGGCTCGCTCGCTCGGCAAGCTCGCGGCCGTGCTGACCGTAAGCGCCGCAGCGATGCTCGTCGTCGTTCGGCTCACGGGCTCGGGGCTCGCGTGATGTTCGGGAGCTTCCGCAGATCGATGGCGTGGCTGCACACCTGGTCGGGCCTGGTCGTGTCCTGGCTGCTCTACTTCATCTTCCTGACGGGCACGCTCGGCTATTTCGACGTCGAGATCGACCGCTGGATGAAGCCCGAGCTGCCGTATCAGGGCGAGCTCGTGCCGTATCCGCAAGCGATCGCCGCGGCACAGGCGCTGCTCGACCGCGAAGCGCCGTCCGCGCGCCAGTGGACGCTGACGCTGCCGGAGACGCGCAACCCCTATCTGCACGTCGAATGGCAGGGGGCGGGGGGCGCCGGCGAGGCCGATTTCGATCTCGCCGGCAACCGGGTCGACACCCGCAGCACGGGCGGCGGCCAGTGGCTGTACGAGCTCCACTTCCGGCTTCACTACCTGCCGATCGAGCTTGCGTATTGGATCGTCTGCATCGTCTCGATGGTCATGCTCGTCGCGCTCGTCTCGGGCGTGGTCGTGCACAGGCGAATCTTCGTCGAGTTCTTCACGTTCCGTCCCGGCAAGGGACGCCGCTCATGGCTCGACCTGCACAACCTGCTCTCGGTCTCAGCGCTGCCGTTCCACCTGATGATCACGTACAGCGGACTCTTGTTCTTGCAGTCGACGTACATGCCGATCCCGTTCGCGGCCGAGTACGGTGACGAGCGGCCGGCCTACGAGGCCTTCAGCGACGAGTTTTTCGGTCCGAGTCACATCGAGCCGACCGGGGTGCAGGCGCCTGCCGTCGACCTCGCCCTCATACTCGATCACGCGGCCCGGAGGCTCGGCGAGGACCATGCCATCCGGCTCGTCACCGTGTATCACCCGAACGACGCGGCGTCCGTCACGCGGCTGATTCGCATGATCGGTCCGAGCGTCGCGCGCAGCGACCGGCTCTACTACGCGACGAGCACGGGCGAGCCGCTCGACGCGCCGCTGACCGACGGCTTCGCCAAGGACGTCCGCATGGCGCTCGTGAACCTGCACGAAGGGCTGTTCGCCGGAGCGTTCCTGCGTTGGCTCTACTTCGTCTCCGGCCTCGTGGGCACGGCCATGATTGCGACGGGCCTCGTGATCTGGGCGCAGAAGCGCGGCGAGCGCAAACGCCGGAGCCCCGGGCAGATCAGGGCCCACACGCTCGTCGAGCGGCTGAACTGGGGCGTGATCCTCGGCCTTCCCGTCGCGATCGGCGTTTACTTCTGGGCCAACCGGCTGCTGCCCGCGGGCCTCGACGGCCGCGCGTCATGGGAGCAGGACATCTTCTTCGCGACGCTCGCGATCGCGGCCGCTTATGCGGCGGTCCGCCGGCCCGAGACGAGCATTCGGCATCTCCTCGCGGCGATCGCGGCGCTGTTCGGGACGCTGCCGTTCGTCTGCGAGGCATTGGGCGGCTACGGGCTCGCGAGCGCCGTCCGGAGCGGCGACGGAACGATGCTCGGATTCAATCTCGTGCTGCTCGCCGCAGCGACGATCGCAGCGGTCTGCCTCCTCAGATTCCGCGGCCCGGCTCCGATCGGGGCCGCCGTCGGAGCCGAGACGTGACGGCGGTAATCGGGGCCCTGTTGAGCTGGCTCGGCTTCGCGCTGATCTGCCTCACTCATCCGCAGCACCGCCGCGCGGCCGAGGCCCACTTGCCGCTCGCGTCGCACGGCGCGTTGCGGTGGGCCGGCTGGGGCACGCTCGCGGCCAGCGTCGCCTACCTCGCCGCGCGCGAGCCAGGCGATATCGGGCTCATCGTCTGGTTCGGCTTGCACCCGGTTCTGATTCTTGCGATCAGCCTGCTCGCGGAACGCGCGATGCGCACGCTCGTGCTGCTCGCGAAGGCGAGCCCGATCGCGATCGTGGTTCTCGGCATCGTCGAAGTCGCGATCGCGAGCGGCTGAGCGGCCGATAAGGCAGGAGCGGCCGCTCGCCGCGACTCCCCGCAACGCTCCGGGTAGGAGCGGCTGTCCAGCCGCGACTCCCCGCAACGCATGCGACGCGGGGCGCGAAGCCTACCGAAGAGTCGCGGCTGACAGCCGCTCCTACTCCGGTTTCAGCTGCGGGAAAAGCAGGACGTCGCGGATCGACGGCGAGTTCGTCAGCAGCATCGCGAGCCGGTCGACGCCGACGCCGAGCCCGCCGGCCGGCGGCATCCCGTACTCGAGCGCGCGGATGTAGTCCGCGTCGAACAGCATCGCCTCCTCGTCGCCGCGCGCCTTCAGCGCGACCTGCGCGCGAAATCGCTCGGCCTGCTCCTCCGGGTCGTTCAGCTCCGAGAAGCCGTTCGCGAGCTCGCGGCCGCCGATGAAAAGCTCGAAGCGATCGGTCAGGAACGGATCGTCGTCGCTCTTCCTCGCAAGCGGCGACACCTCGGCCGGATAGCGCACGATGAAGACGGGGCCGCGCAGGCGCGATTCGACCGTCTTCTCGAAGATCTCGAACTGCAGCTTCCCGGGGCCGGCGGCCGCGTCGACGTCGAGGCCGAGCTCGGCCGCGCGCGCACGCAGCGCGTCCGGGTCGCGGACCTTCGCGGGGTCGAGACTCGGGTTCTGCGCGAGCAGCGCCTTCTCGAACTCGAGCAGCTCGAAGCGCTCGCCGAGCTCGTAGCGCTCGCCCTGGTATTCGATCGACGTCGTGCCGAGCACCTGCCGCGCGGCTTCGCGGACCATCGTCTCGGTCAGCGCGATCACGTCCCGATAGTCCGCGTACGCCTGGTAGAGCTCGAGCATCGTGAACTCGGGATTGTGGCGCGTCGACAAGCCCTCGTTGCGGAACACGCGGTTCAGCTCGTACACGCGCTCGAACCCGCCGACGAGCAGGCGCTTCAGATAGAGCTCGGGCGCGATCCGCAGATACAGCGTCATGTCGAGCGCGTGGTGATGCGTCTCGAATGGCCGGGCGGCGGCGCCGCCCGGAATCGGATGCATCATCGGCGTCTCGACCTCGGTGAAATCGTGCGCGTCGAGGAACGCGCGCAGGAAGCGGATCAGCCGGCTGCGGATCTCGAAGACGCGCCGCGTCTCCTCGTTGACGATCAGATCGACGTAACGCTGCCGGACCTTCAGCTCCGGATCGACGATGCCGTGCCACTTCTCCGGCAACGGGCGGAGCGACTTCACGAGCAGCCGGAGCTCGGCCGCATTGACCGACAGCTCGCCCGTGTTCGTCTTGAAGAGCTCGCCGCTCGCGGCGAGGATGTCGCCGACGTCCCACTTCTTGAAGTCGGCGTAGAGCGCCTCGCCCAACCGCTCGCGCTGCACGAAAACCTGGATCTGCCCCGAGCGGTCCTGGAGCTTCACGAAGCTCGCCTTGCCCATCACGCGCTTCGCGAGCATGCGGCCCGCCACGCGGACCTCGACGCGCTCGCGCTCGAGGACCTCGGGCGAGTGCGCACCGTACGCGGCGACGAGCTCGCCGCCGAGCGCGTTGCGGCGAAAGTCGTTCGGAAAAGCCTCGCCGCGCTCGCGCAGCCGCGCGAGCTTCGCGCGCCGCTCCCCGACCAGCCGATCCTCGTCCTGCTCCCTGTCGCTCATCCGCTCACCGTCCGCCTGACGCTACAGGCCCTGCTTCAAGCTCGCCTCGAGGAACTCGTCGATGTCGCCGTCGAGGACCGCGTCCGGCTGGCTCACCTCGACGCCGGTCCGCAGATCCTTCACGCGCGATTGGTCGAGCACGTATGAGCGGATCTGGCTGCCCCAGCCGATGTCCGCCTTGCCTTCCTCGACCAACGCGGCCTGCTCGCGCCGTTTCTGCTGCTCGAGCTCGTAGAGCTTCGCCTTGAGCTGGGCCATCGCGGTCGCACGGTTCTTGTGCTGCGAGCGATCGTTCTGGCATTGCACGACGATCCCGGTCGGCAAGTGCGTGATCCGAACCGCGGACTCGGTCTTGTTGACGTGCTGGCCGCCGGCGCCGCTCGCGCGGTACACGTCGATCCGCAGGTCGGCGGGATTCACCTCGATCTCGATGTCGTCGTCGAGCTCGGGCGAGACGAACACCGCGGCGAAGGATGTGTGCCGGCGGTGGCCCGAGTCGAACGGCGACTTGCGAACCAACCGGTGCACGCCGGTCTCGGTTCGAAGCCAGCCGTATGCGTACTCGCCGCGGAAATGCACGGTCGCGCTCTTGATGCCCGCGACCTCCCCCGGCGATGCCTCGAGCAGCTCGGTCTCGAAGCCGTGCGACTCTCCCCAGCGCAGATACATCCTGAGCAGCATCTCGGCCCAGTCCTGGGCCTCGGTGCCGCCCGAGCCCGCCTGGATGTCGAGGAAGGCGTTGCGGGCGTCCATCGGCCCCGCGAACATCCGCCGAAACTCGAGCTTGCCGAGATCCGCGGCGATGCGCTCGACCTCGCGCCCGACGTCCTCGAGCGCCGCCTCGTCGCGCTCCTCGCGTGCGAGCTCGTAGAGCTCGGCCGTCTCGCCGAGCGTCTTGCCGATCCGGTCGAGCGCGACGATCACGTCCTCGAGCGCAGCGCGCTCGCGCCCGAGCGCCTGCGCGCGCTCCGGATCGGACCACACCGCAGGGTCCTCGAGCTCGCGCTCTACCTCTTCGAGCCGCTCGCGCTTCGCGTCGTAGTCAAAGATACCTCCGCAAAGCGGTCGCCCGCTCCTCGAGCGAAGCGATTTCAGCGCCAATTTGGCCGGGTTCCATGTCGGTCGTCCGTGGGTGAGGCGAGGGAAAACGTGGGCGCGCAGTGTAGCAAATTGCGGCGCCGCCCCGGGCACGCTCGCTATAATCGTCGCTCCCCCCGACCCGATCGCCGCCATGCAATTCAGCCGCGAAATCTCCGCCGCCAATCTGATCGCCGCCTGGGAGCCGGGCCGCATCCGCATCGCCGAGCGCTGGATCGAAGGTCACGTGATCGTCGCGGCCGAGAGCCTCGAGCAGTGGACGCCGGCCGAGCCGGCCGAGCTCACGAGCGCGGACCTCGAGCCGGCGCTCGCGCTCGACCCCGAGGTCGTGGTCATCGGCACCGGGCTCGATCAGCGGCTGCCGGACTTGGACCTGATGGCCGCGTTCGCGGCACGCGGCGTCGGCGTCGAGATCATGTCGACCGCGGCGGCTTGCCGCACCTACAACGTGCTCGTGCACGAGGGCCGGCGCGTCGTCGCCGCGCTCGTGAACGCGGCGAGCGGCTCAACGGCGCCCTGACGGCAGGAACAGCAGCGGATCGACCGGCACGCCGTCGCGGCGGATCTCGAAATGCAGCCGCGGCTCGCGGCCGGGGCCGAGCCCCATCGTCGCGATCTGCGCGCCGCGGCGAACCTCCTGTCCCTGCGCGACCAAGAGCTCGCTGTTGTAGCCGTACGCGCTCAAGTACGTCTCGTTGTGGCGAATGATCACGAGCTGCCCGTAGCCGATCAGCCCTCGCCCCGCATAGACGACGCGGCCGTCCGCGGCGGCGCGCACCGGCTGCCCGCTGCGACCGGCGATGCCGATGCCGGTCGGGATGCCGCCGGCCGCGCCGAACTCGGCGACGACGCGCCCGTCGGTCGGCCACTGCCACGGGGGCGGCGGCGCGGCCGTGACCGGCACGCTGCGCGGCGCCGAGCGCGCGGCCGGGCGGGCCGCCGCGTTGCCGTCGCGCGAGCCCGCTCGCGACGCCGTGCGCGCGTCGCCCGCGGCACGCTGCCCGGCGGCGCCCGCCGGCGGCGTCAGGCGCAGCCGCTGGCCGACGTATAGGCGGTCGGGATCCGCGAGCCGGTTCCACCGGGCCACCTCGGCGGGATCCAGCCGATGGCGGCGAGCGATCGAATAGAGCGTGTCGCCCGAGCGCACGATGTGCACGTCCGGCGTCGGCGGCGCACTGCCGCGGGGAACTTGCTGGTACATCGAGCTGCTGCAGCCGGCGACGACGAGCAGCGCGGCGGCGCAGAGGGCTCTCATGTCAGCCGCCAGACGACGTAGGCGATCGCGATCGCCGCGACCGTCAACCACCCGAGCGTGTCGATGTGCCGGCGCAGGTGCCGCTCCATCCGCGGCCCGCCCCAGATCAACAGTGCCGCGACGAGAAAGAACCGTGTGCCGCGGCCGATGATCGAGCCGAGCACGAACAGGGGCAGCGAGTACTGCAACGCGCCGGTCGCGATCGTGAACACCTTGTACGGGATCGGCGAGAATCCGGCGACGAGAATCGACGCGAAGCCCCAGGTCTCGAACCACAGGCTCGCGCGGAGATACGTATCCCAATAGCCGGACGAGCGGAGGATCGGCTCGACCGCATCGAGCGCGAGCCAACCGATGACGTAGCCCGCCATGCCGCCGAGCACGGACGCGACGGTCGTCCAGAACGCGAAACGCCAACCGCGCTCCGGGCGCGCGAGCGTCATCGGCGCGAGCAGCACGTCCGGGGGCACCGGAAAGAACGACGACTCGGCGAAGCTCATCGCGAACAGATAGCGCTCCGCGTGCCGGTGGCCGGCCCACGAAAGCACCCGGTCGTACAGCGGCGAGAAGATTTTCAATCTTCGGTTCCTGCAACGAACGGCACGAAGCTGACCGGTGCGATCTCGCGCCGGCGAAACTCCTCCCCGTCGCGGACCACCGAGACGAGGCTTTGCCGACCGCGCAGGCCGATCGGAATCACGAGCCGGCCCCCGTCGTCGAGCTGCTCGAGCAACGCCCGCGGAATCTCCTCCGGCGCGGCCGCGACCAGGATCGCGTCGAACGGCGCCTGGCTCCGCCAACCGTGCCAGCCGTCCGCGTGCCGCAAGCTCACGTTCGTGACGTTCACCGCCGCCAGATTCTCCCGAGCCCGCCTGACCAGAGGCTGAATCCGCTCGAGACTGTATATGTGGCGGGCGAACGGCGCGAGGACGGCGGTCTGATAGCCGCAACCGGTGCCGATCTCGAGCACCTTGCCGAGCTTCGCGCCCGGCTGCACGTCCGCGATCAGCGCCGCCGTCATCAGCGCGACGATGTACGGCTGCGAGATCGTCTGGCCGTAGCCGATCGGCAGCGCCGTATCCTCGTACGCCCGGCTCGCCAGCGCCTCGTCGACGAAGATGTGCCGCGGCACCGAGCGGATCCGCTCGAGCACGGCCGAGTGGGTGATGCCCTCCGCCCGAAGCCGCGCGATCAGCCGCTCGCGCGTTCGCGCCGACGTCATGCCGATGCCGGAGAGCTTCTGGTCGATCATTCGAGCCGACCGAGCCACTCGCCGACCCGCGGGCGCGACTTGTGGTCCGTCAGATCCACCTTGATCGGCGTGATCGCGACGCGCCGCTCGCCGATCGCGTGAAAGTCGGTGCCCGGCCCCGCGTCCTGCCCGGCACCGGCGGGCCCGATCCAATACACGGGCCTGTTCTTCGGATCGAGCGCCTTCATCACGGGCTCGGACTTGTGGCGGAAGCCGAGCCGCGTGCTCTCGAAGCCCGCGATCGCATCGAGCGGCAGGTCCGGCACGTTGACGTTCAGGATCGTGTCCTTCGGCAGCGGATCCTCGATCATGCGCTCGACGAGCCGCCGCGTCACCGCGGCCGCGGTCTCGAAGTGCCCGCCGTCCTCCTCGAGCACGAGCGACACCGCGAGCGCCGGCACGCCGAGGAACCGGCCCTCCATCGCGGCGGCCACCGTGCCCGAGTAGAGCACGTCGTCGCCGAGATTCGCGCCGTGATTGATGCCCGAGATCACCATGTCGGGGTCGGGCTCGAGAAGGCCGGTGATCGCGACGTGCACGCAGTCGGTCGGCGTGCCGTTCACGTAGTAGACGTTCGGCTCCACCTGCTCGACCCGCAGCGGCGTCTCGAGCGTGAGCGAGCTCGATGCGCCGCTCCGGTTGCGGTCCGGGGCGACGACGATGATTTCCGCGAGATCCGCGAGCGCGGCCGCGAGCGTGCGCAAGCCCTTCGCCTGGTAACCGTCGTCGTTGGAGATCAAGATCCGCACTGTGGTGCCTGGAGGAACGCCGAGTCGAGCCACTATAATCGCGCAAAGACGCCGCTCCTATCGCGGCGTTCGGTCACGGACTCCCGCCTGCACCGCAACCACCCCGAGGCGGCCTCGTGAAAGACAGCGAAGATCGTCGAGCGTTCGCAGAAGCGATGCGCGGCGTGAAACCGCTCGACGCCGAGCCGCGGGTCGAGCGGCACGCGCGGCCGACAGCCCATGCGCGCCAGAAACGCGCCGCGGACGCGGCCGTGGTCGCCGAAAGCCTCGCGCCATCCGCCGATCCGGACGACGTCGCCTACGCCCGGCCCGGCATCGCCGCGCGGACGCTGCGCGAGCTCGCGCGCGGCCGTTTCCGGATCGAGGACGAGATCGACCTCCACGGGCTGACGCGGGCGGAGGCGCGGGAGGCGCTGAAGGCGTTCGTCGCGGACGCGGCCGATCGCGGGCTCGGCTGCGTGCGGGTCGTGCACGGCAAGGGCCGGCGATCCGGGCCGGCCGGGCCGGTGTTGAAGGGGAGCGTCCAGGGATGGCTCGCGCAGTGGGACGAGGTGCTCGCGTTCGCGGCACCGCGGCCGGAGCTCGGGGGCGGCGGCGCGCTTTGCGTTCTGTTGCGGCGGCGCGCCTGAGACGCGCACGAACCGGCGTTCGCGCGCCGGTTGCTGCAAGAGTCGGCGCCTGCGCAGGGAGCCGTCCTTCCCCGCCATCGCATCTCCTTCTGCGTCATCGCATCCTTCAGCGTCGGCGCGTCGCTCGCGGCGAGCGACGTCGTCGCGAGATCGAAAACCGTAGCCGATCGGCGTCGGCGCACGCGCCGCGCGCGGGTCAATCCGGGGCGAGAGGGGCCGGCGCAATTTGATAGAAGGTCTCGTCGGGCTGGACCATGCCGAGCTCGCTGCGAGCCCGCTCCTCCGCCGCGGCAAGCCCCTGCTTCAGATCGATTACCTCGGCCTCGAGGGCGGCGTTGCGGGCGGCGAGCGTGAGGTTCTCCTCCTTGCGCCGCTCGACTTCCTCCTCGAGGCGGAAGACCTCTCGCAGGCCGTCCTCGGAAAACCACAGCTCGAGCTGCAGCCCGACGAACGCCACCGCGAGAAACCCCATCAGCCAGCGCACCACCCGCCCCCCGCCGCCCCGCAAGGGCGGCCGTCGAGCCGTGACCGACTCGGCATGCGCGCCGCGTCGGTCACAGCTTCATCGGAAAAGCGCTCGCCCCCGCGTATGCCGCTCGCGTCCCGAGCGCCCCTTCGATCCGGAGCAGCTGATTATACTTCGCGAGCCGATCGGATCGGCACAGCGATCCGGTCTTGATCTGCGTCGCGCCGGTCGCGGCCGCGATGTCGGCGATCGTCGCATCCTCCGTCTCGCCCGAGCGGTGCGAGACGACTGCGGAGTAGCCGGCACGGACGGCCATGTCG
>CAYWGQ010000099.1:0-13956 GCA_964457725.1 uncultured Gammaproteobacteria bacterium
CGGCGCGCACCTGCTGCAGCTTCGCCATGACCTCGGCGAGCGCGGCCGTCGCGTCGTGGTTCAGCGCGAGCCGGATCGTTACGGTGCTGATCCCGGCGCGGCTCGTCGACTCGACGTAGTCGACGCCGCTGATCGCCGAGACCGCGCGCTCGATCGGCGTCGTCAGGAAGCCGCGCACGGTTTCGGCGCTCGCGCCCGTATAAACCGTCGTGATCACGATCGACGAGCTTTCGACGTCCGGATACTGCTGCACGGGCAGCGCCGTCAACGCGCGGAAGCCGACGAGCACGATCACGAGATTGACGACGGCGGCGAGCACCGGATGCTTGATGAAGATGTCGGTGAAGGCGCGCATGAGTGGTTCTCCGAGGCTATGGCGCCCGAGCTAGAACGCTCGGCCGAGGCGAGGCGGTTGTTGGGGCTCCGGCGTGCCCGCGAGAGCGAGCTCGCGCTCGTTCGCGATCGCGACGAGCACGGACTCCTGGAGCTTGAACGAGCCCGCGGCCGCGACCAGCTCACCCGCCGCGAGCCCTTCCTCTATCAGCACCTCGTCGCCAAGCAGCGGGCCGCTGCTGACGGTGCGCACGCTCGCGCGGTGCCGGCCGTCCGGATCGCGCGCGAGCACGAACACGTGATCTCCCGCCGGCCCCTTGCGCAAGGCGCTCGCCGGAATCGCGACGACCGGCCGGGCGGCGCCCGCCGGCACGGCGACACGCACCGAAGCGCCCGGCGCGAGCGCATAACCGTTCGCGCCGTCGATGCGCGCGCGCACTTGAGCGTTGCGCGTCGCGCGGTCGACGCGCGCGTCGATCGCGACGATGCGGGCGTCGATCGGCTGCACGCGGCCGTCGACCGTCACCTCGACGACGTCGCCCGGCCGGAGCGCCGCGGCCACGTGCTGCGCGACGGCGAAATCGACGTGCGCCGCGTCGGCGACGCCTTGCAGCGTCGTCAGCACCGTGCCTTCGTTCAGGTACTGACCGGCGTGCACGTCCGCGAGCCCGACGCGGGCGCGAAACGGCGCGCGGATCGTCTTGCGCTGGATGATCGCCTGAACGCGCGAGATCTCCGCGCGCGCGATGTCGCGCTCGGCCCGCGCCCGGTCGACCTCCTCCTCGGAGATGGCGTTCCGAGCGTACAAGCGCTGGGCGCGCTCGAGCACCGACTCCGCGAGCGCCGCCCGCGCTTGGAGTGCCTGGAGCTCCGCCTGCTCGACCGACACATCGAGCGCGACCAGCACTTCTCCTTCCTCGACGATGGCGCCCGGCGTCAACATCACCTCGTCGACCGTGCCCGGGAGCTCGTTGCGCAAGGTGATGGAGCGCAATGCGAGGATCGTGCCGATGGCCGTGGCCTTCGGCCGGTGCTCCCGCGTCCGGGCGACCGCGGCGCGGACGGTTTCGGCTGGCTCGGCCTGCTCGGCCTCCTCGGCCGCCTCGCCCAGCGATGCCTGCTTCCATCCGACGAGCCCCACCGCCGCCGCGGTGAGGGTGACAAGTAAGACGAGCGACCCGATCCCAGCGCTGCCTCTCATGGAGCCTCCCTGTTGTCCGTTCGAGCTGAGTGTTACTGAACGGTATAGTAACAGGTAGACTGACCGGTAAGTCAATGCCCGGATGCGACGAGCCGGGAAGGCCGCGCGGGCGGCCCTAACACTGGTGGCTACTACGCGCGAGGCAGCGACGCCCCTGCGGTCAAGGCGGGGCAGCTACGGGAAGCGCTCGCAGCACGTAGACGCCGCGCGCATCGCGCACCTCCGCGGAGGGACGTCCGGCTTCCATCTGCACGTCGGCGCCGGCATCGTCGAGCATGTCCTCCGCTCGATAGCCGCCCCGCGGTATCACGCGCCCGTCGGGCCGTTCGAAGCACAACGCGCCCTGCTCGTCCCGCCAGACCCGAAACCCACCCTCGTGCACCAACCAGTGATGGTGCGTGCAGAGCAGCAAGGTGTTGTCGAGGCTCGTCTCCCCGCCGTGCGCCCAATGCACGATGTGATGTCCGTCGACGTAACGCTTCCGATGGCAGCCGGGAAATGCGCAGCCGCGATCGCGCGCCCAGAGCGCGCGCCGCAACGCCGTCGTGACCGTGCGGCGCTTTCGCCCGACGTCGAGCGGCACGCCGCGCTCGTCTTCCGTGACCGTGACCAGGCTGCCGTCGCAGCTGAGCCGCTTCACGGTCTCGACCGGCAGATCGGCGCGTCCGGCCCCTCCGCGGAGGGCCGACTCGTCGACGTGCACGACGACCTGATAGTGGTCCGCCGACGACGCCGACGCTCGCTCCGTCCCGTCCGCACCGCCGCCGCCCGCGAGATACGCCCGCGCGACCGCGACGAGCGCATCCGCCTGCTGCGCGAGCCAGCCGTTACCCGGCGTCGACGGCGCCGGGTCGCCGTCCGCGACGCGCTCCGACGGCCCGCAGCGCGAGAACTCGTAGCCGCTCGCCGCCTCGCCCGCTTCGATCGCACGCTCGAGCGCCTTCGCGATGACTTCGCCGTCCTCGAGCGGCACCTCGACCAGGATCGACATCGTGCCGCGACCCGCATTGCGCCGCAGCGTCAGCGACCGGCGCTCCCACGCGCGCATCGCACCGTCGACGGACTCCGGAGCGGCGTTCCGCATCTCGCGGCACCGCTCCTCGACCTGCGCCGCGGTCACCTCCAGCGCGTACGCGAGCAGCCGTTCCTCGTTCCGCCGGTCGACGACGCGCGTCAGCGCGCGCACTTTCGAGTACGACAGCCGCCCGTCCGCGAACGCCTTCGCGATCAGCGGCATCGTCCGCAGCGCTTGTGCCGTGCGGACCTGCTCGCGCGCGGCCGACAGCGACAGCTGGCAGCGAAACGCGAGCCACTCGGCGCAGGTCCGGCAACCCCATTTCGCCCAGCCGGCGCGATCGTCGAACTCGCGCACGAGCACGAGCATCCGGTAGGTCGACGCGTTGATCCCGCGCGCGAGCTCGCAGATGGCGGCGTCGAGCTCGTCGATCGAGCGCTCGGGAGTCGGGGACAGGCCGGCTGCATAGGCCACTGACCGAAGGCTCATCGACCGACCCTCCCCGGCTTCGCGTCTATACTGTAATTCTACACAGTCCTATATGCGCTTCCAGTGTCGAATTCGCGGCGTACGGCAAGTTTCGAGCGAAGCGGCGGCAAACCCGCCGCCCCGCAGCCTCATCGCCTCGGCAGCGTATCCTCCCGCCCCGGCGGCACGCGCTGATCCGCGGCCGTCAGCACGAAGCCGACCATCACGTAGTCGCCCATGATCGTCGCGAGCTCGACCATGCCTTGCTGGCCGAAATGCTCGATGAGCTCGGCATAGAGCGCCGAGTCGACCTCGTGGTCGCGGAACAGCGCGCGGGCGAATCGGATGATCAACTCGTCCTTCTTCTCGAGGCCCACCGGCTCGCGATCGTATTTGATCGTGTCGATCACCGCGTCCGGCGCGCCGTAGCGGCGGGCGGCCGGCTCGTGCGCCGACCACTCGTACGCCTGCTCGAACTCCCAGGCGGCGCACAGGATCGCGACCTCGTAGTAGCGCGGCTCGAGGACGCCGTGGTTGCGGAGGTACTGGTTCAGCTGCTGGAACGCGATCGCGACCTGGGGGCTGTACATCGAGACCGCCATCGGTCCCGTCAACGGCCGCGGCCCGTCGCCGACGATGTGGTCGTACGCGCGCTTGCCCTCCTCGTCGAGCTGATCGCGCGTCAGCGCCGGCAACCGCGAGTACGACTCGGGATCGATGTCCGGCGGGAGCGCCGCGCCTCGATCCGACTGAGCGTGGGCGTTCGAAGCCGCGAGCACCGCACCGGCGGCGAGAATACCGAGCCATCTACGCATGACGTTCCCCCGTTGGGTCGTGTTATGGGTTGGTCGCTGAGTGTAGTACGACTGACCGCGGCGCAGGGAGCCGCCCGGCGAGCCCCCGCGCGGCATCGCTGGCCGCCGGCGCCGCGCGGCCGCAGAATAACCGGAGAGCGCACGCGACCACCGAAACCTCGCATGTCCGAGCCGATCACGAACAGCTGTCCCTACTGCGGCGAGCCCGTCGACGTGCTGATCGACGAGAGCGGCGGCGCCGAGCAGGCTTATGTCGAGGACTGCCCGGTCTGCTGTCGTCCTTGGGAGGTTCGCGTCGTGCAGGACGACGACGGCTACTGGAACGTCACGCTGCGGACGTCGGACGAGTGAGCCGCAACGCGCGGCGGCACGCCCTCACCTCAGCATTACGAACGGCAGCGCCGTGAGCCCCAGCACGATCGCGATGCCGAGCAGCACGGCGATCGCCTGCAACGGATTCTCGCGGATCGTGCCCCACGTCGTGCGCGCCGAGCCGTCCCGCTTCGCCGCCTCGTACGCGGCTCGCGCCCTCGAGTGCCGCTCGCGCTGATACTCGGCCAACAGCTGCACCGCCGTCGCCCGATCTTCGTTACGGCGGATCCAGATGCCGCCGGCCGACACGCCCCATAGGCTCGGCCGCGTCTCGTAGAATGCGATCTCGCGCTCCTCGAGGAGCGCGCGGATCTCGTCCGCCTCGTCGTCCGGAACGTGCCGCAGGTTGAGCAGCAGCTTCGCCACGTCCTTACGGATTCCACGGCTGGAGCGCGCCCCAGCCGAGCAGCAGCGCCGCGGACGCGGCGAACACCAACATCGTCGTCGTGACCCGCGCCTTCCGCCAGCGCGACCACCCGCCGGCGTCGCGCAATGCCCGAGGCAGGAGCGCGGCGAGCCCGACGGTCGCGAGGCTCGCGAGCAGCGCGAGCGTCGAGAACGCGAGGACGCCCGCGGTAGGCCAGTCGTAGATCAGCGCGTTCGGGTTCGTCGTCGCGCCGGTCGCGACGACCGCGATGCTCGCCAGGCTCGCGAGCCACAGCACCGCCGCGCCGATCTGAAGCCGCCCTGCGCGCGCCTGGCTCGCGGTCGTGGGCAACATCCGCCCGATGCGCATGAAACCGCCGAGCACCGTTCCGACGGCCGCGAGCGCGGTGAGCCCGAGCGCGAGCATCAGCGTCGAGGGGCTCTCGAGCGGCCCGAGCCGCTCCGCGGCGAACGCAACGCTCGGGATCGTCAAACGCCCGTCCTTGCGCTCGAATATCGCTAATCCGGGAGCCTCCGCATTGCGGAAGCGTCCGGGCTCGTCCGTCGGCACGAAGCGCGCGGGGCCGATCGGCAACGTCATCGTGAGGTAGCCGTCCGCGGTGACGGCGACGGGCATCGCCTGAAGCTGCATCACGAAACCTTCGAGGCCGCCGTGCCTGCGGCGCGTCGGCCGGTATAGCCCGGCGTACGCGGCCATCTCGCGGAGCGCATCGGGCCGCCCGGCGAGAGGCGCGGGCAGCGGCGCCGCGTAGAACGTTTGCACGAGCAGCGGCGTGAGCGCGGACGTGAGCGCCGCTCCGCCCGCGCTGTTCGTCGATACGAAGACCCCGAGATCGAGCTCCGGCAGCAGCGACATGCTCGAAAAGAACAGCAGGGTCGCGCCGTCGTGGCCGTAGCTCCGAAACCCGCCGGGCGCGGGGAGCTCGGCGAAGCCGCCGTCCCATGCGCCGAGCTCGGGCGGCAGCGACGTCATCGGCGTACGAAACACGCGCGCTGCCTCCGGGCCGAAGACTTGCACGCCGTCGAGGCGCCCGTCGCCGAGCAGCATCAGCATGTACCGCGCCATGTCGGACGCGGTCGACGACATCGCGCCGGCGGGCGCGAGCTGGGTGATGTGCTCGAACGGCTGCGGGCGGGGGCTCGCGCCGACGCGGCGATAGCCCGTCGCAAGGTTCGCCGCGAGCGCCTCAGGCATCGGCGCCGGCAACCCGTCGCGCGCGGGATAAGGCTCGCGGCCGGTCGTATGCGTCATGCCGAGCGGCTCGAGGATGTCCTCCTCGATCGCGTCCTGCCACGCTCGGCCGGTCAGCTGCTCGACGATCGCACCGGCGAGCGCGGTGCTGTAGTTCGAGTACGCGCTCGACTGTCCGGGCGGGCGCACGCGGTTCGGGCGCGTTTCGCGCAAGAACGCGGTCAACGGCCGAATGCGGCTCGGATCGCGGACGAACAGCACGCCGAACACGCGGTCCTCGAAGCCCGGCTGGTGCGTCATCAGATGCCGCACGCGGATCGGCTCGTCGAAGCCCTGGTCGGGAATGCGAAGCTCCGGAGGCAAGTGCTCGTTGACCGGATCGTCGAGCGACAGCCGGCCCGCCTCGACGAGCCGCATGACCTCGATCCACGTGAACGTCTTCGTGATCGAGCCGACGCGAAACAGCGTCGCGTCCGGATCGACGCGGCGGCCGCTCTCGAGATCGGCGAAGCCGTAACCCTTCGCGAGCACGACCTCACCGCCCTGCACGACGGACACGGTGACGCCGACGAGCCGGTGCTCGGCCATCGCGGTGAGGACGACACCGTCGATGAATGCTTCGAGCTCGCCCCGGGGGATACGCTCGCCCGGCCCGAGCGGCGGCGAGAGCGGCTGCGCACGTGCGGGCGCGGCGAGGCAGGCCGCCAGGACGAGCGTCGCAACGCCGGCGACGATCGCGCGGGCGAACGGCAACCTCATCGAGCTTCTCCCCGTTCTCGGCCGGTTTGCAGGATACCGAAGGGCAAGCACGGCAGATAGCGGCCCGCAAGCCGCCCGCTCAAGATCCACGCGAAGCGGCCGACTATGCCCAGGTACTCGCTGCAGGCGGAAGGTGCGAGGGACCGCACGAGGAACATGACCGAATCCGCATACGACCGGCTGGCCGAGCGGCTCGCCGAGGACATCGGGGAGGACCGGCTCGAGCTGCCGGGCTTTCCGGAGGCGGTGCTGCGCGTGCAACGCGCGATGGAGTCGCCGGAGGCGAGCGCCGAGGACGTCGTCAGGGTGTTGAGCTCGGAGCCCGCGCTCGCCGCGCGTGCGGTGCAGATGGCGAACGCCGTGCAGTTCCGCCGGAGCGGCCCCGAGGTGACGGACCTCAAGACGGCCGTCGCACGGCTCGGCTTCAACCTCGTGCGCTCGCTCGCGGTCGCGTACGCGATTCAGCAACTGCGTTTGCGCGGGACGTACTCGCCCGCAGCGAAAGCGGAGCTCGAGTCGATCTGGCGCACGAGCATCGCGGTCGCCGTGCGCTGCTACGTAATCGCGAAGCACTGCGCCGGCGTCAACCCGGACGAGGCGCTGCTGGCCGGCCTGCTGCACGTGCTCGGGCGCCTCTACATCGTGATGCGGGCGGAGGGCATCGGCGGCACCGCCGACGCCGAGCTGGCAAGCACCGCCCAGGCGTTCCAGGGCGAGATCGGCAAGCTGATCCTCGCGAGCTGGGGGCTGCCCGAGACGCTGCAGCACGCCGTCGAGCACCAGGACGATCTGGATCACGAGAGCGAGGGGCCGAGCATCACCGACGTGCTGATCGTCGCGAAGCACCTGGCCGCCGAGCGTGCGACCGACGAGGTGCTCTGCCCGGTCGCCGATCGGCTGGCCGAATGGCACGGCCGCCATCCGACGGACGTGCTCGGTGAGCACGCGGACGAGCTGCGAGACCTCACCCGGTCCTTCATGCAGTAATGCGGCGCCGGCGTCACGGCGCGCCGGACGGCCGGCCGGCGCGCGGACGGCGCGACCGGCGGGGGCGCCGACAGTAGAGCTCCCGCAGCACCTCGATCACGCGCAACGCGCTGCTCGGCGCGACCGAATAGTAGATGACCTGCGCCTCGCGGCGCGTCTCGACGAGCCCCTCGCGGCGCAGCACCGCGAGCTGCTGCGACAGCGCCGACTGGCTGAGCGGGATGTGCTCGTTCAGCTCCGACACGGACATCTCGCGTCCAGCGAGCGTGCAGAGGATCAGCAGCCGGCTCTCGTTCGAGAGCGCCTTCAGCAACGCGGCGGCCTCTGCGGCGCGATGCCGCATCTGCTCGAGCTCGGCTCGGCTCATCATCGGGAGAGCGGTCTTTTTCGCTGTCTGCATAGGTAGATCTGCGACTGTCCTCGACATTCCATTCGGATACGATCGGCCTAGCCGCCGGCTCGAAGCATTAGAGACGGAGAAGGCCCGGAAGTTGCATTAGAACTTTTTAAATTAGCGTTATCTAATATGACGTGCGAGCCCCGCACGTATGGAGGCTGAGTGATGAACACACGACCCGTAGGCTCGGACGCCCGCCGCGCCGGCCGGCCTTTCTCGGTGGAGCGCGCCGTCGCGGCCTTCGCAGGGGCGATGGTCGTCCTGTCGGTCGCGCTCGTCTATTGGGTGCATCCGGGATTCCTGCTGCTGACCGTTTTCATCGGGTTGAATCTCTTCCAGCAGGCGTTCACCGGCTTCTGCCCCGCGGCCGTCGTGATGCGCAAGGCCGGACTGCGCAGCGAGCGAGAGCTCGCAAGCGGCTCGACGGCACCGCGCAGGTAGGAGCGCCGTCATGAGCCACGTCGTCGTCGTCGGAACCGGAATCGCCGGCACGGCCGCCGCGTTCGAGCTGCGCGCCGCGCTCCCGAGCTCACACCGCATCACGCTGATAGGTCCTGACGAGACCTTCCGCTTCGTGCCGTCGAACCCGTGGGTCGCAGTCGGCTGGCGCGAGCGCGGCGAGGTCACCGCGAAGCTCGGCCCGCAGCTCGAGCGCAAGGGCATCGACCTCGTCGCCGCCACCGTCGCGAAGGTCGAGCCGCACGAGAGCAAGATCGTGCTCGAGGACGGCCGAACGCTCGGCTACGACTATCTCGTGCTCGGCACTGGACCGGAGCTCGCTTTCGACGAGATTCCCGGGCTAGGACCTGACGCGAGCTCCATTTCGATCTGCACGCTCGAGCACGCCGAGCGCGCGTTCGAGGCGTACCGGCGCTTCCTCGACGACCCGGGCCCAGTCGTCGTCGGGGCGGTGCAAGGCGCGAGCTGCTTCGGCCCGGCCTACGAGTTCGCGCTGATCCTCGACGCGGACCTGCGCCGCCGCAAGCTCCGCCACGAGGTGCCGATCACGTTCGTCACGAGCGAGCCCTACATCGGCCACATGGGGCTCGGGGGCGTCGGCGATTCGAAGGGACTGATGGAAAGCGAATTCCGTCAGCACGACATCAAGTGGATCACGAACGCGAAGGTCGATGCGGTCGAGCCCGGCCGCATCGCCGTGACGGTGCACGACGAGCACGGCGAACCGGTCGAGTCGAGAGCCATCGAGCAGAAGCTGGCGATGCTGCTGCCGGCGTTTCGCGGCGTCGCTGCCGTGCGCGGGATCGAAGGGCTCGTCAATCCGCGCGGGTTCGTCCTGATCGACGAGCTCCAGAGAAACCCTCGATTCCCGAACGTCTACGCCGCCGGCGTCGGCGTCGCCATTCCCCCCGTCGAGACGACTCCGGTCCCGACGGGCGCGCCGAAGACGGGCTATATGATCGAGTCGATGGTCGCCGCGATCGTCCGCAACATCGCCGCGGAGCTCGGCGGCGAGCAGCCGACGGCGACGGCTACCTGGAATGCGATTTGCCTCGCGGACATGGGCGACACGGGGATCGCGTTCGTCGCCATCCCGCAGATGCCGCCCCGCAACGTCACGTGGTCGAAGAAGGGCAAGTGGGTGCACCTCGCGAAGATCGCGTTCGAGAAGTACTTTCTGCACAAGGTGCGGCACGCGACGTCCGAGACCGTGTACGAGCGGTACGTGCTGAAAGCGCTCGGCATCGAGCGGTTGAGGTCGGCATGAAGACCGGGGCGCACCGGATGCGGCGCGCGGCCGGAGCGAGGCTGCCGGTTCTGCTCGCCGTCGTCTCGCTCGGCGCCTCGGGCGAAACGCTCGACGACGCGTGGCGGATCGCGCTCGAGCGGGATCTCTCGCTCGCGGCGGCCGGCAGCCGCGTGGCCGCCGCCGAGGCCGGCGTCGGCGCGGCACGCGCCGAGCGCAAGCCGATCGTCTCGACGAGCGTGAACGCGCTCGGGCTCGACCGGACGCCGGCGTTCGACTTCGCCGGCGCCGGCCTGCCGCTCGAGCTGCCGCTCTTCGATCGGTCCGGGCTGCTGCTCGCCGCCGCGAACGTCACGCTGCCGCTCTACACGGCCGGCAGGATCGGCGCGGGCGTGCAAGCCGCCGAAGCGCAGCTCCACGCGGAGCGCGAGGCGGCGGCGGGACTGTCGCAGCAGGTCAAGCTCGGCGTCGCCGAGCGCTACGTCGGCGTGCTGCGGGCCGAGAGCGCGCTCGCGGTCGCCGAAGGCCTCGTCGCGAGCCTCGCCGCGCATCTCCGCGAGGTCGACGACCTGTACCGCGGCGGCAGCGTCCCGCGCAACGACCTCCTCGCCGCGTCCGTCTCGCTCGCCGACGCCGAGCAGCGGCGCTCGCAGGCGCAAAACGCGCTCGACATCGCTCGCGCCGCGTACAACCGCTCGCTCGGCCGGGCGCTCGACGCGCCCGTCGATCTCGATCGCGCGCTGCCGGGCGTCGATCCGCGCATCGACGCGGAGACGCTCGAGGCGCTGACCGCGCTCGCGATCGCGCGGCGATCCGAGCCGCGCCGGCTCGCCTCGTCCGCGGACGCGCTCGCCGCCGAGGCCCGAGCCGCGCAGGCTGCCACGCGGCCGCACCTCGGCCTGACGGGCGGATACACGCGCCTCGACAACGAGTTCCTGAACCGCGACGACTATTGGATGGTCGGCGTCGGCGTGCAGTGGAGCCCGTTCGACGGCGGCCGCGCACGTACCCGCGCCGAGTCGCTGTCGCTGCAGTCGAGCGCGCTGCGGAGCCAGCAGCGCGACCTCGAATCGCTGATCGCGCTCGAGGTCCGTGAAGCATGGCTCACTCGACGCGAGACCGAGGAGCGCATCGCGGTCGCGGAGCGCGCGCTCGAGCAGGCCGAGGAGAACCTGCGCGTCGTGCGCGATCGCTACAGGAACGGCGAAGGGACCAACACCGAGGTGCTCGACGCCGAGGCGCTGCGGACGACGAGCCTCGACAACTACGACGCGGCGCGGCACGACGCGGCGCTCGCGCGCTACCGGCTCGCCTACGCGGCGGGATTGCTCTGAGGCTCGGCAACATGCAAGGCTTGGAAAGAGGAGCCGCAAGAATGACACTCCGGCACGCGCAGCATCGACTCGCCGTCCGGCAGGCGGATTCGATCGGCGTTCGGCCGCGGCGGCGCGAACCCGCGCGCGCGGCCGCGGTAGACGTCCGATCGCTCGTCACTGCGCTTGCGTTCGCCGCGGCGCTGCTCGCAGCGGCGCTCGCGATCGCTGCGGAGGTGCCGTTCCCGACGGCCGCCGCTCGTCTCGAGACGGCGCCTCGCGAGCGGGTATTCGACGGCACGGTCGAAGCCGTGAACCGCGCGACCGTCTCGGCGCAAACCTCCGGCCGCGTCGCCGAGATCCTCTACGACGTGAACGACTTCGTCGAGGCCGGCGCCGTGATCATGCGCTTCACCTCGGTCGAGCAGCGGGCGGCGCTCCGTCAAGCGGAAGCGGCGCTCGAGGAAGCGCAAGCGCGCTTCGAGGAGGCGGCTCGGGAATACGAGCGGGTCGCGAGCATGTTCCGTAACGAGACGGTCTCGCGCGCCCGGTTCGAGCAAGCGCAGGCGAACCGCGACGCGGCCGCGGCGAGACTCGAGGCGGCCGAGTCCGCCGTCGCGGCGGCCGAGGAGCAGCTCGCCTACACGGAGGTGCGGGCGCCGTACGCCGGCATCGTCTCCGCCCGGCACGTCGAGGTCGGGGAGCTCGTCTCGCCCGGCCAGCCGCTGATGAGCGGGCTGTCGCTCGAGTCATTGCGCGTCAACGCGGACGTGCCGCAGAGCATGCTCGACCCGATTCGCGAGATCGGCAGCGCGTACGTCTACGTCGGCGACGAGCGGGTCGCCGCGGAGCGGCTCACGTTCTTCCCGGTCGCGGATCCGGCGACGAATACGTTTCGGGTGCGCGTGGATCTCCCGGAAGGCAGCACGACGCTCTTCCCCGGCATGCTCGTCAAAGTCGGCTTCGTCGTCGGCGAGACGCGCCGTCTGCTCGTGCCGGCCGAGGCGATCGTCCGCCGCAGCGAGCTCACGGCCGTGTACGTCGTCGGCGCCGACCGCGTCGCCCTGCGCCAGGTCCGCCTCGGACGGCGCTACGGCGACGGCGTCGAGGTCCTCGCGGGGCTCGACGCCGGCGAGGAGGTCGCCCTCGACCCCGTCGCGGCCGGCATCTACGTGAAGGAGCGGCAGGACGCTCCCGCCGACCGATGAGCGCGGCACGTCACCCGAACGCCCGGCCGCTCGGCATCGCGGGCGCGCTCGCGAAGCGCTTTCAGGATTCGAAGCTGACGCCGCTGTTCGCGGCCGCGGGCCTCCTGCTCGGGCTCTTCGCAGTGCTGATCACGCCGCGCGAGGAGGAGCCGCAGATCGACGTCACTTTCGCGAACGTCTTCGTGCCGTTCCCGGGCGCGAGCGCGCGCGAGGTCGAGAACGTCGTCGCCGTGCCGATGGAGCAGGTGCTCGCCGAGATCGAGGGCGTCGAGCACACCTACTCCGTGTCGCGGCCGGGAATCGCCGTGCTGACGGTGCAGTTCGAGGTGGGCGAGCCTCGCAACGACGCGATCGTGCGCCTGTACAACGCCGTGTTCTCCAATCTCGATTACCTGCCGCAGAACCTCGGCGTGCAGCAGCCTCTCGTGAAGCCGATGGGCATCGACGACGTGCCGATCGTCACCGTCACGCTCTGGACCGACGACCTCGAGCGAGGGGCGCACGATCTCGCGCGCGTCGCGCATTCGATCGAGGCGGAGCTGAAGCGCGTTCCCGGCACGCGGGACGTCTACACGATCGGTGCGCCGGACCGCGTCGTGCACGTGCGCCTCGACCCTCAGCGGATGGCGGGCTACGGTCTGTCGCTCGACGCGCTTCGCGGCGCTCTGCTCGCGAGCAACGTCGTGACGCACGCCGGCGGAATCGTCGCGGGTAACGCCTACACGCCGGTGACCGCCGGCAACTTTCTCGCGAACGCCGAGGACGTCGCGGAGCTCGTCGTCGGCGTCGTCGACGGCCGTGCCGTGTATCTCGACGACATCGCGGAGATCGTCGCCGGCCCGGATCAGCCCGAGCAGTACGTATGGTTCGGAACGGGCGCCGGCGCGGAGGCAATCGGGCTTCGTCCCGGCATCGATGCGCCGGCCGTGACGATCGCGATCGCGAAGAAGCCGGGCGAGAACGCGTCCGACATCGCCGACGCGGTCGTCGAGCGGCTCGAAGCGCTCCGCGGCACGTACATCCCCGACGGCGTCGAGGCGACCGTCACGCGCAACTACGGCGCGACCGCGAACGACAAGGCCTCGACGCTGATCCAGAAGCTGATCTTCGCGACGGTGTCGGTCATCGTGCTGGTCGCGGTCGCGCTCGGCTGGCGCGAGGCGGTCATCGTCGGCTCCGCGGTCGTGATCACGCTCGCGGTCACGCTGTTCGCGTCCTGGGCCTGGGGCTTCACGATCAACCGGGTGTCGCTGTTCGCGCTGATCTTCTCGATCGGCATCCTCGTCGACGACGCGATCGTCGTCGTCGAGAACATCCACCGGCACATGGCGCTCGGCGGCAAGACGCTGCTCGAGGCGATCCCGCCGGCCGTCGACGAGGTCGGCGGACCGACGATCCTCGCGACGTTCACCGTGATCGCCGCCCTGCTGCCGATGGCCTTCGTCAGCGGGCTGATGGGCCCGTACATGAGCCCGATCCCGATCAACGCGAGCACGGGCATGCTGCTGTCGCTCGCGGTCGCGCTCGTGTTCACGCCGTGGGCGAGCCTGAAGCTGCTGGGGCGCGTGAAGCACGAGGCCGAGCCCGGCGCGGCCGGGCGCGAACGGCCGGCAACGCGTCTTGACCGTCTCGCGCGCGCCGCGATCGGCCCGTTCCTCGGCATGGACAAGCGGTCCCGCCGTCACCGCCGTCTGCTCTACGCGAGCGTGCTCGTTGCGATCGCGGCCGCCGTGGCCCTCGTCGGCTTGCAATGGGTCGTGATGAAGATGCTGCCGTTCGACAACAAGTCGGAGTTTCAGGTCGT
>CAYWGQ010000100.1:0-11507 GCA_964457725.1 uncultured Gammaproteobacteria bacterium
GTCAGCGGGCAACGCTGAGCCGGCTGCTGCGTTCGAGCTGGTGCCCCGAGCAGGAATCGAACCTGCGACCTTCCGCTTAGGAGGCGGACGCTCTATCCCCTGAGCTACCGGGGCGCCGACCGGACGTCGCGGCTCGTGCGAGCCGGGGCTATCCGCTCGCCGATTCTAGCCGATCGCGGCGGCGGTTTCCGCGCAGACGGCGCCGCGCGTGCGCGAGGTGCAGCACGCCGGCATTCTCGATTCTGCGCCGTTTCCCCAATTGCACGATCGCCGGGCCGGCGGACGGCGCGTGGATCGCGAGGAGTGCTTCCGTCGGTATCTGGTACGCGACTTGCTGGAGCGCTGGAACGTTTCCTCCGTGGTCGGGCCGCAGTGCTCGCCAATCCCGGTGCGGGAGGCCGAAGGCTCCATGGACGATGTCTCTGCCGTCTCGCCGATCCGTTCGTGTCCGCTGCTCGTTGTGCTGGTCGCCTGCGCGTCGGCTGCGACCGCTGAGGTGCCGGATCCGGTCGAGCGGCCGAACGTTCTCTTCGTTCTGCTCGACGATGTCGGCATCGGCGACTTCCGTCCGTACAACCCCGACACCCGCGTCAGCCTGCCGACGATCGAGCAGCTCGCGGCCGAAGGATTCTTCTTCACCGACGCGCACACCGCGACCGCAAAGTGCGCGCCGTCGCGTTACGCGATCCTGACGGGCAACTATCAATGGCGCGGATTGAAGTCCTGGGGCCAATGGCACTACAAGGGCGGCGCGCAAGTGCTGCCGGGACAGGAAACGCTCGGCGATCTGTTCCGCCGCGCCGGTTACGCGACCGCGTTCGTCGGCAAGTATCACTTGGGCTCCGAATTCTACGAGAAGGGCGGAGACGGCTTCGCGACGGGCGCGACCGCGGACGATGCCGTCGATTTCGCGCGGCCGATGATCGACGGGCCGAACGAGAAGGGGTTCGACTACGCCTTCACCGCGCTGCGCGGAATCCAAGAGAGCCCGTACGCGTTTTTCGAGAACGACCGGCTCGCGGGCGCCGTGCACGAGCTCATCCATTGGCCGGCTGGAGACTACGGCGGCACCGCGATCGAGCTGCCCGGCATCGGCGTTGCCGACTGGTCCACCGAGAGCGTCGGCTCCGCATTTCTCGAGCGCGCGCTCGCGTACATCGACGACCACGTTGCGCGCGCGAGCGGGCAGCCGTTCTTCCTCTACTACAACGCGGCCGCGGTGCATTCGCCGCACAAGCCGCCCGCGGCGCTCGCGGGGCGCGCGGTGCTCGGCGCTTCCGGGCTCTCGGCGCGCGGCGACATGCTGGTCGAGGCGGACGTCGCGATCGGCGAGCTGCTCGCCGCGCTCGATCGCCACGGGCTCGCGGAGCGGACCCTCGTCGTCGTGACGAGCGACAACGGCGCGCCGCGCCTCGGACGTGAGACGAGCCGCGGGCACGACGCGAACGCGGGCCTGCGCGGCGACAAGGGCACGATCTATGAAGGCGGGCATCGCGTGCCGCTTATCGTTCGATGGCCGGGCGCGCTCGCACCGCCGCTCGCGCCGGGCACCCGCGTCGACGGCTTCGTCGCCGTGCAGGATCTCTTCGCAACGTTCGCGGAGCTGCTCGAGGTGCCGCTCGATGCCGCGCAGGCGCGGGACAGCGTGAGCCTGCTGCCGCTCCTCGCGACCGGCGAGCCGACGAGGCGCAGCATGGTGTTCGAGGCCGATGCGCCCGAGGACGGCGCGCCGGACGGCATCGACGGGCGCCACTTCGCCTATCGCGACGGCGATCTGAAGCTCGTGCTCGACGCGCGGCGCCGTCCGGTCGGGCTCTACGACCTCGCAGCCGATTTGCACGAGCGGAGCAATCTGCTGTTCGCTCGCCCGGATGCCGTCGCCGCGCTCGAAGCGGCGCTCGCCGCGGCGCTCGCGAGCGAGCGCACGGCGCCGCTGCCGGCGCCCGTGTCCGAGCCTGCGGGCATCGCACCGCCCTGACGTGCCCGCAGCGTTCACTCCGTCGCGTCTCGCCAGCGCGTGAGCGCGGCGGACGCGAGCGCAAGGAGCGCGACCATGTTGAGCACGGCTGCGACCGCGTGCGAATACTCCCACCGAGTGCGCAGCGCCTCCCAGTTCTCCGGTGCGACCGTCCAGTTCTCCGTCGCGGTATTCGCCGGGTAAGTGAACGTCCAGAAGATCGCCTGGGTCGCGACGAGTGCGACGAACGCGACGGCGGCCCATCGTCGTGCGGAGCGCTGCGCGCGCAGCAGCACCGCCAGCACGAGGGTCGCGAGCAGCGCGGCGAGCACCGGCACGCCGAGGAGTGCCCAGCCGGAATAGATCGCCTGGACCGTGAAGTAGGCGTCGCGGTCGAGGCCGATCTTGTTCGGGAGTTCGAGCAGGTGCGCGAACGAGGGTCCGAGCACGAAGCCGACGAAGAAGAACGACGCGAAGAAAGCGACGCGCAATCGCTTGTCCGTCACGGTACACTCCGTTCGACCTCGACCTTCGCCCGGCAGCAATGCCCGTGCCAGCACGGTGACGCGCGTTTGTTGAGGCGCCGCCCCCGAGCTGGTAAGAAGGTCGCATATGAGCATCCGCACGCGCTTCGGTCTCCCGGTCCTCGTCTTCCTGGCGGCTGCTTGCACCGATTCGCAGCCGCCGCGGCCGATCGCGGCGAGCGTCGGTGCGGAAAGCCCGCTGCCGCCGTTCAAGCCGGTCGCGACGACGCTCGAGCTGATGGAGAGCGTTCTCGCGCACGGCGCGGAGGTGTATTGGGAGTCGGTCTCAATCGTCGTCGACGAGAACGGCATCACCGAGAACTATCCGCGCACCGACGAGGAGTGGGAGGAAGTGTGGGCTGCGGCGATGAGCGTCGCCGAAGCCGGCAATCTGCTGATGATGGCGCCGCGCGCCGTCGACGACCTCGAGTGGATGCAGTGGTCCCGGGCGTTGATCGATCGCGGCGTCGAGGCCGTTGCCGCGGCGGCGACGAAGGATCCCGAGCAGGTGCTCGCAGCGGGTGAGCAGCTCTACTACGTCTGCCTCGGCTGTCACGAACGCTACATCGAGGAGTCGCCATGAGCGGTCACGGAGTCGACGAGCTCGTCACCTCGCGCAAGCCCGGCTGTCCGGGGCTCGAGCTCGTGCTCGTGCCTCGCGCGCGCGATCTCGGCGGATTCGAGGTGCGCCGAGCGCTGCCGGCGCGCGAGCGCCGCATGGTCGGGCCGTTCATCTTCTGGGATCAGATGGGCGCGGCGCAGCTCGCGCCGGGCACCGGTCTCGACGTCCGGCCGCATCCGCACATCGGCCTGTCGACGCTGACGTATCTGTTCGAGGGCGAGGTGTTTCATCGCGACTCGCTCGGCAACGAGATCGCGATTCGGCCCGGGGAGCTGAACTGGATGACGGCGGGCCGCGGCATCGTGCATTCGGAGCGCACGCCGCAAGCGCTGCGTCCCGCGGGTTCCCGGCTGTTCGGCATCCAGAGCTGGGTCGCACTTCGGAAGGAAGACGAGCAGGGGCCGCCGAGCTTCGTGCATCACGACGCGGACGAGCTGCCGGTGCTCGACGGCGAGGGGAAGGTCGTGCGGATCATCGCCGGCGAGCTGCTCGGCAAGCGGTCCCCGGTCGCGACGTCTAGCCCGATGTTCTACGCCGACGTCGAGCTCGAGGCCGGGGCTTCCGTGCCGCTCGACCCTGACTACGAGGAGCGGGCGATCTATACGGTCAGCGGGCGGATCGAGATCGCGGGCGACACGTTCGAGCCTGCGCAGCTGCTCGTCTTTCGTCCGGGCGACCGGATCACGATCACGGCCGTCGGTCCCGCGCGCTTCATGATGCTCGGCGGCGAGCCGATGGACGGGCCGCGGCACATCTGGTGGAACTTCGTCGCGTCGAGCCGCGAGCTGATCGAGCGCGCGAAGGACGACTGGCGCGCAGGGCGCTTCGATCCGGTGCCGAACGAGACGGAGTTCATCCCGCTGCCGGACGAGCCGCCCCGGCCGGTCACCTATCCTTGACGCGCGGCGCCGGCGCGCAGGTCGCCGGTCAGCGCGGATAGAGCGCGCGCAGCTGCTCGACGTCGCCGGCAGAGATGCCGGCGAATCGCGCGATGTCGGCCCGGGACTCGAGGCGCTCGCGGTATCGGCCGAAAAACCGCGGAATATCGCCGCCGAACCCGAAGAAATACATCACGTCGTCGTATTCGTCCGTGTGCACGAGCCCGAGCGCATGGCCGATCTCGTGCACGCAGGTGAGATAGACGATCGTGTCGCGGAAGAGCGGGTCCGCTGCGGCGAGCGCTGCGACGTCGGGGCCGAGCGCGGCGACGTCCGGGCGGATGAACACTTCGGCGCCGCGCCGGCCGTCGGCGAGCCGGATCGGCCGCATCTCGCCGTACAGGCCCGCGCTCGCCGGCACCCACCGGACGCGCAGCGTCGCCTCCTCTTCCGAGGCGGCTTCGGCGAGCTCGATGGCGCCTTCGGCGGCGCGCCGCCACGCATCGAGCGCCGAGCGCGCGAGCTCCTGGTCGCCGGGGCGAAAGCCCGATTCCGGCGCGCCTTCGGCAATGAAGAACGCGATCGGCGAGTCGAGCGGCTCGAGCGCCGGGAAGCGCTGCGCGAGCGCGGCCGGGGCGAGGAGCGCCGCGAGCGCCGCGAGCGCGAGTGCCCGCGCGGCCGCGCTCGTCATTGCGCCGGCGCGGGCACGGGCGCCTCGGTGGCCGTGCCGACCGCCGCGACCGCGGCGCGGATCGCGTCGTGGCGGTGCTTGAAGCGTTGCGCCTCCGGCACGCGATCGAGCACGCGAAGCCCCGTGAGCGCGCGGAGCGCGTGCCCCTCGAGGCCCGACAGGAGCACCGCGAGCCCCTGCTTCTGCGAGAGCTCGATCATCTCCTCGATCGCCAGCGCGGCGCTCGTGTCGATGTAGCCTGCGTGGGAGAAATCGTAGATCACGACCGCGTGCCGGATCGCGGACGGCGCCGCACGGCGCGCGAGCTCCCGCGCGGAGGCATACGAGAACGAGCCGTGCAGGAGTGTGACGAGGACCTTGCCTTGCGCGCTCTTCAGCAGCGCTTTCTCCTCGGAGGTCAGGTGCTCGAGGTCGTCGCCGTGGAACGATTGCCGCAAGCCCTTCAGCTGCTCGGCCGCGAGCCAGCGCGAGTTCACGAAGCTCGCGAGGATGATGCCGACGGCGACGGCCGTGATCAGGTCGACGAACACCGTCAGTGCGAAAGTGACGGCCATCACGACGACCTTCTCACGCGGCGCCCGGCGCATGCGCTTCAGGTAGCCCCAGTCGATGATGTCCCAGCCGACCTTCAGCAGGATCGCGGCGAGCACGGCGAGCGGCACGTGCTCGACGACCGGACCGAGCCCGAGCGCGAGCGCGAGCAGCACGACGGCGTGCAGCGCGCCCGACACCGGCGTGCGGCCGCCGGCGCGAACGTTCACGACGGTGCGCATCGTCGCGCCGGCGCCCGGCAGCCCGCCGATCAGGCCGGCCAGCAGGTTGCCGATCCCCTGGCCGACGAGCTCCTTGTCGGAGTCGTGCTGCGTGCGCGTGATCGAGTCCGCGACGAGCGCCGTCAACAGCGTGTCGATCGACCCGAGGAGCGCGAGCACGAATGCTCCTTGCAGCAACGTCGGCAAACCGGCGAGCGACACGCTCGGCACCATCAGCTCGGGCAGGCCGGTCGGCACTTCGCCGATCTCGGGCAAACCGGGAACGAACAGAATCGCGGCGAGCGTGCCGAGCACGAGGACCGCGAGCGGCGCCGGCAGTGCGCGCTGGAGCCGCTTCGGCCACAACACGACCGCGGCGAGCGCGACGGAGGCGAACGCGACGACGCGCAGGTCGATGCTCGCGACGTCGATTCGCGCGAGCTCGCGCAGCGTGCCGATCACGCCTTCCTGTGAGCCCGGCAGACCGAGGAACGGCAGCGTCTGCAGGATCATGATGATCACGCCGATCCCGGTCATGAAGCCCGAGACGACCGAGTAGGGCGTGTAGACGATGTACTTGCCGACGCGCGCGAGGCCGAACACGATCTGCAGCAGACCGCCGGCCATCACGATCGTGAACGCGTCCGTGAGACTTTGCGAGTACATCGCGACGAGCGCGCCCATCACGACCGTCATCGGACCGGTAGGGCCCGAGACCTGCGCGGGCGTGCCGCCGAAGACCGATGCGAAGAACCCGACCGCGATCGCGCCGTAGAGGCCGGCGATCGCACCGGCGCCGGAAGCGACCCCGAACGCGAGCGCGAGCGGCAGCGCGACGACCGCGGCCGTCAACCCGCCAAACACGTCGTTCTTCAGCGACTGGGCGTTGTACGTGCCGTTGTATTTGCCGACTAGCGTGGGTGCGAACAGGCGCACCCAGCCCGTCGCCTGCTCGGCGTTGGGCATAGCTGCGTTAGATTCGGACAAGGAAAGAGGCCTCCGCTGCCATCCGCAGATTCAGTCGGGGTCGTGCCGCCCGTGCAATCCGGCAACGAAAGCCGCGGCTCGACGCGAGGTTCCTTCGAGTGCGGTAGGTCGAGAAACGGCCGCGATTATGGGATCGGGCCCGCGTTCGAAGCAAGTATGCGGATCACGGGCGTTGCGGCGCCGTCACGGCGCCGCAACGAAGTCGTCGAGGGGCACCAACGACGCGCTTGCGGCGTCCGCGCCGTTGACGGCGAGTATCGCGTAGATGCCGCCGGCCGCGACCGTGATCGGGATCGGACCGCCGACCGTCTGCAAGTCCGGATTGCGCACGACGATTTCGTAATCGCCGGGCGGCAGCCCGACGTACTGCGTGCCGCCCGGCGCTGCGAGCGACGCCGCGGGCGACGCGGTCGCCGGGTCGGTGCCCGGCAGAAGCACGTAGAAATAGAGCGATGAGAACTGATTCGCGCCGTTGTAGAGCGCGAGCTGCGCCCGGTCGAACAGCCGGCGCGGGTCGTCGAGCAGCGGTGCGACGGTCACGTGGCCCGGCGCCCCGCTGACGATCGCCGTGTACATGCGGCCGTTCGCGAGCGTCAGCGTGCCCGTTCCGTCGACGACACCGGGGTTGCCGGCCGGCATGATCGACAGCGTATGCTCGCCGCCCGGCACATCCGCGTACGCGGACGCCGTGCCGAACGGGACCGCGGCGATCAGCGGCGGGGAGAGCTGCTCCCCGAGCGCCGCGTCGCGCGCCGCCTCGTCGGCAGCCGCGTTCACGATGCGCAGCGCGCTCTGCACGCTCGTATCGAGCAAGGTCACCGGATTGTCCTGCGCGAGCAGCACCCGGATCGGCGCCGTCCCTTCGCCGACGCCGGCGAGCACGACGACGACGCCGTTCCGGCTGCCGTCGATCGAGACCGCCGGGGAGGCGAGGAGCACCGCGCTCGGGTCGCCCGATTCGGTCACCGTGATCCGGTACTCGCCTGACGTGCGCGACGCGGCGGGCGCAGCCTGGCCGAACGAGACCCGTCCGAGCGGCGTCGCGGTCGAGAGGTCTGCGCCGGCCGTCTCGAGATAGACGTCGAGCGGCGGCAAACCGACACCGGCGTGCACGACGGTCAGCTCGCCCGCGCCGCTCGCTGCTTCGATCGTGATCGGCTCGATGCCGCCGGTCGCGCCTTCGACGAGCACGAAGGTGTACTCGACGTTCGCCTGCAGCTCGGCGGCGAAGGAGCCGACCGCGCTGCCCGCCGAAGCGCCGGGCGGCACGATGTCGACGCGGAAATCGTAACTATCCACGTCGAACGACAGCTGCCCGGAGGCCGCCCCGTAGCCGAGCTCGGACACCTCGGTGCGCCGCACGCGCACGAAGTTCAGGCTCGGGTGAGTCGGCGCAGCGTTCACGACCCGCACGAGGGTCTTCGGCGGCGCCTCGCGTCCCTGCTCGCAGCCGCTCGAGGCTGCCGCCGCAAGGAGCACGAGGACGAGCTGTGGAGCGATGCGCAGTCTCATCCGTGGTCGCTCGATCGGAGGGTCGGTCGGGGCCGTAATGGTACAGCGGACCGCCGCCGGGAACACCCGGCCCGGTGGAGGCCGTCGCCGGAAGCTCGCTACAATGCCGCGCCCTTCCTGAACGGGATCCGTCTGTGCGAGGCAGCGAGCGACTCTGCCGGCCCGCATGCGCCGGCGAGGCAGAGCCTTGTCGGCCGCAGGCGGCGAGCGCGCGCCGAATCGTCGCCGCTCGTCGAGCTCGCGCGGCGCTCGTCGTCGCCGCGCTCGTTCTCGCGGCGCTGCCCGCCGCGGCCGATCCGGCCGTGCCGTTCGGCGTGCGCAACCTGAATCCGCTGACCGCGATCTTCGGCTTGCCGGCCTGGCGAGCGATCGGTGCGCGAACCGAGCTCGCGGTCACGACCGAGGTCGCGAACCACTACCGGTTTTCGCGCCGCGGAGCGGAGACGCTGATTCTCGACGGCGAGACGTGGCGGACGAATCTCGCGCTCTCCCACGTCGTCGGCGGCCGCTTCCGGATCGGCATCGAGGTGCCGTACTACCGGCAGTCGGGCGGCCGGCTCGACGATCTGATCGACGCGTGGCACTCCGCGTTCGGGCTGCCCGACGGCGGGCGCAACGCGCGGCCCGAGGACGCGATCGAGTATCGGCTCGCGAACGCGGGCGGCCCGTTCTTCACGCTCGACCGGCCGCGCGGCGGCGCGGGCGACGCGCAGCTGTCGCTCGCGTGGCGCGTCGGCGAGCGGCGCCCGTACACGGTGCAAGCGGCGGTCGAGGTGCCGACCGGCGACGAGGCGCTGCTCGCGGGCAGCGGCGGCACCGACTGGTCGCTGACGGTATTCCGGGCCAACGAGGCGACCGCGCGCGCGCGGCCGGGCGCGTGGTACTGGGGTGTCGGGGCGGTCCGGCTCGAGCAGCCGGAGCTGATCGACTTCGACGCACGCACGGCCGCGCTCGTCGGGATTCTCGGCGGGGGCTGGCAGATCGGGCGACGCTTCGGGCTGAAGGCGCAGCTCGATTTCCACGGTCCGCTATACGACTCCCGGCTCGAGGAGATCGGCAAGACCGCCATCCAGGCGACGTTCGGCGGCTGGGTCGGGCTCGGTCGCCGCGGCGCGCTCGAGCTCGCGGTGATCGAGGACGTCGCGGTCAGCACGGCGCCCGACGTCGTTCTGCACGCGGCGCTGCGCTGGACGTGGTGATGCTCCGGCCGCCCCCGGGGCGCAAAGGCACGAGACTGCAACGAGACGTAAGACTATGGTGTCCCGTTTTCTAGAATCGCTTCCAAGAAACGCTCTCAAGGTGCTGATAATCAGCGCGCTGACTGGCGCGGCGGCCTGCGGCGGCGGTCGATCCGAGTCGCCGGGCGCGGAGGCCGCCGCGGCGCCCGGGCAGGCTTCCGGGCCGAACCTCGAGCGCGGCCGGTTGCTCGCGCTCGCGTGCGCGGCGTGCCACACGTTCGGTGCCGGCGAGCGTCATGCGATCGGGCCGAACCTGAACGGGGTGTTCGGCCGTCCGGCCGGTGCCGCCGCGGGCTTTCAGTATTCCGCCGCGCTCGAAGCCGCCGACATCGTCTGGACGCCGGAGGAGCTCGACCGGTGGCTCGCCGACCCGACCGGCTTCGTGCCCGGCACGACGATGGCCTTCACGGGGTATCAACGCCCGGAGGATCGCCGCGATCTGATCGCGTGGCTCGTCTCCGCCACGGCGCCGTAGCACCGATTCGCCGGTCGTCTCGTGCGCGGGATGAACGCGCCGCTCGCCGAGCGGGCGCCACCGTCGAAGTTCTTTACGGTCGGCGGGTCGCAACTCGATGTGACGTGCGTCACGCCGCACTTTCGGCGGCGGGGCCTGGTTCTTGCATCATTTCGCCAGCCTGTGGGAGACGAGGGGCGGACTTTGCGATCGGAGACGGCCAGTTGGTTGCCGCGGCGGGCAGAGCGCGGCTTGATCATCGCGGACCGGCGGCGGGGCTACGACCGCCGCCGCGTCACGCTTCGGACGTTCGTCCAAGGCGGCCTGAAGCCGCGGCGCCGCGGCGGGCGGCGAGCGGAGGACGCCTTTCTGCAGGTCGACTGGCACGAGCCGCATCTGCTCGTTGTCTCCACGACGATCCTGCTGCTCAGCGTCGCGGACGCATTACTGACGCTGCTGCTCCTGTCCCACGGTGCCTACGAGGCGAACCCGGTCATGGCGTACGTCCTGCGTGACCATCCGGAGGCGTTCGCGGCCGTGAAGATGGCGCTGACCGGCAGCGGCGTGCTGGTCCTCGTTGCCGCCTCTCGCGCGAAGGTGTTCCGCCTGATTCGCGTGAGCTCGATCATCCATGCGTTTCTGCTCGCCTATGTCGCGCTCATCGGCTACGAATGGTGGCTGCTCAACTCGCTCGTGTGACGGCACGCGTTTGACCTTACCGGGCGTTTGGCTACACTGCCCGGCCTCGGCTACGGGCGCTAAAGAGCCGCGCGCGCACTCGCGGCACGCCTGAGCCCGGAGGCTGATGTCCACGTCGATCGAACGGCAGTACGAAACCTCGCCATTGCAGGGGGCGAACGCCGCTTACCTCGAAGGCTTGTACGACGCCTATCTCGCGGATCCCGCGAGCGTGCCGGCCGAGTGGCGCGGCTACTTCGCCGCGCTCGCCGGCGAGCGCGGCGACGTCGCACATGGCCCGATAGTCCGTGCGCTCGGCGAGCGGCTGCGCCGCGGGGCGTCCGCCGCCGCCGCGCCGGTCGGCGCGGGCCCAGCCGTCGAGGCGCCCGCGAGCGAGAAGCAGGCCGCCGTCTCCCGCCTGATCCAGGTTTACAGCCTTCGCGGTCACCAGATCGCCGATCTCGATCCGCTCGGCCTCTGGGAACGGCATACCCCGGCGGTGCTGAAGTTCGAGTTCCTCGGGCTCGACGAGAGCGATTTCGACAAGGAGTTCTACACCGGCGGGCTCGCGGGGACCGGCCACGCGCGGATGAAGCTCGCGGACATCATCGCGCTCCTGAAGCAGATCTATTGCGGCAAGCTCGCGGCGGAGTTCGCGCACATTTCCCGTGCCCGGGAGCGTCTGTGGCTCCGGGAGCAATTCGAGGCCGCTCGGACGCGCTGGACGTTCAGCCCGGACCAGCGTCGCGGCATCCTCTCGAGCCTGACCCGAGCCGAAGGCATCGAGCGGTATCTGAACACTCGGTACGTCGGCCAGAAGCGGTTCTCGCTCGAGGGCGGCGAGACGCTGATTCCGATTCTCGACGAGCTGATTCAGCGCGCTGGCGAGCAAGGCGTGCAGGAGATCGTGATCGGCATGGCGCACCGCGGCCGGCTGAACGTGCTCGTGAACGTTCTCGGCAAGTCGCCGCGGGATCTCTTCTCCGAGTTCGAGGGCGACTACGACCTCTCGACGCTGAAGGGCTCCGGCGACGTGAAGTACCACATGGGATTTTCCGCCGACGTGCGCACGCCGGGCGGCAACGTCCACATCGCGCTCGCGTTCAACCCGTCGCACCTCGAGATCGTGAATCCGGTGGTCGAGGGCTCCGTGCGGGCGCGGCAAGACCGCCAGAACGACGAGCTCGGCGACCGCGTGCTGCCGGTGCTGATCC
>CAYWGQ010000100.1:11517-13756 GCA_964457725.1 uncultured Gammaproteobacteria bacterium
GTCGCGGAAACGTTCCAGCTGTCGCAGACGCGCGCGTTTTACACGGGCGGGACGATCCACGTCGTGATCAACAACCAGATCGGATTCACGACGAGCGATTCGCGCGACATGCGCTCGACCCCTTACTGCACCGACATCGCGAAGATGGTCGAGGCGCCGGTGTTCCACGTGAACGGCGACGATCCGGAGGCCGCCGTGGCGGCGATCGAGCTAGCGCTGCGCTACCGGCAGGCGTTCCACAAGGACGTGGTCATCGACCTCGTCTGCTACCGGCGGCTCGGCCACAACGAGGCCGACGAGCCGTCGGCGACGCAGCCGGTGATGTACCGGAAGATCCGCTCACATCCGAGCGTGCGCTCGCTCTACGCCCGGCAGCTCGTCGCCGACGGCGTCGTGACGGACGAGGAGGTCGAGCGGATAGCGGACGACTACCGTAGAGCGCTCGACGAGGGCCGTAACCCGAACGAGGCGGCCCTCGGCATGATCGGCAACCAGTACACGGTGGACTGGAGCCGCTACCACAGCGCCAGCCTGAACGACGTCGTCGACACGCGCGTGCCGCACGAGGAGCTCGCAAGGCTCGGCCGAATCGTCACGGACGTGCCCGAGGGCTTCAAGCTGAACGCGCGCGTGCAGAAGATCGTCGAGGATCGGCGGGCGATGGCCGCGGGCGAGATCAGCATCGATTGGGGCTACGCGGAGCTGCTCGCGTACGCGTCGCTGCTCGCGCAGGACTTCCGCGTGCGCCTCGTCGGCCAGGACAGTCGCCGCGGCACGTTCTTCCACCGCCACGCGGCACTGCTCGATCAGGAAACCGGCGAAGCGTTCGTGCCGCTCGCGCGCGTGACGGACGACCCGCGCGCCTTCATGGTCGCGGACTCGCTGCTGTCGGAGGAGGCCGTGCTCGGCTTCGAGTATGGCTACAGCACGACCTCGCCGACCACGCTGGTCATCTGGGAGGCGCAATTCGGCGACTTTGCGAACGGCGCCCAGGTCGTGATCGATCAGTTCATCAGCTCCGGCGAGGCGAAGTGGGGGCGGCTCTCCGGCCTGACGCTGTTCCTGCCGCACGGCTACGAGGGCCAGGGGCCGGAGCACTCCTCGGCGCGGCTCGAGCGGTTCCTGCAGCTTTGCGCCGAGCACAACATGCAGGTCGTCGTACCGTCGACGCCGGCGCAGATGTTTCATCTGTTGCGCAGGCAGATGCTGCGGGCGCTGCGCAAGCCGCTGATCGTGATGACGCCGAAGAGCTTGCTGCGGCATCGGCTGTCCGTGTCGTCGCTCGACGAGCTCGCGAGCGGCCGCTTCCGGCCGATCGTCGAGGAGACCGAGTCGATCCCGGAGCAGAGCGTGAAGCGCGTCGTATTCTGCTCGGGCAAGGTGTACTTCGATCTCGTCGAGTTTCGCCGCGCAGAGAACTTGCAAGGGGTCGCGATCGTGCGGATCGAGGAGCTGTATCCCTTCCCGATCGAAGAGTATGCTCGGGTCATCGCCCGTTATCGCAACGCGAGAGAGATCGTGTGGTGTCAGGAAGAACCGCAGAATCAGGGTGCGTGGTATCAGATTCGTCACCGGCTCCAGGAGCCTCTCGGCGAGCAGCACCAGCTCTACTACGCGGGGCGGCCGAGCGCGGCCGCGCCGGCTTCCGGCATCCACGCGCTGCACACTCGTCAGCAGCAGGCGCTCGTCTCCGCGGCGCTCGCCGCGTCGAGCCGTGAGCGCGTCTCCTCGATAGGTAAACGGGCGTGAGGCCGGCGTGAGCATCGAGGTCAAGGTTCCGCAGCTGCCCGAGTCCGTCGCCGACGCGACGCTCGTGGCGTGGCACAAGAAGGCCGGCGACGCCGTGCGCCGCGACGAGAATCTCGTGGATCTCGAGACCGACAAGGTCGTGCTCGAGGTGCCGGCGCCCGCGGACGGCGTGCTGAAGGAGATCACGGTCGGCGAAGGCGGCATCGTCTCGAGCGGGCAGGTGCTCGCGCTGCTCGAGCCGGGCGCGCAGGCGGCAGCGGCGGCCGAGCCGGCGAAGGCCGAGGCCGGCGCGAAAGCCGAAGCGGCGCCGAAAGCCGAGGCCGCGCCGAGCGCGGCGCCGGACAGAGCTGCGGCCGAGGCTCGGCCGCGCTCCGGCGACGGGCAGCAGAAGATGGGCCCGGCCGTGCGCAAGCTGGTCGAGGAGCACGACATCGACCCGAGCGCGATCGAAGGCTCCGGCCGCGAAGGGCGCATCACGAAGGGCGACGTG
>CAYWGQ010000101.1:0-13499 GCA_964457725.1 uncultured Gammaproteobacteria bacterium
GCGCGCCGCGGCGGCCGCCGGCCGACGAGACCGTGAAGCACATCTTGTCGTAGATGTCCATGAAGGACAGCGGGCCGGACGTGTAGGCACCCGCGCCCGAGACGTACGCGCCGCGGGGCCGGAGCGTCGAGAACTCGTAGCCGATCCCGCAGCCCGCCTTCAACGTCAGGCCGGCCTCGTAGACCTTCTCGAGGATGTCGCGCATCGAGTCGTGGATCGTGCCCGACACGGTGCAGTTGATCGTCGACGTCGCGGGCTTGTGCGCCTCCGCGCCGGCGTTCGACGTGATGCGGCCCGCCGGAATCGCGCCGCGCTCGAGCGCCCACAGGAAGCGCTCGAACCACTGCTGCCGGCGATCCGGCAGCTCGACGGCCGCGAGCGCTTTCGCGACGCGCACGTAGGTGTCGCGAATGTCCGCGTCGATCGGCTCTCCGGACTTCGCCTTGAGCCGGTACTTGGTGTCCCAGATGTCGAGCGAGGCTTCCTGAAGAGGAATGTCGGCGAGCCCGGAGGCTCTCACGTCCAAAGCGATGCTCATCGTTTGCCTGACCCCCAAGTCCACATGGCGCCTGTCCCCCGGTAGGCTTCCCGCCTGCCCGTGCCGTTTTCCGCGCGAAAGCCTCCCCGCGACGGGCAGAGCCCGCCGTTAGCGATCCGCTAGAGTTTCGGCGACGGCGACACAAGATCTTGTGTCGTGAGCTGAGAGATTAGGCCTGCCCGGAGGTGATGTCAAGCTTCTGCAGCAATTTTCCGGCGCAGCTATTGGCTTTATGAAACAATGGGTTACATAGAAAAGCCCGAAGGTCCGCGACATTATTTCGCCGGGCTCCGGCGCCGCCCCCAGCCCCCTACATCTTGTGTCTCGCCGTCCACCGAATATGCCCCGCCGGAACACAGGTCGTCCACAGGGTTCTGCACAGCAACGACCGGTTGCGCGGCGTCGACGGAGCCCGCCGGCGCCGCGCGGCGCCGCGGCGCCAAAATCCCGACGGCCCGCGGCGCAGCTCAAAGTCTTACAATGCTGGGCGATCAAGCGGCACGATGCCGCCGGCACCTTCTTCAAGGTATCCAGCATGAGCCATGCAGCAGCAGCGAGGCGCGGCCGCCCCACCGGCACCCGGTCTCGCGCACGCGCGTTCGCCCTCGCCGTGGTTTGGGTCGCGGCCGCCGCCCCGACGGCCGCGCAGCCTCCGCCGACGCTGGCGACGCTCGTCGAGCGCGTGTCGCCGGCCGTCGTCAACATCTCGGTGAGCGGCAGCGTGCCGGTCGGCAACCCGCTCGCCGAGGACGAGCTGTTCCGGCGGTTCTTCCAGCTGCCGCCCGAAAGCCGGCGTGAGATCCAGAGCGCGGGCTCCGGCGTCATCGTCGACGCATCCCGCGGCTACATCCTGACGAACCACCACGTGCTCGAGAACGCGGACCGGATCACCGTCACGCTGCTCGACAACCGCAGCCTCGAAGCACGCGTCGTCGGCTCCGACGAGGGCTCCGATCTCGCGGTGCTGCAGGTCGACGCGACGGACCTCGCCGAGATGAGCTTCGGCGACTCGGCCGAGCTCAAGGTCGGCGACTACGTCGTCGCGATCGGCAACCCGTTCGGGCTGTCGCATACGGTGACAGCGGGCATCGTGAGCGGCCTCGGTCGCACGGGGATCACCGGTCCGGACGGGTACGGAGACTTCATCCAAACCGACGCGTCGATCAATCCGGGCAACTCCGGCGGTGCGCTCGTCAATCTCGACGGCGAGCTGATCGGTATCAACACGGCGATCTTCTCGCGCTTCGGCGGCAACATCGGCATCGGCTTCGCGATCCCGGTGAACACCGCGCGCGACGTGATGGAGCAGCTGATCACGTCCGGCACGGTGTCGCGCGGCCTGCTCGGCGTCAGCATCAACAACGTCACGCCCGAGCTCGCGGAGACGTACGGGCTGCGCGACTCGTCCGGCGCGATCGTGATGGCGGTCACGCCCGGCTCGGCGGCCGAGCAAGCGGGCATCCGGATCGACGACGTGATCGTCAGCGTGAACGGCAAGCGCGTGCGCGACGCGGCCACGCTGCGCAATGCGATCGGCATGCTGCGTCCCGGCGAGCGCGTCGCCGTCGGACTCGTCCGGGACGGGCGCGAGCAGACCGTCAACGCGGTGCTCGGCGAGCTGACCCCGACCACGGTGGCCGCGCCGCCGCCCGCGCCCGAGGCGCCGCCCGCGCTCGACCCCGTGCTCGCCGGCGCGACGATCCTCGATCACGATCCCTCGCGGCCGGAGCTGCGCGGCGTCGCCGGCCTGCTCGTCGAGAGCGTCGCGCCCGAGAGCCCGGCCGCCGACAGGGGCCTCCGGCCGGGCGACGTGATCGTCGAGGTGAACCGGCAACGCGTGCGGACCTTGGATGAGGCGAGCCGCATCATGGCGAACGCCCGCACGATCATGCTGAAGGTGCGCCGCAACGGCCGCGACCAGCTGCTCTTGATGCGTTGACCGCTCGCTAATGGGCTTCGACGAATATCCACTCCCGGGCCGCGGCCCGGGTCAGGCGGTGGCGGGCCGCGCACGCGGCGCCTCTGCCGCGCTTGCTTGAAGGCGGGAATGTCGCTCAGGAATCGTTCTCGGCTCGTCTGCCTGCTCGGCGGCTCGGGCTTCGTCGGCCGCTCGCTCGCGGCCCTTCTCGTGCAGCACGGTTACGACGTGCGGATTCCGACGCGCGATCGCGCGCGCCATCGGGAGCTGCTCGTGCTGCCGGGCGTCGATCTGATCACGGCGGACGTGCACGACGAGCGCACGCTCGCGGCGCTGCTGCGCGGCGCGAGCATTGCGATCAACCTCGTCGGCATCCTGAACGAGCGCGGCCACGACGGCTCGGGCTTCCGCCGGGCGCACGTCGAGCTCGCGGAGAAGCTGATGCGGGGCTGCCAGGAAGCGGGCGTCACCCGGCTCCTGCAGATGAGCGCACTCAAGGCGAACGCCGAACGCGGCGCGAGCCATTACTTGCGGACGAAGGGGCAGGCGGAGCAGATCGTCAAGGACCAGGCCGGGCAAGAGATCGCCTACACGATCTTCAGGCCGTCGGTGATCTTCGGCGAGGGCGACTCGTTCACGAACCGCTTCGCGAGGCTCCTGAAGCTCGCGCCGGTACTGCCGCTGCCGCGCCCCGACGCGCGGTTCGCGCCGGTCTACGTCGAGGACGTCGCGCAGGCATTCCTCCGCGCGCTCGAGGACACCGAGACGCACGGCAAGACGTACGAGCTCTGCGGCCCGGAGATCTTCTCGCTGCTCGAGGTCGTCGAATTCTTGAAGCGCGAGCTGAAGCTCAAGCGGGTCGTCGTTCCGATGCCCGACCCGCTCGGCCGGCTGCAGGCTTGGGTCGGCGACTATCTCTTGCCGGGCAAGCCGCTCTCGCTCGACAACTTCCGGTCGCTCGGCGTCGCGAGCGTCTGCACCGAGGACGGCCTCGCGCTGCTCGGCATCACGCCGCAGTCGATGGAAGCGGTGGTGCCGCGTTACCTGACCGGCGAGGGCCGCGCGGCGCGGTTAGCTCGCATCCGAGAGCAGTCGCGTCGCTGAGGCTTCCGCGAGCCACGCCTCGAGCTGCTCCGCGCGCTCGACCGGCGGCATCTCGGCGAGCCGCGCCATGCTCGTATAGAACCGGTCGAGGCCGACTTCCTCGAGCCGCCAGCGCAGCGCCGGGAGCCAGCGCCGGTACGTCGCGACCGACGCGAGCGTCGCGTTGTTCAGCGGCTGCGCGAACCACGCGTCGTACGCCGGCACGCCGCCCCACTCGGCTTTCAGCAGCGCGTACTCCGCCCGCATCGTCTCGAAGGCTTGCGCCTTGGCCGCGCGCTTCTCGTCGTCCGGCACGCGGCGCGCGTAGATTTCCTGGAGCCGCACCTGCTGGCGCGTGACGAGATCCGCGAAGTCGGCGCGGTACTTGAGCCGCCGCCGGTACTCGGCGACGGCGTCCGGGCCGCCGTTCTGCTCGAGCCACCGCTCGGTCCCGTACTCCTCGATCACGGAAGCGAAGGCTTCGCTGAACGCGCTGTCGTCCTTCACGTAGAGCTTCTGGTGGGCGAGCTCGTGGAACAGCAGGCTCGCGATGTTGCTCGTGCCGCCGCCGATCATCGTGTTCAGCACCGGGTCGGCGAAATAACCGAGCGTCGAGTAGGCGCTCGCCCCGCCGCTGTAGGTGTCGAGCCCCTGCCGCTCGAGCTGCTCGCGGAAACGCTCCGCGCGGTCGCGCTCGAAGAAGCCGCGATAGCTGACACAGCCTGCGAACGGGAAGCACCAGCGCACCGGCTGCACCGAGAACTCCTCCGCCGCGACGACGTTCCAGACGACATACGGCCGGCCGATGTCCGCGTATTTGCGATAGCTCGCGTTGTCGGGCAGATCGAGCTCCGCGACCGCAAACTCGCGAATCGCGGCGACGTTCTCGAGCTCGGCCCGCAGCCCTTCGTCGAGATCCGGATCGGCGAGCAGCCGATCGATCGGCGTGCTCTTGCGCAGCAGCTCGAGGTGTCCGTTCACGGCCTGCCAGTAGAACGGCAACGAGCAGCCAGAGATCGCGGTCGCGAACGCGACGACCGCGACTCCGAGCGCCGCGATCCGATACGGTGTCGCCATTCGTATGAACCTTAGCATGTCATCCACTGCGCTATGATGAGCCGATGCAGATCTACGAGGTCGGCGGCGCCGTGCGCGATTCCCTGCTCGGCCTCCCGGTCGAGGAGCGCGATTGGGTGGTCGTCGGTGCGACGCCCGAAGAGCTTGCGACGCTCGGTTACATCCAAGTCGGCAAAGACTTCCCTGTCTTCCTTCACCCCCACACCGGCGAGCAGTACGCGCTCGCCCGCCGCGAGCGCAAGATCGGCCCCGGCTACACCGGCTTCGCTTTCGACGCGAGTGCCGGCGTTACGCTCGAGGAGGATCTCGCGCGGCGCGATCTGACGATCAACGCGATCGCGCGCGACTCGGACGGTAACATCATCGACCCTTGGAACGGCCGCGCGGATCTCGAAAACCGCGTGCTGCGTCACGTCTCCCCCGCATTCGCCGAGGATCCGCTGCGCGTGCTGCGGGTCGCGCGCTTCGCGGCGCGCTTCGAGCCGCTCGGTTTCCGCGTCGCCGAGGAGACGCTCCGTCTGATGGGCGAGATAGTACAAGCGGGAGAGATCGAGGCGCTACGCCCGGAGCGCGTCTGGCAGGAGACCGAGAAAGCGCTCGCGACGGCGGCGCCGCACGTGTACTTCGAGGTACTGCGCGAATGCGGCGCGCTCGCGCGCGCGTTCCCGGAGATCGACGCGCTATTCGGCGTGCCGCAGCCCGCTCGCTGGCATCCAGAGATCGACACCGGCGTGCACACGCTGCTCGCGCTCGAGCAGGCCGCGGCGTTGTCGGACAGCGTCGACGTGCGCTTCGCGGCGCTCGTCCACGACCTCGGGAAGGGGACGACGCCGAAGGACGAGTGGCCGAGCCACCGCGGTCACGAGCAGCGCTCGGTCGAGCTGATCGAGCAGCTGGCGGAGCGCCTGCCGGTGCCGCGCGCGTGCCGCGACCTCGCGATCGCGGTCGCACGCGAGCACGGCAACGTGCACCGCGCGGCGGAGCTTCGGCCGAGCACGGTGCTGAAGCTCCTCGAGAGCGTCGATGCGTTTCGCAGGCCCGAGCGGTTCGAGGCGCTGCTGCTCGCGTGCGAGGCGGACGCGCGCGGGCGGAGCGGGCTCGAGGATCGGCCGTATCCGCAAGCCGCGCGACTGCGGGCCGCGCTCGCGGCCGCCCGCGATGTCGAGGCGCGGCCGCTCGTCGAGCGCGGGCTCTCCGGCGAAGCGCTCGGCCGTGCGCTCCGCGAGCAACGCATCGCCGCGATCGCCGCCGCGCTCTCCTGACGCCGCGCTCGGCCCGCAACTCCTCGGTGGGAGCAGCTGTGTAGGAGCGGCTGTCCAGCCGCGATCGAGACTCTCGGTGGGCGCGGCCGTGCATCCACGCCTCGGAAAGCCGATCGTCGCGGAGCGCTGAGGACCGCGTCCTCGAGGTCGACGCGTGGCGACCGCCTGCGGCATGCACGCGGCGTGCGCGGAGAGATCGCGGCTGGACAGCCGCTCCTACACAGCCGCTCGGACCGGAGATCGCGGCTGGACAGCCGCTCCTACGGCCGGTGGTGCACCGGCTAGAGGCGGGAGCGGAGGTCGCGGCCGCCGAGCGGGTGCTGCGCGCACTCGCCTTTCGCGAGCTTCAGGACTTTGAAGCGCTCGCCCATCTCGCCCGGCAGGAGCAGCGTCTTCAGCGCGGCGGCGCGCCGCAGGTCGGCGCCGGCGCCGGCGAGCGCGTCCGCCGGCAGGTTCGCGAGCAGGAACTGCGCTTGCGTCGTGAAGCCCGCGACGTCGAGACCGGCCGCGCTCGCCGCCGCCGCGCACGCGCTGAAGTCGACCCAGACGCCGATGTCCTGCAGCCCGGGATACAGGAACGGATCCGCGTGCGCCCGGTGCCGGTAGTGGCAGAGCAGCGTGCCGCCCGCGCGCTCCGGGTGGTAGTACTCGCGCCGGACGAGCCCATAGTCGATCAGCGTGATGCTGCCGTCCGCGAGCGCATCCGCGAGCGCGGCGACGAAGCCGCGGACGACCGGCCGCACCTCGGATCGGTAACCGTCGGGCAACGGCGTCCCGAGCTCGGCCTCGATCGCGGCCACCTCGGCGGCGAGCGCCTCGTCCTCGGGACCGATCGCCCAGCGAAAGCCGCCCGCCTCGTCCGCCGCGACGCCGAGCGGCAGCGCGCGCCCCCCGCGCTTCACGAAGCAGGACGCCGGCAGCGCGTCGACGACCTCGTTCGCGACGATCGCGGCATCGAGCGGCGCATCCGGCAGCGCGTCCAGCCAGCGGACGCGCGGCGCGAACCGCGCGAGCCGCTCGCTCTGCCGGTGTCTCAGGTCCGCGCTCCGCTCGAGAATCAGATACTCGTCGAGCGGCACGCCGAGCGACGCGCACTGCTCGAAGAGCTGCTCCGCGAGCGCGCCGGTGCCCGCTCCGAGCTCTAGCACGATCCTGCGCCGCGCCTGCTCGAGCTCGGCGCGCAGCGACGCGGCGAGCGCGGCGGCGAGGAAGTCGCCGAGCTCGGGTGCGGTCACGAAATCTCCGGCGGCGCCGAGCTTCGCGCCGCCGGCGCTGTAGTAGCCGAGCCCCGGCTCGTAGAGCGCGAGCTCCATGTAGCGCGCGAAATCGATCCACCCGCCGGCCGCTTCGATCGCGGCGCGGATCCGCTCGGCGAGCGCGGCGCTCGCGGCGAGCGCGGCGGCATCGGGTACCGGGAAGTCGGGTTCGTGCTGCAAGGTGACGAGCGGCGATTGGCAAGCGGCGAGGCCGCGGGCCGCGCGGCTTAGTGTACCCTTACTCGCCCACCCCGCGAGGAGCGAAGCGCAAGCGTGACGGAACCGAATCGGAGCGGCGACGGCGAGCCGCGCTGGGCACTCGTGACCGGCGCCGCGAAGCGCATCGGCGCCGTGATCGCGACGACGCTGCACGACGCCGGCTACAACGTCGCGATCCATTACTTCAGCTCCGCGGCGCCGGCCGAGGCGCTCGTCGCCGAGCTCGAGGCGCGCCGGCCGCGATCGGCGTTCTGCGTCGGCGCCGACCTGCGCAGATCCGGCGAGCCCGAGCGGCTCGCGGCCGAGGTCGAGCGGCGTGCCGGCCGGCTCGACGTGCTAGTGAACAACGCCTCGACGTTCTATCCGACGCCGCTCGGCACGATCACGGACGAGGAGTGGCACGACCTGATCGACAGCAACCTGAAAGCGCCGCTGTTTCTCTGCCAGGCCGCGCTGCCGATGCTGCGCGCGGCGCGCGGCACGATCGTGAACATCGTCGACATCCACGCGACCCGGCCGCTGTCGAACCATCCGGTTTACGGCGCGGCGAAGGCCGGCCTCGCGATGCTCACGCGCTCGCTCGCGAAGGATCTGGGCCCGGACATCCGCGTGAACGGCGTCGCACCCGGCGCGATCCTGTGGCCGGAAGCGGGCGTCGAGCAGCGCGTCGAGCAGGCCATCCTCCGGCAGACGGCGCTGAAGCGCCCGGGCGCGCCGAGCGACGTCGCGGCCGCGGTGCTCTTCCTCGTGCGCGACGCCCCGTACGTGACGGGTCACATCCTCGCGGTCGACGGGGGCCGCAGCGTCGGCTGGTAGCGAAAGCCAGCCCGTCAGGCGTAGTCGGCTCGCGTCCGCTCGATCGCGACGCCGACCTCGCGCGAGCCCTCGATCGCTCCGGGCTTCGCGACCGAGACCTTCACCCACGGCACCGCGAACTCGGTGACGATGGTCCGCGCAATGTCCTCGGCGAGCGTCTCGACGAGCTGATAGCTCGAGCCGCCGACGAGCTCGATCACGCGCTTCGCGACATCCTTGTAGTTCAGCGCATCCGCGACGCTGTCCGACGCCGCCGCCTTGCGCACGTCGGTCTCCATCTCGAGGTCGATGCTGACCGTCTGCGTGATGCGCCGCTCCCACTCCCAGATGCCGATCACGGCCTGCACCTTGAGCTCGCGGAGAAAAATCCTGTCCATCGCCTGCTCCATTGGTCTCGATCAGCCGGCGGGCTCGAGCTCGTCGAGCGGCCAGCGCGGCCGCGCGACGATCCGCGGCGGCCACGGTGCGTCCGTTCGCCGCCGGCACCAGCCGGCGTACGCGATCATCGCGGCGTTGTCCGTGCAGAGCGCCGGCCGCGGATAGTGCACGCGCACGCCCCGCCGCTCGCCGAGCGCGGCGAGCGCGGCGCGGAGCGCGCGGTTCGCACCGACGCCGCCGGCGACGACGAGCCGCTCGAGGCCGGTCTCCTCGAGCGCGCGGGCGCACTTCGCCGCGAGCGTGTCGACGACCGCTGCCTGGAACGACGCCGCGAGATCCGCGCGGGCCTGCTCCGGCAGCACGCCGCCCGCCCGTTCGCGCGCCGCCTCGGCCGCGAGCCGGACGGCGGTCTTCAGACCGCTGAAGCTGAAGTCGAGGCCGGCGCCGAGCAGCGGCCGCGGCAGCGGGTAGGCCGCCGGGTCACCGTTGTCCGCGAGCGCGGCGATCGCGGGACCGCCCGGATACGGCAGGTCGAGCAGCCGCGCGGTCTTGTCGAACGCCTCGCCCGCCGCGTCGTCGAGCGTCTCGCCGAGGATCCGGTAGCGGCCGACCGCCTGCGCCTCGACGAGCTGCGTGTGCCCGCCGGACACGAGCAGCGCGAGGAACGGGAACGCGGGCGGCTCGGGCTCGAGCATCGGAGCGAGCACGTGCCCCTCCATGTGGTGCACGGGAATCGCCGGGATGCCGAGGGCGTAGGCGAGCGCCGAGCCGACGGCGCCGCCGACCATCAGCGCGCCGATCAGCCCGGGCCCCGCGGTGTACGCGACGCCGTCCAAGTCCGCCGGGGCGATGCCCGCCTCGTCGAGCACCTCGCGGATCATCGGCGCGAGCTTCGCGACGTGGTCGCGCGACGCGAGCTCCGGGACGACGCCCCCGAACCGCCGGTGCAGCTCGATTTGGCTCGCAAGCCGCTCCGCGACGACGCCGCGCCCTTCCTCGAACAGCGCCGCGCCGGTCTCGTCGCAGCTCGTCTCGATACCGAGTATCCTCACGAGGCCACCGCCGCCGGCGGGCCTTTACAGCCTCGGTCGCGCGCGGCTACCATTACGCGCTTCGCCCCGGCCATTGGCCGGGTTTTTCCGCTTGCCGAGAGTTTCATCAAGAGCACCTGAATGCCGGGCGTCCGAATCAGAGAAAGCGAGCATTTCGACGCGGCCTTGCGCCGCTTCAAGCGCGCCTGCGAAAAGGCTGGCGTGTTGACCGAGCTCCGTAGACGCGAGTTCTACGAGAAACCCACGCAGGAACGCAAGCGCAAGCGCGCCGCGGCGATCAAACGGCACTTGAAGCGCAACGCCCGCGCGAACGTGAAGCGCCAGCGGCTGTACTAATCCGACCGCCTCGGGCTCGGTGATGTCCTCGCCCCTGAAAGCCCGCCTCGAGCAAGACATGCAGAACGCGCTCCGCGCGGGCGACAAGGAACGTCTGTCCGTCGTGCGGATGGCGCTCGCCGGCGTCAAGCAGCGCGAGGTCGACACCCGGCGCCCGTCCGACGATGCCGCCGTGCTCGGCGTCATCGAGCGGATGATCAAGCAGGGACGCGACGCGCTCGCACAATACCGCGCCGGCAACCGCGCGGACCTCGTCGCGAAGCAGGAAGCCGAGCTCGCGGTGCTCGAGCAGTACCTGCCCCCGCAGCTCGACGACGAAGCGCTGGAGGCGCTGATTCAGGACGCAATCGCCGCAACCGGCGCTTCGAGCCTGAAGGACATGGGCAAGGTGATGGCGGAGCTGAAGGCCCGCGCCGCGGGGCGCGTCGACATGGCCGCGGCGAACGCCCGGGTACGCGCCGCGCTCGGCGCCGACTGAGCGGGCTTCGGGCGAGCCCCCGCCGTGGGCCGCATCCCGCAACCGTTCATCGACGAGCTTCTCGCGCGCGCCGATATCGTGGAGATCGTCGGCGCCCGCGTGTCGCTGAAGCGCGCCGGCAGCAACTACAAGGGGCTGTGCCCGTTCCACGGCGAGAAGACGCCGTCGTTCACCGTGAGCCCGAGCAAGGGCTTCTACCACTGCTTCGGGTGCGGCGCGCACGGCTCCGCGCTCGGCTTTCTGATGAGCTACGACAACCTGAGCTTCCCGGAAGCGGTCGAGGCGCTCGCGGAGTCGCTCGGGATGGAGGTGCCGCGTGAGGCGGAGCCCGCGCAGGCGCGCTCCGAGCACGACGAGCTGCTCGAGATGCTGCGCGAGGCGGACCAGATCTACCGGGCCGAGCTCCGGAAGCACCCGCACGCGATCGAGTACCTGAAACGCCGCGGCATCGACGGCGCGACGGCGGGCCGGTTCGGCCTCGGCTACGCGCCGAACGCGTGGGATACGCTGCTCGCCGCGCTCGGCGGCTCGGAGGCCCGCGTGCGCGTGCTGCTGCAGGCGGGCCTGTTGAGCCAGAACGACCAAGGCCGCCGTTACGATCGCTTCCGCGATCGGATCATGTTCCCGATCCGCAATCCGCGCGGGCAGGTGATCGGCTTCGGCGGCCGGGTGCTCGAAGGCGGCGAGCCGAAATACCTGAACTCGCCCGAGACCCCGGTCTTCCACAAGCGCGAGGCGCTCTACGGCCTGTTCGAGGCGCGCGGCCAGCGCCGGCCCGCCGAGATCCTCGTCGTCGAGGGCTACATGGATGTCGCGAGCCTCGCGCAGCACGGCGTCGAGCCGGTCGTCGCGACGCTCGGCACGGCGACGACGGCCGACCACGTTCGCCGCCTGACGCGGCTCGCGCCGCGGGTCGTGTTCTGCTTCGACGGCGACCGCGCCGGCCGTGCTGCCGCGTGGCGGGCAATGGAGACGGCTCTGCCGTTCGCGGGCGGCTCGGTCGAGCTGAAGTTCCTGCTGCTGCCCGAGGGAGAGGACCCGGACTCGCTCGTCCGCCGCGAAGGCGCCGACGCGTTCCGCGCGCGGATCGGCGAGGCGTTGCCGCTCTCGAAGTTCGTCGTCGGCGAGCTCCTCGAGCGGGCGCCGCCGGACAGCGTCGACGGCCGCGCGCAGGCGACCGCGCTCGCGAAGCCGCTGCTCGAGCGGCTGCCCGAAGGCGTCTACCGGGAGCTCCTGACCGCCGAGCTCGCGGCCGCGATCGGCCTGCCGGCCGAACGCTTCGCCGAGCTGCTCGGCGCCAGGCCGGCGGCGCCCATCGCGAAGCCGGCGCACGTTCGGCCCGGGCGGCCGAAATCGACGCGGCTCCGGAAGATGATCATGCTCGGCCTGCACTATCCGGCCGCCGCGGCGAGGGTCGATCCGGCCGGGCTCGATGAAGTGCCGGGCCCCGGCCCCGCGCTTTTGAGCCAGATACTTGAAACTGCAAGGGAAAACCCCAATTTGACCGCTGCAGCGATGGTCGAGCGGTTCCGCGACCACCCCCACGCTTCGCACCTGGCCGAGCTCCTCGCGGCGACGCCGCTCGACGAGGAGGAGGCGGCCGCAGCGGTGCTCGCCGACGGGGTGCGCCTGATCGTCGAGGAGCACCGACGGCGGGCCGCGATCGCCCCGCTGAAGGGCAGAACCCTGAATTGAATGAGCCTCCGCTCCGGAACTGACGGCGCGGGCGGGGGTCGGAGGCTTCATCGGTCGGGCTCGCAAATATGCGTGCCCGCCTGGCTTGCATTTTTGAATTTCAGTATATTGGCCGGTTCGTACGCCGCCCGCGCGAGGGAATTCCCACTCCATGGACACGTCAATCCAGCCGCAGGAAGACGAGCGCCAGTCGCAACTCAAGTTGTTGATCGCCAAGGGTAAGGAGCAGGGCTACCTGACCTACGGCGAGGTCAACGACCACCTGCCGAGCGACATCGTCGACCCGGAGCAGATCGAAGACATCGTCAACATGATCAACGACATGGGCATCACGGTGTATGAGAAGGCACCGGATGCCGAGTCGCTGCTGCTCTCCGATTCCGCGGTCTCGACCGATGACGATGCAGCCGAGGAAGCGGCCGCCGCGCTCGCGACGGTCGACAGCGAGTTCGGCCGCACGACCGATCCCGTCCGCATGTACATGCGCGAGATGGGCACCGTCGAGCTCTTGACCCGCGAAGGCGAGATCAGGATCGCAAAGCGCATCGAGGAAGGGCTCGATCAGGTCCGTTCCGCGCTCGCGCAGTTCCCGCCGACGTTCACGCTGCTCTTCGAAGCGCACGACCAAGTGCTGCGCGGCGAGGCGCGGCTGCAGGACCTGATCACCGGCTTCATCGACCCGAACGAGCAGATCGCCGAGCCCGGCGCCGCGCGCGAGGAAGCGGCGGTGCAGGACGACGACGCCGATGCCGACGACGGCGAGGAGGCGGTCACCGACACGGGCCCGGATCCCGAGGAGGTCGCGAAGCGGATCAAGAAGCTGCGCCGCGGGCACAAGCGCTACGTGGACGCGCTGAACGAGCACGGCGTGAAGCACGCGACGACGAAGAAGGCGCTGAAGGCGCTGACCGCGGACTTCATGGAGCTCAAGCTCTCGCCGAAGGTGTTCGATCAGCTGGTCGCCCAGCTTCGCGACATCGTCAACCAGATCCGCACCCAGGAGCGGCAGGTGATGGCGCTCTGCGTGCGCGACGCGGGCATGCCGCGGCGCGACTTCATCCAGAGCTTCCCGAAGAACGAGACGAACCTCGCCTGGGTCGACAAGCACATCCGCGCGAAGCGCAAGCACTCCTCGCAGCTCGCCCGGCTGAAGGAAGAGATTCAGCGCGCGCAGAAGCGGCTGCAGAAGCTCGAGCAGCAGGCGTCGCTGACGATCGCCGAGATCAAGGACATCAATCGCGAGGTCTCGCTCGGCGAGGCACAGGCGCGCCGCGCGAAGAAGGAGATGGTCGAGGCGAACCTCCGGCTCGTGATCTCGATCGCGAAGAAGTACACGAACCGCGGCCTGCAGTTCCTCGATCTCATCCAGGAAGGCAACATCGGCCTGATGA
>CAYWGQ010000102.1:0-13474 GCA_964457725.1 uncultured Gammaproteobacteria bacterium
CCATCTCGTCGTAGCCGTCGACCTCGTAGAAGGTGCGGCGCAGGAACTCGACCGGATCCTCGCGGTAGCCGCTGAACCAGTCCTCGTACGCGCGCGCGACCCGTGCCGGGGTGCCGCGCAGGCCTTCACGCTCCGGGTCGTCGCCGATCCAGCGGAGCAGCGTGCGAATGGCGGCTTCCGCTTCCTCTCGGGTCGGTTGAGTCACTGCGATTCCATCCGTCGTGGGGGGAGGGCCCGCGGGCCGCGCGGCCGGAGGGCGAGGCGCCGGAGTCTAAGGCGGCCCGGCGAGCCGTGCAACCGAGCGCCGACGCTGGCATATTGGCCGCCCCGGCTCGCGCGCCCGCGGGTGCGCCCGGCGACCGGCATGAGCGTACGGCGAATCCTGCAAACCTTCGATGCATGGCGCGAGCGCGGCGAGCCGCTCGTGCTCGCGACCGTGTACGACACCGCGGGCTCGACCTACAGCAAAGCGGGCCATCGGATCCTGATCGCCGCGAACGGCGACTATCAGGGCCTCGTCAGCGGCGGCTGCCTCGAAGGCGACCTCGCGGAGCGCTCCCGCGCCGTGCTCGCGAGCGGCGTGCCGGCCGCCGTCACGTACGACATGCGCGACGAGGCGGACGACCTCTGGGGCCTCGGCGTCGGCTGCAACGGCATGATCCGCGTGTTCCTCCAGCCGCTGTCCCCCGCGGAGGGCTACGAGCCCTTCGCTTCGATCGCCGCGCGGCTGCTCGGGGGCGGCGGCGTGCTCGCGACGGTCGTCGAAGGGACGGCGCACGCGCCGGCGGGTGCGACGCTCGTCGCGGGCGACGGCGAGAGGGCGCGCTTCGGGCTCGACGACGCCGCGGCAGAAGCGCTCGAGGCGGCGAGCGGCGAGGCGCTTCGCGGCGTCAACGGACGCTACGTCACCGACCCGACGGGCCTCGGCGTGCTCTACGCGCAGCTCGTGCCGGTCCCGCGGCTGCTCGTCCTCGGCGCGGGGCTCGACGCGGTGCCGCTCGTGAACATGGCCGTGCAGCTCGGCTGGCTCGTGACGGTCGCCGATCACCGACCGGCCTATCTCGCGCGCGGCGACCTCGCGGCCGCGGATCGCGTGCTCGGCATCGAGCCCGCGAAGCTGTCCACTGCGCTCGAGCTCGCGAAGTTCGACGCGGTGATCGTCATGAGCCATCACCTCGTCACGGACCGCACGTATCTCGCGCAGCTTGCCGAGGTCGACTGCGCGTATCTCGGCGTGCTCGGCCCGCGCGCCCGCAAGGAGCGGCTGCTCGGTGAGCTCGGCCCCGCGGGCGCCGCGCTCCGGCCGCGCCTGGCAGGCCCGGTCGGCCTCGATATCGGCGCCGACTCGCCGGAGTCGATCGCGCTCGCGATCCTCGCCGAGCTGCAGGCAACGCTCGCGCACCGGCGCCCGTGAACGTTCCAGTCATCGGCCCGAGCCGCCTCGGCCAGGCGCTCTTGCGGTGAGCGCGCCGCTGCCCGAGCCCGCGCTGCTCGCCGCGTTCGTCGCCGCGAGCTTCGTGCTCGCGGTCGCTCGCCTTGGGGTTGCGGCCGCGCTCGGCGGCTCGCGCCGCGCGGACTGAGCCGGCTCGCCGGGCGCGCGGGCGCAGGCACGCGCGCGGCCAGACGGTCCGGTCGTCCTACGCCTCGCTCCGCCGCGCGGTCCATGCGCCGCCGAGCAAGCGCCTGATCGTCGCGAGCAGCTCGGCGGGCTCGGCCGGCTTCGAGACGTGAGCCTGGAATCCGGCGAGCAGCGCGTGGACCTTGTCCTCGGCGCGGGCGTAGCCGGTCAACGCGATCGCCGGCATGCGGCGCGCGAGCGGCAGCTGCTGCTCCGATTCGAGATTGCGCACGCGGCGCAGCAGCGTGTAGCCGTCCTCGTCCGGGAGCCCGATGTCGCAGATGATCAGATCGGGCCATGCGTCGCGCGTCCTCGTGCGCAGGTAGTCGAGGGCCGCGTGCGCGTCCGCGACGGATTCGATCTCGGCGTTCCGCGCGCGGAGCAGCGCGCCGAGCGTCTCGCGCGCATCCTCGTCGTCGTCGACGACGAGCAGATGGCGGCCCGCGAGCGACACGTCCAGGGCGGCGGGCTGCGGCGGCGCAGGCACCGCAGGCGGCGCCGCGACGGCGCGGACCGGCAGCGCGGCGGTGATCGTCGTGCCGCCGTCGTGCTCGACCGAGAGCGTGCCCTGGTGCTCGTCGACCAGCGCCGAGAGCGCGCGGAGGTCGAACCGCGCGGGAGTGCCGGGCGGATGCTCGAGCGGAATGCGCGGCTGCACGGTCGGCGGCGGCGCGCCGCTCGTGTCGGTGACCCGGAACCGCACCTCGTTGCCGGCGCGCTCGAGAGACACCTCGATCCGCGCGCCCGGCTCGCTGACCTGCACGGCCCGGCCGAGCAGCCCCCAAACGAGATCCTGGAGCGCGGCGGGATCGGCCGTCACGAGCCCGACGTCCGGCGCGATCGTCGTGTACAGATCGACGCCCTTCGCGTCGAGCTCGTCGCGAACGGCCTCGATCGCGCCGCTGATCATCGGCGCGAGGTTGAGGGCCCGCAGGCTCGCGCGCCGCTCCGAGCGCCGCAGCGCGCGCTCCTGCTCCTGGAGCGTCCACATCTGCGCGTACAGCCCTTGCCGCTCGAGGAGCTCCTCGTGCGTGCCGCGCTCGACGATGCGGCCCGCCTCGAGCACGAGGATCTGGTCCGCGCCGACGACGGTCGACAGCCGGTGCGCGATCGTCAGCGTCGTGCGCTTGCGTGCGAGGCGCTCGAGCGCGACCTGGATCGCACGCTCCGAGCGGGTGTCGAGCGCCGAGGTGGCCTCGTCGAGCACGAGGATCGGCGGGTCCTTCAAGAGCGCACGCGCGATCGCGATCCGCTGCTTCTCGCCCCCGGAGAGCTTCAACCCACGCTCGCCGACGACGGTGTCGTAGCCCTCCGGCAGAGCGCTGATGAAGTCGTGGACGCTCGCGGCCTTCGCGGCGGCGACGATCTCCTCGCGCGTCGCGCCGATGCGGCCGTAGCCGATGTTGTAGGCGATCGATTCGTTGAACAGGCTCGTGTCCTGCGGCACGATCCCGATCGCTTCCCGCACGCTTTGCGGGGAGCGCTCGCGGATGTCCTGCCCGTCGATCGTGATGCGGCCGCTCGTCGTGTCGTAGAAGCGCAGCAGCAGGCGCGCGAGGGTCGACTTCCCGGAGCCGCTGCCGCCGACGACCGCGACGGTCTTCCCGGGCTCGACGGCGAAGTCGATGTCCCAGAGGATCTGCCGGCTCGGCTCGTAGCCGAAGCTGACCCGCTCGAACCGCACGGCCGCTTCGCGCACCTCGAGCGGCGGCAGCTCCGCGTCGGGCGGCGTCTCCGGCGGCTGGCGGAGCAGCTCGAACAGCCGCTCTGCCTTCACCATCGCGTCGGTGGCTTCGCGAAAGACGAAGCCGAGCGAGTTCAGCGGCAGGCAGACCTGGATCACGTACGCGTTGACGAGCACGAGATCGCCGACGGTCATCGCGCCGCCGAGCACCTCGCTGCCGGCGAGCAGCATGACCGATGCGACGCCGAGCGCGATGATGCCGCTCTGGCCGACGTGGAGCAGCGTCAGCGCGCGCTGATTGCCGACGCCCGCTTCGACCCATTCCGTCATGATCTCGCGGAAACGCCCCGCCTCGAACCGCTCGTTCGCGTACTGCTTCACGGTCTCGTAGTTCAGCACGCTGTCCACGAGCCGGCGGTTCGCGTTCGAGTCGAGCTCGTTCACGCGGCGCTGGCGGATCGCGCGGCGGCGCGTGAACACGACGCTGAACGACGTGTAGAGCACGAAGGTCGCGAGCAGGATCAATGCGAAGCCGATCGCGTAGCGCGAGGTCATGATCGCGACGACGATGCCGATCTCGACGACGGTCGGGACGAGCGTGAAGAGCGCGACGCCGAGCAGGAAGCCGATCGCCGCCGTGCCGCGCTCGACGTCGCGGGTGATCCCGCCGGTCGCGCGGTTCGCATGGAAGCGCGCGCCGAGCGCGTGCAGATGACGGAAGACGCCGACCGTGTAGTCGGCCACCGTGCTCTGCGACGCCCGGACGAACACGAGATCGCGCAGCTCGCCGAACAGCGTCGTCGAGAAGCGCACGGCCGCGTAGCCTGCGAGCAGCGCGACCGGCAGCGTCAGCAGTGTCTCCGGGCGGCTCAGCGCGTCGACGATCGCCTTCAGCATGATCGGCACGCTGACCGCGGCGATCTTCGCGACGACGAGCAGCGCGACGGCGACGAGCACCCGGCCCCGGAAGCGCGCGAGGCGCCGGGCGAGGGTGACCAGCACGGCCGCGCGCGACTCGGGCGCTTTCACGGCTCCTCGCGGCCGCGAGCGCCGGCACCGGCGGGCGCGGACGATCGGCGCGGGCGCGAAGCGCTCGCCGAGCGGCGGGAATGCGGCGGCGCCGGCGGGACGAGCGCGCGCGTGCCGCGCGGTTGAGCGGGCGGTGACGACATGGGCGAGCGGCGTATCCTGCCATCATTTTCCGGGCCGTGCGGTACGGCGTCGTACGCCTGAGGCGCGATCGCAAGTTTTGGAATTCGGCCGCGGCCCGGGCTGCTATGATGAGGCGGTCCCGTTCCGCGCCCCGAGTCGCCGATGTACGTAGCCAACCGCCGCGAAGCGAACGATCTCGCCGCTCTCGTGAACGCGCTGAGCGGCAGCCCGAAGGAAGGCGCGAGCGTCTACGCCGTCGCCTCGCAGACGGGTCTTCCGGCCCAGCGCGTCGCAAAGCTGCTGACGAAGCATCACGACTACTTCGTCAAGGTCGGCGGCCGCGAGGCGTTCGCCCTGAACAAGTTCGGCAAGCACCGCGGCGCGAGCGACAAGCTGCTCGAGGAGATCGAGAAGAGCTTCCGCGTTGCGCGCAGCCTGAAGACGGCCGGGCTCATGGTCGGCGGGCTGCTCACGGCCGGAGGCGCGGCCGGCACGGTCTGGTCGGCGATCGCGCCGGCCCCGGCGCTGCTCGCGCCCGCCGCCGTGCTGCTGATCGTCGGCGTCGTGCTGCTGGCTCTCGCGCTGCGGTTCTGAGGCTCAGTCGAGACGCTTGCGAACGCGCGCGACCGCGATCGTCAGCAGCACGACGATGAACGCCGCGAGCGCGGCGAGGGACGGCCAGAGCTCGGGCAGCGTCGCGCCGCGCAGCATGATGCCGCGGACGAGCCGCAGGAAGTGCGTCAGCGGGAAGATCTCGGCGAGCCACTGCGCGGCGAGCGGCATCCCGGCGTACGGAAACATGAAGCCCGAGAGCAGGATCTGCGGCAGGAACGTGAAGAACGACATCTGCATCGCCTGGAACTGGCTGCGCGCGAGCGTCGACAGGAAGATGCCGAGCGACAGGCTCGCGACGATGAACACGACGGACGCGGCGTAGAGGTCGAGGAGCGACCCCCGGATCGGCACGTCGAAGATCCAGGTGCCGAGCGCGAGCACGACGCTGACCTGCACGACGCCGATCGCTGCGAACGGCAGCACCTTGCCGGTCGTCAGCTCCCACGGGGACACCGGCGTCGCGATCAGCATCTCGAGGTTGCCCCGCTCGCGCTCGCGGACCAGCGCGACCGCCGTGAAGAGCACCATCGTCATCGTCAGGATCACGCCGACGAGCCCCGGCACGGTATTGATCGGCGCGGCCCGCTCGGGGTTGTAGAAGTTCACGACCTCGATCGGCTGCGTCCGCCGCGTCCAGCCCGCCGAGCCTTCGACCGGAAATGCCGCGAGCTGCCGCGCCGCGGCCTGGATGACCTGCTCGGAGCCGTCGACGACGATCTGCAGCACCGGCCGATTGCGCCGCTCGAGACGCTGCTCGAAATCGGGCGGCACGACGAGCGCCGCGCTGATCCGGCCTTCGCGGAGCAGCCGCCCGATCTCCTGATCGGTCGCCGCGACGTGGCGGAGGTCGAGGACCTCGGTCGCCGCGAGCTCGGCGATCAGCTCGCGCGACCGCGCCGTGCCGGCCTGATCGAGCACGGCGGCGTCGAGATGCCGCACGTCGAGATTGATCGCGTAGCCGAACAGCACGAGCTGCATCGTCGGGATGCCGACGATCATCGCGAACGTGAGCCGGTCGCGGCGCAGCTGCCGCAGCTCCTTCAGCACGATCGAGCCGAGCCGCCGGAAGCTCATGCGGCGCTCGCCTCCGGCCGCCTGGTCGCGACGACGAACACGTCCTCGAGGTTCGGCGCCGTGCGGCGCACCGCGGCATCGATCCCGGCCGCGCGCAGCCGCGCCGTGAAGTCGGCCGCGATGTCGCCGCCGCCTGTCGCGAGCACGCGAAGCGAGGCGCCGATCTGCGCGAGCGCGACGACGCCGGGCGCCGCGGCGAGCAGCTGCTGCGCACGCCGCAGCTCCGTGCTCTCGACGAGCAGGGTCTGGCCCGGCAGATCCCTCATCAGCGCCTGCGGCGTGCCGTCCGCGACGATCCGCCCGCGGTCGAGGATCGCGAGCCGCATGCAGCGCTCGGCCTCGTCCATGTAGTGCGTCGAGACGAGCAACGTCGTGCCGCGATCCGCGAGCTCGAACAGCGAGTCCCAGAATTCCCGCCGGGATTGCGGATCCACCGCGCTCGTCGGCTCGTCGAGGAACAAGAGGTCCGGCTCATGCAGCACGGTGCCGGCGAGGGCGAGGCGTTGCTTCTGGCCGCCGGAGAGCGTGCCGGCGAGCTGGTTGCGCCGGTCCGCGAGGCCGTACCGCTCGAGCGTCGCCGCGATTCGGCGCTTCGCAGCCGCGCGCGGCACGTCGTGGACGGCCGCGAGGAACGCGAGATTCTCCGCGACGGTCAGGTCCTGGTACAGCGAGAACTGCTGCGTCATGTAGCCGATCCGCCGCTTCAGCGCCTCGGCGTCGCGCGGAATCTGCAAGCCGAGCACGTCGATCTCGCCGCTCGTCGGCAGCAGCAGCCCGCAGAGCATCCGGATCGTCGTCGACTTGCCCGAGCCGTTCGGGCCGAGGAAGCCGAACACTTCGCCCCGGCGCACGTCGAGATCGACGCCGGCGACCGCCGGCAGGTTGCCGAAGCGTTTCGTCAGACCGCGGGCGCGGATGACGAGGGGCGCCGCATCGTTCGCCGGGCTGCTCATCGCGGGACGGCCGTGAGCGGCAGGCCGGCCGGCAGCGCCGCCGCCCCTTCGCCCTCGAGCACGAGCTCCGCGCGGTAGACGAGCCGGCTCGCGTCGTCGCCCGCGAGCGCGTAGTACGGCGTGAAGCTCGCCTCGCTGCGGATGCTGCGAAGCGTCGCCGGAAAGCTTTGCGCGACGCCTTCGACCCGGACGTCGAACTTCGCGCCCGGCGCGAGCCCCGCGCGCCGCGGCGCCGGCACGAACACGCGCGCGTATGGCGCGTCGCCGACCAGCAGGCTGACCAGCTCGGCGCCGACCGGCGGGTGATCGCCCGGACGAAACGGCAGCGCGTCGACGACGCCGTCGCGCGGCGCGCGGACCGTCAGCCGCTCGCGGGTGAGCTCGAGCTCGGCGAGCGTCGCCTTCGCGGCGTCGACCGCCGCCGCGGCTTGCTCGACCTGCTCGGGGCGGGTGCCCGCGGTCAGCTCGGCGAGCTGCGCCTCGGCGGCCTCCGTCTCGGCGCGGCGCTGATTGCGGAGCGCGAGCGCCTGGTCGAGCGCCGCCGCGGACACGAGCTCGCGCTCGCGCAGCTCGGCGATCCGGACGTACTCCGCCTCCGCGTCGACCTGCGCGGCGCGTGCGCGGGCGAGGTTCGCGCGGGCGGCCTGGATCGTCTCGGCGCGCGCCCCGTGCGCGAGCTCGGCGAGACGCGCCTCGGCCTGCAGCAGCGTCGCCCGCGCTTGCGCGAGCCGCGCGTCCTGGCGCCGCGGATCGAGCTCGAGCAGGACTTGCCCGGCCTGGACGCGCTCTCCCTCTGCGACCGCCCAGCGCAGCACCGGCTCCGCGAGCTCGGCCTGCACGGCGATGCGGTCCCACTCGAGCGAGCCGACGAGACTGCCGTCGTCGTTGCCCGCGCAGGCGCCGGCGAGGGCCGCGAGCACGAGGCAGAGCAGACGGCCGGACAGCGCTCTCACGCGGCCTCCCTGAACCCGTGCTCGAGCAGCGCGAGCGTGTGCGCCGCGAGCACGTCCGCGTCGATGTCGTCGGCCGCGAACATGCGCCGCCAGATCGACGCGGCCGCGAGCGGGAACAGCGTCAAGCCGACGAGCGATACGACCAGCAGCCGCGGATCCACCGACGCGGGCAGGTCGCCTCGCCGCTGCGCGGCCGCGAAGCGCTCGGCGAGCCGGCCGGCGATGTGTGGTGCGACGTGCTCGAACAGCAGGTCGCGCAGCGCGCCGCCTTCGGTCAGGATCTCCCGCACCCAGAGCGCCGGCAGCCACGGGTGACGGGCGACCGCGGCGTGCAAGCCGCGGACGAACGCGACGATCAGCTCGCGCGGCTCGTCGCCGGCGGCTTCGATGCCGCTGCGAATGCCGTGCACGATCGGGATCAGCCGCTCGGCGACGACCGCTTCGAGCAGCTGCTCCTTCGAGCCGAAGTAGTAGTTCACGAGCGCCGGCGTGACGCCGGCCGCGGCGGCGATGCTGCGGCCGCTGGCCGCACGGACGCCTTCGGCGGCATAGCGCTCGAGCGCGGCATCGAGCAGGCGCGCGCGCTGATCGGCGTCGGCCGCCCGCGGCCTGCCGGGACGCCGGCTCCCCACCTGTCGCTTGCGCCTCTCGCTCACCCGACGAATTTAAAGCAGAATTTAATTTCGCGCAAGCACGCCAAGATCCAAGGAGCGGCTGTCCAGCCGCGACTCGTGCCCCGGGAGCGGCCTCCGCACCGCGATTCTGCTGCTGCGGCTACTCCCGCGGCGCAGCCGCCGACGGCGCCGCGGACGACAGGAAAGCGTCGAGCCCGCGCCACTCGGCGGCGCTCAGCCGATAGACGACGTGATCGACGTAGTGGTCGTAGAGCCACTCCGCATCGCGGATCAGGCCGGCCGGACGAAAGCCGAGCCGCTCCGGTATCGCCCGGCTGCGGACGTTGCCGGTCGCGCAGCGGATCTCCGCATGGGCGAGTGCGAGCTCCGTGAAGCCGTGCTCGACGTGCACCGCGCACGCCCGCGTCATGATGCCTCTGCCTTGCGCACGCTCCGCGAGCCAGTAGCCGAGCGTCATCGAGCGCCCCGAGGCTTCCGGGCTGCGCTGGCCGACGAGGCCGACGAGCTCGCCGTCCGCCCTGATCACGGTCTGAAAGCCCTTCTGCGCGCGCGCCTGCTCGAGCGCGGCGGCGATGAACGCGCGCGTGTCCTCGAGCGTCGTGACCCGGTCGAGCCACGGCAGCCAGTCGCGCAGATGCTCGCGGTTCTCGTCGGTGACCGCCCAGAGCTCCGGCGCGTGCCCCGGCTCGAGCACCTCCAGCGTCAGCTCTTCGATGGTCCGGCGCGCGAACATCCCGTCACGCTCGTTGCGTTCAGTAGCCGATGCCGCGGCGGCTGTCGTCGTACATTTTGATCAGGAACCCGCGAATCAAGCCTTCGCCTTCCTCGGGCGCGACGAGCCGCTGCTCGGCGAGCACCGCCGCGATGTCTTTCAACGAGCGACGGCCGTCGATCAGAGACATGATGAACGCGTGGATCCGCGTCGTCGCGGCCTGCGTGCGGAAGGAGTCGGTCAGCGGCACCGGGTCGGTCCCGCGGACGAGCCACTCCGGCAACGCCTGGTAGCGGGCCGGCCGCTTCGCGGCGCGCCGCTTCTCCGCAATCCACGTGACCGTCCGCTCGAGCCGAGCGTGTCGGCTCGCGGGCGACGCCATGTACGGGACCTCCTGCTCGGTCACCTCCGGCGTCCCGAACCCGTGCTCCTCGAGCGCGGCGACGCATTCGTCGAGCCCGTAGCGCAGCGCCGGATCGGCGTCGTGGAACGCGAGCGAGCCGAAGTTCAGCCAGCGGCCGCCGTCGGCGAGCAGCGCGTTGATCCGCGCCGCGAGCGCGTCGAACGGCTCCGGCAGGATGTCGATCAGCCACGGGGTCACGATGGTGTCGAACGCGCCGGCCGCGAACGGGGGCCGGTGCGCGTCGGCGAGCACGAACTCGAGCCCTGCGCGCGCTGGCGCAGGCGCCGCGAGCCGCCGCAGCACGGCATGCTCGGCGGTCGAGCGCGGCGCGAGCGGGAACTCGTACAGCTCGACGGCCTCGCCGCGCGCGGCCCGCGCCGCGACCAGCACGAGCAGCGGATTGAAATCGAGCGCGGCGGTGACCGACGGGCCGCAGCGCTCGTGGAAATCGTAGGCGAGCCGGCCCGCGCCCGCGCCGAGCACGAGCGTGCGGCCGGCGGGGCGGTCGCCGAGCGCGGCCGCGACCGCGGCGAGCGCCGCCTCGTTCTCCCGCTCGCCCCACGCCCAGTCGCGATGAACGTTGTGGTAGTACGTCGTGAGGCCCTGATCGGGCGGCAGGCGGGTGCGCAGCGCCAGATAGGTCTCGGGCTTGGCCGTGGCGATCGCCTCGCCGAGCGGCGCGAGGAGCGTGCGGAGCCGTGCCGCATGGTCGACGAGCGCCGCGCGCGACGCCGCGAGGCGCGCCTTCGTCTGCTCGCGGAGCGTCGGCGCCCCGCTCGCGGCCTCGAGCCGCGCGGCCTCTTGCTCGGCGCGCCGCAGCGCGAAGCCGAACCGCGCGCGCCACTCGTCGAGCGCGGCGCCGGGCTCGGCGAAGAGCCACGGGATACCCGCGACGCGCGGAAAGTCGACGCGGCATCCGGCGCAGCGCAGACGGTCGCCGACCGCGTCGAGCGCGCGGTCGCAGCGCGGGCAGGCGTAGCTCAGGATCGATCCGTCTTCAGCCATGGCGCAGGGCCCATCTCTCACGCGGCGGCAGTGGCCGCACTCGAAGCGCAGGCAGCGTAGCGCAGTTCGCCGCCGGCCACACGACGCGCCGCCTTGCTCCGTCGAGGGCTCAAAGCGGCCAAACCAAGAGCAGCATCGGCACCGCCACCGCGGCGACCAACAGCTCGAGCGGCAGGCCGACGCGCCAGTAGTCGCCGAAGCGGAAGCCGCCGGGCCCGAGGATCAACGTGTTGTTCTGATGGCCGATCGGCGTCAGGAACGAGCACGACGCGCCGATCGCGACCGCCATCAGGAACGCATCCGCGTCGACGCCCGCCTGCGCGGCGATGCCGATCGCGACCGGCGCCATCACGGCGGCCGTTGCCGCGTTGTTCATCACGTCGGTCAGCACCATCGTCGTCACGAGGATCACGGCGAGACCGACGATCGGGTTGCCTTGCGCGACCTGCTCGACGAGCACGCGCGCGATCAGGTCGGCAGCGCCGGTCGCCTGCATCGCATCCGCGACCGGCAGGAGCGCCGCGAGCAACACGACGACCGGCCAGTCGATCGCGTCGTAGACGGCCCGCGGCGGTACGGTCCGGACGACCATCGATGCGAGCACGCCGGCGGTGAACGACACCGCGGCCGGAACGAGCCCGGCCGCGGCCGCGGCGACCGCGAGCAGCATGATCGCGACGGACGCGATCGCCTTGCCCTTGTCGGGGATGCGCACGGCCCGCGCGGCGAGCGGCAGGCTGCCGGTGCTCGAGGCGAACTCGTTGATCGCTTCCTGCGGGCCTTGGACGAGCAGCACGTCGCCGGCGCGAAGGGGTATCGTCCTCAGCCGCGCGGTCGACCGCCGGCCCTCGCGCGAGATTGCGAGCAGATTGATGCCGTAGCGCCTCCGCAGCGAGATATCGCTCGCCGAAAGGCCGACGAGGCTCGAGCGCGGCACGACCACGAGCTCGCCGAGGACGATCTCCGCGTCGTCGCCGCGCTCGTCGCCGTCGCGCGCTTCGCGTTCCTCCGGCCGCTCCTTCACCGCTTCCTCGAGCCGTAGGCCGAGGCTCGACAGCGCGGGCGAAAGCGCTTCGGCGTCCGCCTCGATCACGAGGATGTCGCCGGCTCTTACCTTGCGGCCGGGATGCGGCGCGGTCAGGCGCATCTCCATCCGGACGAGGCCGACGACTTGGGCTCCGGCTTCCTTCAGCGTCTCCTCGATCTGCCGGAGCGTCATGCCGACGGCCTTGCTTTGCTCCGAGACGCGCGCCTCGGTCAGGTACGCGCTCGTCTCGAAGCCCTCGGCGCCCGCCGCCTTGCGTTCCGGCACGAGCCGCCAGCCGAGCACGACGAACGCGATCCCGGCGGCTGCGACCGTCGCGCCGACCGGCGTGAAGTCGAACATGCCGAAGCCGTTCGGGCCGCCGCCGGCGCGGAAGCTGCTGACGACGAGGTTCGGCGGGGTGCCGATCAGCGTCGTCATGCCGCCGAGGATCGAACCGAACGCGAGCGGCATCAGCACGCGGCCGGCCGGTATCTCGAGCTTCGCCGCGCGCTGGATCGCGAGCGGCATCAGGAGCGCGAGCGCGCCGACGTTGTTCATGACGCCGGAGAGCAGCGCGCCGACGATCGTGAGCGCCGCGATGCTCGCGGTCGGACCGGCCTTCGCCGGGATGACGTAGCGCGCGAGGAGATCGACCGCGCCGGACGTTTGCAGGCCGCGGCTCAGGACGAGCACCGCGGCGACGGTGATCACCGCCGGGTGACCGAAGCCCGAGAACGCGGCCTCCGGCTCGACGAGGCGGACGAGCACGCATGCGAGCAGCGCCGCGAGCGCAACGACGTCGTGGCGCCAGCGTCCGGTGAGGAACAGCGCGATGGCCGCGGCCAGGACGGCGAGAATCAGGCCCTGACTGTAGGTCATGTGTCCGGCCGCATGGAGCGGCCAAAGATAGAGAACCGGAGCGGGCCGCGGCAAGGCGAGCCGCGACCGCCGCCGCGACCGTCCCGCCTCCCGCCGCGACGGGCTGCGACCGCCGCCGCGACCGTCCCGCCTCCCGCCGCGACGGACTGCGGGGACCGTCGCCGCGACGGCCCCGCCGTAGGAGCGGCTGTCCAGCCGCGACCTGCGCGGGGGCGAGACCGCAGCCGCGGTCGCGGCTGGACAGCCGCTCCTACCTCGAAGGGCGCGCTTCCGCTACAGCGGGTTGCTGATGAAGCCGTTGACGATCGGCTCGAACGCGATCAGGCGGTCCAGGTTCGAGCCGAGGCCGTGCCCGGCGAACACGCTGCTGAACTGACCCGTCTCGCCGTGCAGCGCCATGTAGTTCAAGAGCACCATCTCGACGAGCAGGTTCACGTTGTTCGCGCCCGGCGTGCCCGCGCGCTGCACGTCGCCGTTCGCGGTGAACGAGCCGATCTGCTGATGGAGCTCCGGCGGAAGACCGTCCGATCCCGTCTGGTAGAGCAGCGGCCGACCGCCGGGTCGATAGACGAGGAAGAACGACGCCGCGGTGTCCTGGTTGTCGCTCGTCCACTCGCCCTTGCCGCGCCCGTTCTGGCTGTTGTCGATCACGCCGTTGCTCGAGAGCGAGCCGTCGCTGAAGACGTAGAGCATCAGCGGCACGCCCTTGCGGGCCGCGTACTCGAGGCACGCGCCCATGCAGCGGCCGGCGCGGAAGTCCTTGA
>CAYWGQ010000103.1:0-2430 GCA_964457725.1 uncultured Gammaproteobacteria bacterium
TCAAGGATCCGCGCGAGGTGGTCAAGGCCGGCGACATCGTCAAGGTCAAGGTGCTCGAGGTCGATCTCGCGCGGAAGCGCATCGCGCTGACGATGCGGCTCGAGGATTCGGCGAGGCGCGCGCGGGAAGAGAGTGCGGGCCGGGGTCGGCGCGACACTGGCGAACGGCCGGCGCAGCGCGGGCAGGCGCGGGGACGGCGAGAGCCCGAGCCTGCAAGGAACGGAGCGATGGCGGAGGCGCTGGCGCGGGCGTTGAAGCGGGAGTAGGCGCGGGCGGAAAGTCACACAGCTGTGTGACCGATTGCTCGGCCGTTCGAGTGTCCGAACGACTCCGCGTACGCAGCTTCGATTCGTCGCACTTCCTCGTCCGTCAACGGCGCGAATTCCTTTTCTCGCGCACGTTTGGAAAGCCGCCCGTCGTTCTGATGCAGGAAGCGAAACAGTAGGTCGCGAGTCCGATCCGGCATGTCGACGATCGCTTGGACGGACTCGATGAACTGATCGTGCTGGCGCAAGAACTCCGTTTCCTTCGGGAGCTCGGACTCGATCGTCTCGGCGACGCACGAGTACAGAAATTCGGCGTGCGGCGTCGCGTCGAAGAAGCGGTAGAAGTCGGCCGTATCGTTGATCACTTCCACGTTGCCGTGCGGAGTCGGCCGCCAACGGATGACAGGCAGCAACCGCTTGGAGTAGTCCTCTAGTACCGCCTTGTACTCCTCTATGCGACTCAGGATCACCGCGGAGACGGGAAAGACGATGCCGGGCGGATTGAAGCCGCGCTTCGCGAGCACGTGATGGATCAGATAGCGATGAATTCGGCCATTGCCGTCCTCGAACGGATGCGTGTAGACGAAGCCGAACGCCAGGCTTGCCGCGGCGAGGACGGGATCGAGACTTGTGGAGCGCTCTTCGAAATCTTTCATTCCGGCCAACAGGGACGGCAAATCGTCGGGTTTCGCGCTGATGTGCTCCGGAAGCGGGGCGTGCGTGACTCGGTCGTGCTCACCGACGAAACCGCCCTCGCTTCGTAATCCGATCCGCACGAATCGCGTATCCCCGATCACCGCTTGCTGGAGCCGAACGAGCTCATCGAGATCGATCGGGTTCACACCCGCGTCTCGAATCGCGGCGCCCCATCGCTGAATCCGGTCTTGAGGGGGATGCTCGCCTTCGATCGCGAAGCTGGATTTCGAGTCCGCAAGGAGGAGGAACGCTGCGGCGCGGGCCAGCCTGTCCTTAGGTACCGGTGCTATCGCTTCTCGGGCGCGAGCGGCGAGGTTTCTACCGATGTACTCGTCTAGCTGCGGCGTTCGAAAGACGAGCGGGCAGAACTCCGGAGTGCCCGGGAGGTTGTCGTTGATCCGATGACGGCTGCTCCTGACCGGGGCCGCGCCGTACTGCTGGTCCTCATCGAGCGCCGAGAAGTAGTTACCTCGCGATGCGTCAGGCAGGTCGAGCCTTCGGCCTGTCAGCCACTCATAAAGGAACCAGATCCGGCGGGCGTACGACCCCGTCGGGGCGGCGCGGACCATTTCCTCGATCGGCCCGGGGCCGGTCGCAAGGAACAGCCGCTTGAGAATGGCGAGATCGAGGCCTTCGTACTTCAGAGCAAAGGTGAGATGACCCGCGAGAGTCGGCTCGGGCGAATGCCGCGTCGTCAGTATCTGCCAGCCGTCGCTGCGGACGATTCGGTGGTGCTGACTGGTTGCGGCCAGCGTCCGCGGAAGCGGCACCTCCAGGTCGAACGCGGCCAGTAAAGCGGCGTAGCCGGCCGGGAAGGCCGGCTCGGGGAGGCGGCGGCCGCGAAAAACGCTGACGGGCTCCGAAAAGCCGTTACGAAGCGGCTCTGACACGATTTTCGATGCGCTTTCAGGTTCGCCGAAACCGCATTATCCGTCCCGAAATCTCATTCCGCAACGGTGGAATCTCGAAATATGCTTACTGAATGGCCTTCTCTCGAAAAATAGATAGAGCGTGCCTCCCAGCCACGGGTAGGAGCGGCTGTCCAGCCGCGACCCGGCGCCGCCTCATCACCCCCCCGACCGAATCACCGGTCGACCCGCCGCTACGCCTGACGCCACACACCCCCTGGCTCCACGCCCGCCACGCCCACGGCAGCCACCGCAGCAGCGCGAAGCTCAACCACAGCGCCCACGCGAGCATCGCGGCCTTGTAAAACCAGAGCGACACGGAGAGCGCGCCGGCGGCGGGCGTCGGCCCGGCCGTGCGGTCCGCGAACCACGTCAAGCCGCCCGGCGACACGGGCGACACGATGTGCATGTCGGGGCTGTCGAGCAGGCCGGTCGGGATCGCGCCGATCAGCGCCGCGAGCGCAATCACCGTCAGCAGCGCGAGCCCGACCTGCATCGCGTTGAAGCGCCATCGCGAAGACCCCGGTTCCGCTTTAGCGCGCCAAGCCATCGCGAACGCC
>CAYWGQ010000103.1:2530-13437 GCA_964457725.1 uncultured Gammaproteobacteria bacterium
CTCGGCACGGCTCGGGCGCGCCACGGCCAGGAGCGAAGTCGAGTCCTGGCGGAACTCCATGCAGTACATGAACAACGCGTTGCTGATAAGCGGCATACCAGGAGATGCCGGCGTCGCGATCGAGTACAAGATTCCGCGCACTGCTAACCGCGTCGATTTCATCCTGACAGGGGAGGACGAGCACCGGAAGCCGCATGCGGTGATCGTCGAGCTGAAGCAGTGGTCCAGCGTCGAGGCGACTCAGAAAGACGCGATCGTCGTCACAGTAGTCGGCGGCGGGAAGCGCGAGGTACTGCATCCATCCTATCAAGCTTGGACGTACGCTGCTTTGATTGAGGACTTCAACGAGGCCGTGCGGGAGGAGTCGATTGGCCTTGTGCCGTGCGCTTACCTGCACAACTGCGACTCCGATGACGCAATCAACGCGAAGGAGTACGAGGAGCATACGCGCCGTGCGCCGGCGTTTCTGAAGCGTGACACGGAGGCGCTCCGCGACTTTCTGCGCAAGTACGTGCGCTACGGCGACAGATCCGGGATTCTTTATCAGATCGAGACAGGCCGGATTCGGCCTTCGAAGGGCCTCGTCGACCATCTCGTCTCCCTGTTGCAGGGCAACAGGGAGTTCGAGCTGATCGACGATCAGAAACTCGTCTACGAGACGGCGCTGGCGCTTGCCGACGCCGCACGGCGAGGTCGAAAGCAGGTGCTGATCGTCGAGGGCGGACCCGGAACCGGAAAATCCGTGGTTGCCATCAACCTGCTCGTCGAGCTCACGCGGCGCGAGATGCTGGTGCACTACGTCACCCGCAACGCGGCGCCGCGGGCAGCCTATGCCACGGCGCTTGCGGGGACGTTTAGGAGAACCCGCATAGACAACCTGTTCAAGTCCTCTGGTGCTTACACGGATGCGCCGCTGAACAGCATGGATGTACTCGTGGTAGATGAAGCGCATCGACTGAACGAGAAGTCCGGCATGTTCCAGAATCTAGGCGAGAACCAAATCAAGGAAATCGTCGAGACTGCTCGCTGCTCGGTGTTCTTCGTGGACGAAGATCAGCGCGTGACGTTGAAGGACATCGGCGACAAGACTGAGATTCGCCGCTGGGCCGAGGCGTGCGGAGCAGAGGTCCACGAGATGGTGCTGAAGTCACAGTTCCGCTGCAACGGTTCGGACGGCTACCTCGCCTGGGTTGACAACGCCCTGCAGATCGCCGAGACGGCGAACGAGACGCTCGACGGCATCGACTACGACTTTCGCGTGTGCAACAGCCCGAATGAGCTGCGAGACTTGATTTTCGAGCGGAATAGGCTTGCGAACCGCGCGCGCCTCGTCGCCGGCTACTGCTGGGACTGGAAGGGCAAAAAGGACCCCCGCGTGAAGGACGTCGTCATCGAGGAGCACGACTTCGCAATGCGCTGGAACCTGGACAAGGACGGCCCGCTCTGGATTCGGATGCCGAACTCGGTGACCGAAGTTGGCTGTATTCATACGTGCCAGGGGCTCGAGCTTGATTACGTCGGCGTGATCATCGGGCCAGATCTGGTCGTGCGGGATGGCCATGTTGTCACGGATGCGGCGAAGCGCTCGCGGCAGGATCGGTCGGTGCACGGATACAAGAAGCTGCTGCGGACCGAGCCGGAGCGTGCGCGAGCGCTCGCGGATAGGATCATCAAAAATACCTATCGCACGCTCATGACGCGCGGACAGACCGGGTGCTATCTGTATTGCGTCGACCCGGAGACTAACGAGTATTTCAGGCGCCTCGCTCAAGCGCGACGGGCGAGAAGCCCTATGGTTGAGAAACCTCGACACGTGGCCGAAAGCGCTGCTACGTATCTCGATTCGAGTCGCTCGTAGAACGATTGTCTCGGCTTCGCTACGCTTCCGCTCATGAGCGAGATTGACGACGACAGCTGCGGTTGGCGATCCGACCTGCCGACGTTCTACCAGACGACTTCGGCCGCCGTCATTCGGCGTTTGGTCAACTTCGTCCACGATGCGAGCGCCGAGCAACAGAGCGCATGGCGCGCTCATGTACCTCGACTCCAGAAGGAGTGCCGCGAGCTCGCCGTCCGCGACGACTTTGCGAACTCCTACACCGCTATCCTCGAGTACCAGCTCCCGTACGATCTGCGCCGCGTGGACCTCATCGTGCTCGAGCGCGCGGCTGTCGTCGTCGCGGAGCTCAAGGGCTATCGGGCACTGAGCAACGCCGCGATCGATCAAGTGCTCGGCTATGTCCGTGACCTTCGTGCCTATCACCGGGAGTGCGCCGATCGACCTGTCGTTCCGGTCCTGATTAGCAGCGCTGCGGCCCGCCCCCCGTGGCGCCGCGAGGGCGTGACGGTCTGCCCTCCTGAGGACGTCGACGAGGTCTTGACTGAGATCGCGCGGGACAACCCCGGCCCACCCGTGCGCGCCGATGACTTCGTCGCACCTGGCGCTTATCTACCGCTGCCAACGATCGTGCAGGCTGCACGTCAGCTCTTCGAGAAGCGCGAGCTGCCATATATCAAGCGTGCACAATCTGAAACGGAGCCCGCGCTGGAGCAGATTACGGGTGTAGCTCACCAGGCAGCGAAGGACGGCACCCGGCATCTCGTGCTGCTCTCCGGAGTTCCAGGCTCCGGCAAGACGCTCGTCGGCTTGCAGCTCGTGCATTCGCGCTGGCTCGACGATCTCGCGGAGCCGCGCGAGGAAGGCAGGCCGGCGGCCGCCGGCGTGTACCTGTCAGGGAACGGGCCACTCGTGCGGGTGCTGCAGGACGCGCTGAAGGACGGCGGGGGCGACGGCAAGACGTTCGTACGGGCGATCAAGGCGTACGTCGACTACTACTCGAAGCAGCCGGAGCGGGTCCCGCCGGAGCACCTGATCGTGTTCGACGAGGCACAGCGGGCCCACGATGCGGAGCAGGTCGCGCGGGTCCATGGTCGAAGCGACGGCCTGTCAGAGCCCGAGCTCCTGCTGCGGTTCTGTGAGCGGATTCCGCGCTGGAGCGTGCTCGTCGCACTGATCGGGACCGGGCAGGCGATCCACGTCGGCGAGGAGATAGGGCTGCCGCTGTGGCGCAAGGCGCTCGACGACGTCGCGCGGCGCGCGCGCTGGAAGGTGCACTGTGCGCCGGCGCTCGCGGAACAGTTCGCCGGCGGCCAATTCGGCCTCGAAACCACGGATCGGCTGAACCTGACGTCGCAGCTCAGGTTTCACTTCGTCGCGGACGTGCACCGGCTAGTCGAAGGGCTCCTCGAAGGTATGGACGTGGACGTGCTACGGACGATAGCCGAGCGCCTCCACGAGCAGCAGTTCCGGTTCCTGGTAACTAGAGACCTCGATGCGGCGAAGCGCTACGTGCGTGACCGCTATGGCGAAGCGCCGCTCGCACGGTACGGGCTGCTCGCGTCGTCGAAGGACAAGCTGTTGCCGAGGTTCGGCGTCGACAATACATATCAGACGACGAAGACGCTGCGCGAAGGGCCCTGGTACAACTCCGATCCTGTCGATCCTCGGTCGTGTTGCCAGCTACGTGAGGTCGCGACGGAGTTCGCGTCGCAAGGGTTAGAGCTCGACTTTGCGGTGCTTGCGTGGGGATCGGATCTCCGGCGACTCGACGGTGTCTGGACAGACGACCTTTCCCGCGGCTATCGCAATCGAGTCAGAGATCGACTCGCGCTCCGCAAGAACGTGTATCGCGTGCTGCTGACGCGCGGCCGGGACGGGACCGTAGTGTTCGTGCCGCCCGCGGCGGAGTTGGACGAGACCTTCGGGCACCTGCGAGCGTGCGGGTTTCGCGAGCTGGAATGAGCATTATCTGCGCAGCCCGGGATCCAGGCGGGGTGTCTCTCTCCGCACGAACGGAGTGGAAGCAATGACGACGGACGAGATCTTCCTATTAGAAGACGGGCGTGCACACGAGTTGCCCGTGCGGACAATGCGCCAAGGCATTCTGGGCGGCAACCTGGAGGATGCTCTTCAATTACTCTTGGAGCGATTCCCGCAAGTGATTCCCGGGAGGCAAATAGATCCCGGAGCAGAGGACCCGCCTCGCTTCGTACTACTGCGTCGGGAAGCGCCGCTCGGCGCTTGGTCTCTCGATCATCTCCTCGTTGATCAGGCGGGCGTCCTCACGCTACTGGAATGCAAGCTTGCACAGAATGCAGAGTCGAGGCGAGACGTCATCGGCCAGATTATCGAGTACGCCGCGAACGCGAAAACGGCTTGGGGTGAGGGAAGGCTGCGGGATCTCGCCAATAGCTACTGGTTGTCTCGCGGCCGCGCGTTGAACGATGTGCTCAAAGAAGCGTTTGAACTCGAGGATTTGGAGGGGTTCTGGTCGACCGTCGAGTCGAATCTCGAGCAGGGCAATTCTCGTCTGATTGTCGCGGGCGACGAGATACGACCAGAAGTGCGCCGTATGCTGGAGTACTTGAACGAGGAGATGCAGCACGTCGAGGTGCTTGGTCTCGAGTTGCGTTGTTACGGTTCCGCTGAGGACAGGGTGGTTCTTGTGCCGACGATCATCGGGCAGACCCAAGCGCGAGTCGATCGGCGCAAAGCTGGCAGCGAGAGGCGCATCTGGAGCGTGTCGAGGCTACGAGAAAGTTTCCCAGAATGGGAGGACCAGAGTAGGGCGAAGGTGTGTGCGAGGTTGCTGGATTGGGCCGAGAAGACGGGCAGTTTCTATCAGTCGACCGCCCAGAACGCATCGTTTGGCATCCGCAGTCCCACGGGACGCAGGCTCCTCTACGTGTACGAAAGGGAAGGCCTGTATATTTACACCGACTCCAGTATTTTCTCACAAGGGTTGGAGGATCTTCGTTTGTTCATAGGCCAACTGAAAGACGCAAACCTGCTAATGCGGGAACTTGATGTCATGGAGGGTAACAAGCAATGGGCAAAACTGTCCGTTGCCGACGAGCCGGCCGTGGATCAACTAACGCAGGTACTAGAATCCTGGATCGCCTAAAGATTCGCAGGTAAGTGCAGGTGCTTCGGGAAGAGCTAGTAGGTAACAGCGAATCCGAGTTGTTGCCGGGCGGCGCCCGGCTTTCTATCTTCGGCTCAGACGAACGGAATCGAGGCGAGACGAAGAGCCACACGCCGTCACGCCACGGCCACGCCCAGCATCCGCCAGAACGCCGGCTCCGCGACGATCCTTACGCCGTACTCACGCGCTTTTCGCGCTTTCGTCGACAGCGTGTTCGGGTCCGCCGCGACGAGCAAGTCGAGCTTTTTCGTCACGCTGCTCGCGATCACGAGTCCCGCCTTCTCGGCAAGCTGCTCGGCGACTGCGCGCGTCACGAACTCTCCGTCAATCTTCGCTTGCAGCTCGCCCGTGAAGCACACCCGCTTGCCGCGGAGGTCCTCTACGGGCGCGAGCTGCTGGCTGATGTTCGCGAGCTGCTCCCGGGTATGCTCGACCATAGAGTCCAGCACCGAAGGGCCTATCCCTAGCAAGTTCGCGACGGCCTCAAGGTCCGTGCGCTCGGGAGGGGAGACCACGCCGTCCGCCAACGCCTGCGCCGTCAAGTGCTGAAGGTAGGTGCTGTGCGCGGCGAGCACCTGGCCTTTCGACAGGCGGAGCCGATCGATGGCGAACAGAAGCGATTGCTCCTCGTCGGGTTCGATTCGCCGGTCCTCGAGCACGCGATCGAGCAAACCGAGATACGTCAGCACGTCCGGGGACGCGGCGTCCGTGTCGTGCACGTTGCGCGCGGCGATCCGCTCTAGAAAAGCTGGCGGAGCGGCCGGTCGGCTCCGCGTGGCGCGACGTGGCAGCGGACGGGCTCGGCCGTTGGGCAGTCTGGGCCACTCAACCGGTCGCGCCGGCGCGACTACCAAATCCGGGTCTTCCGCGAGCAATCGAGCCACGATCTTCGCGGTGGCCCGCGCGTCGAACAGGGCGCTGTGAAAGCACGTTTCGTCGTCGAGGACGATGCCGAGTTCCTCACAACACGCCGCCAAGTTTTGCCGGCCGAGTTGCCTGCACGTGCAGAGCAGAGGCAGCTCCGGGAAAGGAGCCGCAAGCCGTTCGAACTCGGCCGCCAGAAAGTTGCGATCGAAGCTGATGTTGTGCCCTGCGAGCACATGCGAGTGCTGCAGCAGCGCGACGACGTCTCCGGCGATGTCGGAAAACGAAGGCGCATCCAGCACGTCGCTAGCCGAGATGCCGTGGATGCGGGTTGGTCCGACATCGCGGCCAGGGTTCACCAGCGTCTCGTACTCCTTGCGAATGTCACCGTCAGGGCCGAGCAGAACGACGGCGATCTCGACGATCCGGTCGTGCCGCCACGGCGAGAGGCCCGTCGTCTCCACGTCGACTACGGCGATCTGGCTCCAGTTGGACGCTCTCATGGCTTTCATCCGCGAAAGGCGCTTCCCGTTTGTGTGCCACCATGCACAGCCCTGCGAGGTGCTACGCCGTACCGTCGCAGCATAATTGCTCCCATAACTGAGACGTGTGAGAGGGGTCACGGAAACGATCTCCCAGCAGCGAGTTCCGCCGAGGAGATGGATGCAGCGGGGCGGCGTACGAGTGATTGGGCGTCCGGTAGCCGCAGGCGTCATGCATCGGTCGGCCTCAGTCCGGGTAGCTGCGCTAGCACCGCACTAGAGGCGCTGGTCGCCATGCACCCAGCCGAGATGCAGCGGCACCTTCCTCAGCGCTCCGTTCGGGAAGACCTTCGCATTACTAATGGTTGTCGATGTTCTCGGTGGCGAGATTTGTGAGAGGCGTCAACGAAGCCGCCGCGTATAACAGGCATGCTGCCGACAATCCCAGTGTTCCTCTTCGGGGTCTTTGGTAGCAGCGGAGCCATCCTGGGAGCGCCGCTGAAGTAGTTGGCGTCGGCCGCTATGTGGCCCACTGGGCCGAATGCAGCGAAAGACAAGCAGCTCGATGGCTAAGGATTTGAGAGGTATCTGTATGTGCATCCGACTAGTGTTGAGCGTCCTGGCGACGACGATCTCTCTGGCCGCTTCCGCACAGACAGTAACGATCCCCGCCGGCACGAAGGTCATGGGAGAGCTCGATCAGCAGGTAACTTCTAATCCAAAGCGGTTCGAGGTCGGCGACGTTGTACGAGGACACGTATGGCGCAACGTTGTCGTAGATGGTCATACCGTCATAGCTGCAGGTGCGCCGATGATGCTCCGGGTCTCAGACATCACAAAGCGGAAGATTGCAGGGCGCGGGGGTGATGTGGAGATTCGGGCGGTATCGGTGACCGCCGTTGACGGTACAGAGATATTTCTTGACGGAGGTTACGACAAGCAAGCCTCTCACCGGACGGCTCTGAGCGCCTCGCTTTCGGCTCTCGTGTTCTGGCCCGCGATATTCATCCGCGGGAAGGAGGCCGTACTCGAGCCGGGTACGATTTTCGATGCCGCAATCCCGGCCAACACCCGAGTGGCCGTTTCAAGCGACCGACCACGAGCTATTCGACTGACTCGCCCCTCGGACCTGAGCGCCGAAGTTCTTTACGACCAGGTCGACGAGAAGGCCCGGAAGCTTCCGGTTCAGGTCACGCTTTGTGATCGAGGCTGGAGTGACGACGTGCGAGTCACCGCCGTCAATGACGCGGACATCTCGCCGATCGCTTTTGAGGTCGACGGCAGGGTGCAAGAGGGCGCGTGCCACATCGCGACCGGCGGAATAGACCTGAAGGCGCTAACCGCCCATTTTCGAAGGGGTATTAACACCTTCTCAGTTGAAACCTCGGGCGAGACCGTCGAAGTCATCCTGGATATCGAAATGTAGGGCAGGGTTGAGCACGGCCGCGTGAACGGCCGTGCCCAATATCCTGCTGGCAGCACGGCACTCCGACACCGAGGCTCAGGGTCGAGTCTTCGCTCAGCTCGCGCGAAACAGCCCGTACCGATACTCCAGTGCCTCTCGGCTCGGGCGGTGCGCCCGGCGCTCGGGGACGTGTATCCGCTGACCATGCATGCCTTGAAGGCCGTGTCGCAACATCGGGCCGTCTTCTTCCGCAAGAACGTCCGCGCGAACCTCGATAACAGTGTCCGGCCGAATTCCGATGATGTGTCGGTCGAACGCCGTGTGGTGGATCTTGCAGAGCGCGAGCCCGTTGTGAATCTCCGGCACTCCAAGCGGGTGCCCGTCGGGGATGATGTGGCTCGCATCCAGAAGCTCACGGTAGCGGAGACGGCAGAGCGCACACTGGTTCCGATAGGCTGCGAGCACTCGTTCGCGGAAAGCTTGCTGGTGAAGCCGTGCTTGAACGGTTCTCGTGATGTACTCGCGTCGAGGAGCGGACTGCTCCTCGGCGATGGCTTGTGCAGCTCCTTTCGAAAGCGTATCGGCAATCGTGTCCCTTGAGTCCGCCATAATCGTGAAGCAGAGGCGCGCCGGATCGTCGCCGACTACGAAGACCGGCCACACAGGCAGGTAGCGGCCCTCCATCAAGCCGAACAGATAGACGAGCGGCGTACGCCGGCGCATCGCCTCACGCAAGCCGACGTTGTCCCGATGGAAAGGATCGGTGCCGCGGTAGCGGTAGAGCAGCCGGTGATCGTCGGCGAAGCTGTCTTCGTAAGGGCCGTCGGAGGCGGTTCTAAGCGAGAGCGGGACCTCAGCCAGCACCTTCGGTTTGAAGATGCCCTGCATGCTGACCAGCGGTACACGCTGGCCCTCCCATTCGGCTCCGCGGAGGAGGAGCGCCCACGGCAACACGTCGCCGTGTACGCTCGTTTGGCGCTCGAGCCAGTCGAAGACGGTCCTTCGGACCAAGGCGTCGCGCTCGGTGGGCGTCACAGCAGGAGCAAGTTCGTGCAAGGACGCCGGGTCTGCCCGGCGCGGGGCTGAGCAAATCTCCCGATCATGGTCCGATCTTTGGAACGAGTCACAGCACTCTGTGCTGTTGACAAACATAATATCCCATCTCCGGGCAAGCTGGGTCGCGATGAGCCAAGGAAGTCACGAGGATTTGTCGGCAACGGGACCGACTCTGATCCCAGCGCTAGGTAGCTGCAAGCGGCGAATGACGAGCGGAGAGCGCCGGCTTGCGGAGCGGCTCCAGGCGAAGCTCGAGGCCGACTATCTCGTTTGGTACGACATTCCGCTGGGGCGTCGCCGCCTACATCCGGATTTCGTGATTCTGCATCCACTGCGCGGCGTTCTCATCCTCGAGGTCAAGGACTGGAAGCTACAGACGCTCCGCTCTGTCAGCGCGACGGAAGTCGAACTTCTAACGAGTAGAGGCCTCGTCCGCGAGCTCAATCCGCTGGAGCAGGCACGCCAGTACGCACAAGAAATCGCGGATTTGTTGAAGCGCGACCAGACGCTAATCCACCCCGAAGGCCGCTTCCAGGGACGGCTGCTGTTTCCGTGGGGTTACGGTGTTGTCCTGCCGAACATCACCCGCCGTCAGTTCGAATCGGCCAAACTTCACGGCGCCATTCAGCCACATCTCGCCATCTGCCAAGACGAAATGTACGAGGGTGTCGACGCCGAGGCGTTTCAGAAGCGACTGTGGGACATGTTTCCGTGGAGGCCGGCCACGCCGATGACGGTGCCCCAGATCGATCGGGTCCGCCGGCACTTGCACCCCGAAATCCGCATCTCTCCGCCCGCACAAGAGGGCCTTTTCGACGATCCGGTGCCGGACGTAATTCGAATAATGGACCTTCAGCAGGAGCAGCTCGCTCGGAGCGTTGCAGAAGGGCATCGCGTGATCCACGGCGTCGCGGGATCCGGGAAGACGCTGATTCTCGTCTATCGTTGCTTGCACCTTGCAAAGACGATGCATAAACCCGTGCTGGTGCTCTGCTTTAACAGGACTCTCGCGGCGCGGCTCGGCGCGATCATGGATGAGAAGGGCGTCGCGCAGCAGGTGAGCGTGCGCAACTTCCACGCCTGGTGCCGGGAGCAGTTGATCCGGTACCACGTTCCGTTGCCGCACGGGACGGCTAGTTGTGACGAATTTGCGAAGCAACTCGTCGAGCGTCTGACGCAGGCAATCGCGCGGGGGCAAGTGCCACGGGCGCAGTACGGGGCGGTGCTCATCGACGAAGGTCATGACTTCGAGCCCGACTGGCTCAAGGTGGTGGTCGAGATGGTCGATCCTGAGACGAACGCGCTGCTGCTGCTCTACGACGATGCCCAGTCCATTTACGCGCGCGCGGGGCGCAAGTTCAGCTTTAAGAGCGTGGGCGTGCAGGCGCAGGGGCGCACCACGATCCTCCGATTGAACTACCGCAACACGGCCGAGGTGCTAAAGGTTGCCTACGCGTTTGCGAAGGACGTGCTGACGCCGCAGGATGCGGACGAGGACGGCGTACCGCTGATCGTGCCCGAGACGGCGAACCGCCACGGGCCGACCCCGGAGCTTTCTGCCAAGCCGAGTCTCACCGCTGAAGGTGATTTCATTGCCAGGCGATTCACTGCACTGAATCGCGACGGCGTGCTCTGGCGCGATATGGCGGTAATCTATCGCTACAGATTCATTGGTGAAGAGGTGGCGGCCCGGCTTCAGGCGGCCGGGATTTCGACGGAGTGGCTTAAGGAGACAGGAGGGGAAGGACCGTCGAGCGCCGGCAACGACAGCGTGAAGCTCGTAACGTTTCATTCGAGCAAGGGACTCGAGTTTCAGGCGGTGGCGGTTCCAGGTCTTGGCTTTCTACCGGGGCGCGGTGACGAGAGTGAGGAAGTGCGCCTCGCCTATGTCGCCATGACGCGCGCGGTGGAGCGTTTGATCATGACGTATCATCGGCGATCGACGTTCGTCGATCGGTTGACGGCGGCTGGTGTTCCAGTCGCTGCATAACAGAACGGCGAATGACATCGGTGACGGACGCCGGGTCGTGCTGCTCGATAACGTTTACGAAACGAGAATCATCCTGTGCGTCAGACAGGCTCGTCGGCGATGACCGCTCGCTCTGACACGAGCCG
>CAYWGQ010000104.1:0-10890 GCA_964457725.1 uncultured Gammaproteobacteria bacterium
TCCTGCTCGGGGCACCAGCTCGAACGCAGCAGCCGGCTCAGCGTTGCCCGCTGACCTGCTTCGCCTGCCGCAGATGCACGCGGCCGCGGCGCGGCGAGCGGCGCTCGTTCAGCGCGACGACGATCTCCTCGACTTTCGCCCTGACGGATGCGAGCGTGCCCTGCTGGTAGCCGGTGATCACGTTCGTGCCCTGCCGGATCCGATAGCTCACCCAGTTCGAGCCCTCGCCGCCGGCCGGCGGCGTCGAGCGGGCGATCTCGAGCAGCGTGTACGGCTCCCCTTTCGCGGGATCGGTGCGTGGACGGTCGGCTGGGTTCTCTGCCATGGGGGGATCACCGCATCCGGGGAGGGAGGAAGCCCAGAGTACCAGGGAAGGCCCGGAGACCGCCAATTGATGGTGAAATGCGACACCAACGAGACGCTCCCGCAAGCGATAACAACGCGATTTTCTCCGCCTCGGCAGTAGCTTCCCGCTCGCGGACGGGACGGCGAGCACCGCGGTCGGGCCAAGGGACGGGTGCACCGAGTGCCCGATTCGCGCTTTTCTTCCGGCCATGGGAGAATGGCGGCGCACCGCTGTCAGGGTTTCCCGGATGTCGCCACTCACACGTTACGGTTTCTCTGCGCTGATCGGCCTTTACGGCATTTACCAGATCAGCAACGACCACCCTGTCGCAGGGCTCATCGGGATCGGTCTCGCCGCCGTGATCGTCTGGCTCGGGGGAAAGATGTAGCGCGCACGGGGAGGCGTGACGCCCTTCACGGCCCTCGCCCCGCGAATCCACTACTTTGCGGAGCCTCACCGGCACGGAGACCAGCCGTATGCAGCGCGCGATGTTGTTTGCCGCCCTGGCCGCGACCCTGACGGCTTCGGCAGCGGCCGAGGCGCAACTGAGCTACAGCTACGTCAGCGTGAACTACATCGCGAGCGAAGCGGACACGGTCGTCGGCGAGCAGGACGGCACCGGCCCGGAGATCGCGGTCTCGTTCGACATCCTGCCCTTCCTGCACGTGTTCGGCGGGGCGAAGCAAATCGAGCTCGACGACTTCCCCGTCGAGACGCAGTCCTACCACGTGGGCGTCGGCGTGCACTGGGACATGGCCGAGGACCGCAGCGTGTTCTTCAACCTCGCGGCCCTCGAGGTCGACGTGGACGTCGCTACGGGGCTCGGCGTCGTCGGCGCGGACGACGACGGCTACACGTACTCGATCGGCTACCGGGAGGCGAACCGGCGCGGGCTCGAGTTCACGGTCAGCGCCGATCACATCGAGCTCAGCGACTCCGACTACTCCGACACGAGCCTCCGGCTGAGCCTGCAGTTCCCGGTGACGCGGCGGTTCAAGATCGAGGGCGGCGTGAACTTCGCCGGCGACGACACGTTCTGGGCGCTCGGCGCGCGGTACTATTTCGCGAACCCGCTCGCCCGTTGAGACGGCGCGCGAGCTTCGCTTCCTAACTGCCTGAGTTTTGGGGGTCGAGCCCTCTCCCGCCGCGCGGCGGGAAGGCCTCGGCTCCGCTCCTTGCGGCGCACTGCCGCTCGCGCCTGGTCCGTCTCGCCGCAGCGCCTCTCGCGTCGATTCGCGCCGAGCCGGTCTTGGGGCTTTCCCCGGACGCACATAGAATCAGCGGACCGGGGGGCGTCCGGCTCCGGCGAGAAGCTCGAGCCGGACTGACAAAAATAACCTAAGTCGTTTATCGATAAGACGATCGATGATCAGTCTGGCCAAGGAGCGGATCGTCGCCGGCCCTCGGTTCAACCGCTGGCTGGTGCCGCCGGCCTCGATCGCGATCCACCTCTGCATCGGCTCCGTCTACGCCTGGAGCATCTACAACCCGGCCCTGATGCGCGTGCACGGCGTCGTGACGCCTGCCGCCGGCGACTGGTCGCTCGGCGACGTCGTCTGGATCTACACGGTCGCGATCGTGTTCCTCGGGCTCTCCGCTGCGGTCGCCGGCAAGTGGCTCGAGGACGTCGGCCCGCGGATGGTCGGCGCCGTCGCGGCGCTCTGCTGGGGCGGGGGCTATCTGCTCGGCAGCCTAGGCATCGAGCTCCACGAGCTCTGGCTCGTGTACCTCGGCTACGGCGTCATCGGCGGCTGCGGGCTCGGGCTCGGATACGTGTCACCGGTCAGCACGCTGATCCGCTGGTTCCCGGACCGCCGGGGCATGGCGACCGGCATGGCGATCATGGGCTTCGGCGGCGGCGCGATGATCGGCGCGCCGCTGAAGGAGTTCTTCATTCGCACGTTCTACGAGGCGCCCGAGTACCTCGGCACGATCGACCAGGTGCGTCTCGTGACCGAGGGCGGACGGCGGTTCGCCGAGATCGCGGGCGGGCTGCGCGAGGTGGTCGTCGTCGGCGCGAACGACGTCGCCGGCATGATCGTGCCGGGCTCGGAGGGCGTGTACGTCGTCGGCACCGGCAGCGTCGGCGTCGCGGCGACCTTCCTCACGCTCGGGCTCGTCTACTTCGTCGTGATGCTGCTCGCCGCGTTCTCCTATCGCATCCCGCCCGAAGGGTGGCGCCCGGCGAACTGGACGCCGCCGGACACGGCCCACGGAACGAAGAAAATGATCTGTCGGCGAAACGTCCACATCGACGAAGCGCTGAAAACGCCGCAGTTCTATCAGCTCTGGATCGTGCTCTGCTTCAACGTGACCGCCGGCATCGGCGTGATCGGCGTGGCGCAAACGATGATGACGGACATCTTCGGCACGACGCTGCCCGGCATCGTCGACGGCGCGTTCGCAGCGACCTACGTCGCGATGATCAGCCTGTTCAACATGGCGGGACGCTTCTTCTGGGCGAGCGCGTCGGACTACCTCGGCCGGCGGAACACGTATTGGATCTTCTTCGCGCTCGGAATCGTGCTGTATCTGTCGATTCCGTTGACCGCGGAGCGCGTCAGCGCCTCCCCCGCCGTCATCTGGCTCGTATACTTCTACGCCGCGACGATGCTGATCTTCACGATGTACGGCGGCGGCTTCGCGACGATTCCGGCGTATCTCGCCGACGTGTTCGGGACGCGCTACGTCGGCGGCATCCACGGGCGGCTGCTGACCGCCTGGAGCACGGCAGGCGTGCTAGGGCCGCTCGCGATCACCTCGCTCCGCGAGCACGCGGAGCGCGGCGCGATCCGCGACCTCGTCGCGCGCATCGACCCCGAAGCGTTCCGCGCGGCGTTCGGCGCCGGCGTCGGTGAGATCGACGCGCTCGTCGCCCAGAACACCGTCACGATCGCGAAGCTGATGGAGATCGCGCCTGCCGGCACCGTCGATCCGACGCCGGGACTCTACAACATGACGATGTACCTGATGGCCGGGCTCCTCGCGATCGCGCTCGTCGCGAACGCGCTGATGCGGCCGGTCGCTGCGAGGCACTACATGACGGAATCGGAAGCGGAGCTGAAGCCGGCGGGACAACGAGCATGAGGCGGACGCGATTTCTCGCCTTGGCGGCGTGCGGCTGCCTGATCGCCGCCTGCGGCTCGGACGGCGGCTCCGGCGAGCGCCCGGCGTTCGCCGGCACCTTCGACGACGGCGTGCTGACGCTCGACACGCACGTCGACATCCCGCTCGATTTCGCGACGCCGGCCGCGGATCCGCTCGACATGGACGCGCAGGTGAACCTCCGGTCGATGCGCAACGGCGCGCTCGACGCCGCGTTCTTCGTCGTCTACGTCCCGCAGACCGCGCGCACGCCGGAGGGGTACGCGCGCGCGCGAGCGGACGCTCTGACGAAGTTCGAAGCGATCCGGCGGATGACCGAGCAGCATCCGGACTGGATCGAGCTCGCGTACAGCCCGGACGACGTCGAGCGGATCGCGGGAGCGCGCAAGCTCGTCGCGGCGATCGGCGTCGAGAACGGCTACTCGATCGGCACGGACCTCGAGATGCTCGACCGCTTCCATGCGCTCGGCGCGCGCTACTTCGGGCTCGTGCACAACGGTCACAACGATCTCGCGCATTCCGCGCAGCCGCGCCCCGATTTCGGCGATGCGCCGGGCTCCGACGAGGGCCTGACCGACCTCGGCGCCCGGGCGATCGAGCGGCTGAACAGGCTCGGCGTGATGATCGACGTCTCGCACGCGTCGAAGCGCTCGACGCTCGATGCGATCAGGCTCTCCCGCGCGCCGGTCATCGCGTCGCACTCGAGCGTGCGCGCGCTCGCGGATCATCCGCGGAACCTCGACGACGAGACGTTGCGCGCGCTCGCCGCGAAAGGCGGGGTCGTGCAGATCGTCGCGTACGAAGGGTTCCTGAAGGTGCAGCCGCCCGAGCAGGCGGCGGCGATGCAGGCGCTCGGCGAGCGGCTCGGCATCGAGCCCCCGACGACCAGCGACGGCGTGATGGCGCTGCCGGAGGAGCAGCGCTTCGCATTCCTTCGCGGCGTGCAGGAGATCCAGGCGCGGTGGCCGCCGGCCTCGGTCGACGATCTCGTCGATCACGTCGACTACGCGGTGCGCCTGATCGGCGTGGACCACGTCGGCATCTCGTCGGACTTCGGCGGCGGCGGCGGCGTGCTCGGCTGGTCGAGCGCGAACGAGACGGCGAACGTCACCGCGGAGCTCGAGCGGCGCGGCTACAGCGCAGAGGACATCGCGAAGATCTGGAGCGGCAACCTGCTCCGCGTCTGGCGCGAGGTCGAGCGCGTGGCAGCCGAGCTCGCCGCGGAGTAGCGCCGCCTCCTCCGCGTAGGAGCGGCTGTCCAGCCGCGACCGCCGACGCAAACGCCGGCACGCCGCAGAAGATCGCGGCTGGACAGCCGCTCCTACGCGGATGAGGCGGCGCTAGGTGACGTGCCAGGTGCTCGTTTGCCGGAGCACGTCCTGGACCTTGCCGGTACGGGCGAGCCGCGTCGGATGGTTGTCGTAGTACGCCTTCTCGAACGCCGGCGCGGGATCGCGCAGAATCACGCCGAGGGCCATCGGGAACTTCGGCGGCGCCATCGCGAGCAGGAGCCCCGCGAGCGTGCGATTCGTCTCGTCGTGGACGAGCACGTCGTCCGGCCGCTCGCGCGCGTCGATCACCTCGAGCGACAGCGTCCGCGGATCGAGCGCGATGCCGAGCTCGCGCTCCTCGCCGAATAGGAGCGGCTCGCCGTGGCGCACGTGCAGCTGCGCTCGCGCCGCGTTCTCGCGCGCGGTGAAGTCGCGGAACACGTCCTCGTTGTAGACGATGCAGTTCTGAAAGATCTCGACGAACGCCGCGCCGTCGAAGCGGTGCGCCGCCTCGAGCACGGAGCCCAAGCCGTCCTTGTCGACGTCGATCCCGCGCGCGATGAACCGCGCGCCGGAGCCGAGCGCGAACGCGCCGGGCGACACCGGTGCATCGAACGAGCCTCCCGGGCTCGACGGGCTGCGCGTCCCGAGACGCGAAGTCGGCGAGTACTGCCCCTTCGTGAGCCCGTAGATCTCGTTGTTGAACAGCAGGATCTTCAGGCCGACGTTCCGCCGCAGCGCGTGCAGCAGATGATTGCCGCCGATCGACAGCGCGTCGCCGTCGCCGGTGACGACCCAGACGTCGAGGTCCGGCTGCGCGAGCTTGAGCCCCGTCGCGACCGCAGGGGCCCTGCCGTGGATCGTGTGGAAACCGTACGTCTCGACGTAGTACGGGAAGCGCGACGAGCAGCCGATGCCCGATACGAACACGGTTCGCTCCGGGCGCGCACCGACCTCGGCGAGCACCTTCGTCATCGTCTTCAGGATCGCGTAGTCGCCGCAGCCGGGGCACCAGCGCACCTCCTGCGACGAGGCGTAGTCTTTCGGCGTCAGCACGGCGCTCATGCTCGGTCTCCGCGAATGGCCTTCGGCCGCCCGGTGCGCCGCCTCGGCCGCTGCCCGCCGGCGGCCGCTTCCGCCTCCGATTGACCGACGACGACCGCCGCGAGCTGGCGGCGGATCTCGGCGACGATCTCCGCGACGAGGAACGGCTGCCCGGTCACCTTGTTCAGCTGGACGACCTCGACGCCGAGCTTGTCGCGGAGCAGCGTCGCGAGCTGCCCCATGTTCATCTCCGGCACGAGGATTCGGTCGAAGCGGCCGAGCAGCTCGCCGAGGTTCGCCGGGAACGGCGACAGATACCGGATGTGGACGTGCGCGACGCGCGGATCGCGCACCGCGCGCACGGCCTGGTACAGCGCGCCGTAGGTCGAGCCCCAGCCGACGACCGCGAGCGCACCGCCCTCCTCGCTGCCGAGCTCGACGCGTTGCGGCGGCAGGAACTTCGCGACCGCGGCGACCTTGTCCGCACGCAGTTGCGTCATCGCCTGGTGATTCGCCGGGTCGTACGAGATGTTGCCGGTGCGCAGGTCCTTCTCGAGACCGCCGATCCGGTGCATGAGGCCCGGCGTGCCCGGCGCGACCCACGGCCGGCCGAGCGTCTCGGGATCGCGGTCGAACACGACCGTGCCCGCTTCCTGATCCGCGGCCCGCGGCCGCGGCGCGTGCGTCGTGATCCGCGGATAGTCGTCGACGTTCGGGATCCGCCACGGCTCTGCGGCGTTCGCGAGATAGCCGTCGGAGAGCAGCATGACCGGCGTCATGTGCCGCAGCGCGATCCGCACGGCCTCGATCGCGACCTCGAAGCAGTCGCTCGGCGAGCGCGCCGCGAGCACCGGTATCGGCGCGTCGGCGTTGCGGCCGTAAACGGCCTGGTACAGATCCGACTGCTCGGTCTTCGTCGGCAATCCGGTCGACGGTCCGCCGCGCTGCGAGTCGACGATCACGAGCGGCAGCTCCGCGCTGATCGCGAGCCCGATCGCCTCCGTCTTCAGCGCGATGCCGGGCCCCGAGCTCGACGTCACGCCGATCGCGCCGCCATACGACGCGCCGATCGCCGCGCAGACGGCTGCGATCTCGTCCTCCGCCTGGAACACGCCGACGCCGAGGTTGCCGAGCTTCGCGAGCTGATGCAGCAGCGGCGACGCGGGCGTGATCGGATACGAGCAGAAAATCATCGGCCGATCGGCGAGCTCCGCCCCGGCCGCGAGGCCGAGCGCGAGCGCCTCGCTGCCGCGAATGCCCCGGTATTCGCCCGGCGGGAACTCGGCCTTGCCGGGCCTCAGGTGCGGCAACGCGGCGCCGAGCTCGACCGTCTCGCCGTACGCGTGGCCGGCCCTGAGCGCCGCGAGGTTCGCTTCCCGGATCGCGTCGTTCTTGGCGAAGCGCTTGACGATCCACGCCTCGATCGCGGCGAGGTCGCGGCTGAACATCCACTGCACGAGCCCGAGAGCCCAGAAGTTCTTGCAGCGCCCGGCGTCGCTCTTGCTCAAGCCGAACGCCTTCACGGCCTCGATCGTCAGCTTCGTGATATCGACCTCGACGAGCTGGAAGCCGTCGAGGATGCCGGTCGTGCGGGGATCCTCGGCGTAGCCCGCCTTCGCGAGACCCCGGCTCGTGAACGTGTCGGTATTGAGCACGATCAGCGCGCCCGGCGCGAGAAACGGCAAGTTCACCTTCAGCGCGGCCGGATTGAACGCGACCAGCACCTGCGGGGCGTCGCCGGCGGTCGTGATCGGCCGCGCGCCGAGGTGGATCTGGTACGCGGAGACGCCGTACGTCGTCCCTGCCGGCGCGCGGATCTCGGCCGGGTAGTCCGGGAAGGTCGCGAAGTCGCTGCCGGCGAGCGCGGTCGCCGCGACGAACTGCGTGCCCATGAGCTGCACGCCGTCGCCCGAGTCGCCGGCGAAGCGCACCACTATCGATTGCGATTCGAGATCAGTCATACGTGCCGAAGGGTTTGTGCCGTCGGGCTGCCCGCGTGCCGGGCGCCGGGGAAAAGGTTGTCCAAATCTGCGCCGCGAGGCAGGCGTTTCGCACTTCCAGGGAGCGAGCGAGCGGGTATTATAGCCGGCCCCATGAACTGCCAGGGAATTCAAGTGCATAAGCATATGGCCGAAGGGCCGATGGAGGCCCGGTGCCGCGCGTAACCTACGTGCAGCCGGACGGCGTGCGCCGCGAGGTCGAGGCGCCGGCCGGGACCACGCTGATGGAGGCGGCGGTCGACAACGCCGTCGAGGGCATCGTCGCCGAGTGCGGCGGGGCCTGCTCGTGCGCGACCTGCCACGTCTACGTGGAGCCCGAATGGCTCGATAAGCTCCCGCCGCCCGAGCCCCAGGAGGACGGTATGCTCGACTGCGTGCTCGACCGCCGGCCGGAGAGCCGCCTGTCCTGTCAAATCGTGCTGCGCGAGGATCTCGACGGCATCGTCGTGCGCGTCGCGGACGAGCAGATCTGAGACGCCGCGGGCTTGGCCAGCCCGCGCGTTTTGTAGCACAATCCCTGGCCCTTCGCTCACCGCCCTCGAGGAACCTCGGCATGACCTTCGTCGTTACCGAAGCCTGCATCAAGTGCAAGTACACGGACTGTGTCGAGGTCTGTCCGGTCGACTGTTTCCACGAAGGGCCGAACATGCTCGTCATCGACCCCGAGGAATGCATCGACTGCACGCTCTGCGAGCCGGAATGCCCGGTCGAGGCGATCGTCTCGGAAGACGACGTGCCCCCGGGTCAGGAGCACTTCCTCGAGCTGAACCGAGAGCTCTCGAAGCAGTGGCCGGTTCTCGCGAAGGCGAAGGAGCCGCCGGAGGACGCCGACGAGTGGAAGGACGTCAAGGACAAGCTCCAGTATCTCGAGCGCTGAGCGTGCGCGGCCCCGGGGCCGCGCTCACACCTGCTTCTTCAGCGGCAGCAGGTTCAACAGAAACTCGATAACCCGCTGCTTGAAGCCCTGCGCGGGCTGCCGTCGCAAGACCTCGTCGCCCGCCGACCAGCGCAACCAGCCTTCTTCGTCCATCGTCACGCGCCACGCGTTGTCGGGGCGCATGTCGCGCTCGATCAGGTCCGCGAGGCGTGCCGCGAGCAGCTCGCTCTCGGTGACGACCGCAATCTCCGTGTTCAGGATCATCGAGCGCGGATCGACGTTCGGCGAGCCGATGAAGCTCGTTTGCCGATCGATCACGACCGCTTTCGTGTGCAGCCCGAGGAAGCCCGCCTCCGCCGCGTCCGCGACGTACAGCTCGAGGCTCGTCGCGTCCGGCTTCAGCTCGTAGAGCTCGAGGCCCGCTGCGAGCGCTCGGCGGCGCCGCTGCTTGTAGCCGGAATGCGCGACGACGTGGTTGTTCGTCGCGAGCGAGTTCGTGATCAGCGCGACGCGCACGCCGCGGTCGGTCAGCCTGCCGATCAGCTCGACGAACTCCCGGTCCGGCACGAAGTACGGCGAGCTGATCAGCACTTCCCGTTCCGCGGTGCCGATGAGCTCGATGAAGCGCCGGTAGAGCTGGTCCGGCACGCGCTCCCGGATCTCGGCGGTGTCGAGATAGAGCTCCGCCGGGCCCGCCGCGAACGTGTCCGCGAGCCCGCCCAAGTAGCGGTCCGCGTCCTCGATCGCCGCACGGAACGCGACGAGCGCGTGCTCCCGCGCGGCGACCCTGCGCGCGATCCGCTCGCGCAGCACCGGCAACGGCTCCGGCGGACCTAGGCGCTCGAGATCGCTCACGCGGTACGTCAGGTCGGCGTTCCAGAACACGTCGAAGCTAGCCGCGACGTCCTGGACGAGCGGCCCCGCGACCATGACGTCGAGATCGTTCTGCACGAAGCGGTCGTAGATGCCGAAGTAACGGTCGCCGATGTTGCGCCCGCCGACGATCGCGAAGCGGTTGTCCGCGATGTACGTCTTGTTGTGCATGCGGTGCGTCAGCGTGCCCCAGCGGGTCACGAACTCCCAGACCTTCCCTGCCACGCCGCCGCGCGCCCACGGATTGAACAGCCGCACCTCGATCCCGGGATGAACGTCGAGTCGCGCGATCAAGTCCTCGTTGCGGCCGAAATCGAAGTCGTCGAGCAGCACGCGCACCTTGACGCCGCGGTCGGCAGCCGCGAGCAGCCGCTCGGCGAGGAAGTGACCGCTCGCGTCCTCCTCCCAGATGAAGTACTGGATGTCGAGGGTCGCCTCGGCCCGCTCGGTCAGCGCGAGCCGCGCAGTCAGCGCGAGCTCGTTGCGGTCGAGGAGCCAGTGGGCGGTCTCGCCGGACGGCAGGCGCTCGTCGACCGCCGCCGCGTAGCGCGCGAGCGCCCCGTGCTCGGCCGGCGCCGCGGCGTAATCCGGCGCCGCCGCCGAGCGCTCCGGCAGCTGAGTGCACGCTGCGAGCACGGCCGCGAGCAGCACCGCGAATCGCCGCGGGACCGCCTGACAACGCGACAAGGGGTTGTCTATACTAGCCCGCGGGCGCAAAGCGGCCTCGAGAGCCTCCGCCCGCTTCCGCCTGCACGGTCGCGTGCGGCCAGCGTTGTCCGCACGAACGTCCGCTTCACCGAGGAGAACGAGATGACCGGAAATCGACACGATCTCTACATCAACGGTGCCCGCACGGCGGCACAGAATAACGCCGAGTTTCCGGTCTACAACCCCGCGACCGGCGAGGCGTTCCTGAAGGTCGCGGACGCGAGCCGCGCAGACGCGCGCAAAGCGGTCGAGGCGGCGGCGGAAGCGCAACCGGCCTGGGCCGCGCTGCCTCACTCCGAGCGGGCGCGGCTGCTGACCAAAGCCGCCGACGTCCTGGCTGCCCGGCAGAAAGAGTTTCAGGAGATGCTGATCGACGAAGGCGGCGCGTGGGTCGGCAAGACGATGTTCGAGACGGGCTACAGCATCGGAGTCTTCCGTGCCGCCGCGGCCGCGGCCTATCAGGTCGCCGGCGAGGTGCTGCCGTCCGACCTCGGCAAGCTCTCGCTCGTGATGCGCGTGCCGCTCGGCGTCGTCACCGTGATCTCCCCGTGGAACTTCCCGCTGATCCTCTCCTCCCGCGGGTTCGCGCCCGCGCTCGCGGTCGGCTACACGGGCGTGCTCAAGCCGTCCGAGGAGACGCCGGTCTGCGGCGGCCTGCTGCTCGCG
>CAYWGQ010000104.1:10900-13424 GCA_964457725.1 uncultured Gammaproteobacteria bacterium
GCGGCGGTGCTGGTGGACCCCGGCTCCCCTCCGGGCGTGTTCACCGTCGTCCCGTGGTCGCGCGAGCACGTCGCGGCGGTCGGCGACGAGCTCGTCGCGCACCCGGCCGTGCGCGGCGTGAGCTTCACCGGCTCGACGGCGGTCGGCCGCAAGATCGCCGCCCGCGCGGGCGAGCTCCTGAAGAAGGCGTGCCTCGAGCTCGGCGGCAAGGACGCGCTGATCGTCCTGGACGACGCGGACATCGAGAAAGCCGTCGACGCGGCGACGTTCGGCTCGTTCATGCATCAGGGCCAGATCTGCATGTCGGTCGAGCGCGTGATCGTGCATCGCTCCGTCGCAAACGAGTTCACCGACAAGTTCGTCGCGAACGTGAAGAAGCTGAAGGTCGGCAATCCGCGCGAGATGGCGAACTGCATCGGGCCGATCATCAACGAGCGGCAGCTCGCGAAGATCCGCGAGCAGGTCGACGAGGCGGTCGCGAAAGGCGCGAAGGTGCTCGTCGGCGGCGGGCATCGCGACCTCTTCTTCGAGCCTACCGTCCTCGGGAACGTGACGACCGACATGAAGGTATGGCGCGAGGAGACTTTCGGGCCGGTCGCGCCGGTCATCGTCGCCGAGGACGAGGACCATGCGGTGCAGCTCGCGAACGACTCCGAGTACGGGCTCTCGGCCGGCGTGATGACGCGCGACGAGGAGCGCGGCCTCGCGATCGCCCGGCGACTCCATACCGGCATGGCTCACGTGAACGACAGCTCGGTGCACGACGAGCCGCACGTGCCGTTCGGCGGTATCGGAGCGAGCGGCCTCGGCCGCCACGGCGGACGCGCCGGCATCGACACGTTCACGGAGCTGCGCTGGATCACGCTCGAGCGGGGCGGACGGCACTATCCGCCGCCGTTCGTGATGAACCCGGAGCACCACTAGCCCGGAAGCCTGCCCCGCACTCTCGGCAGGCAACGTAGGAGCGGCTGTCCAGCCGCGATCTTCGGCCGTTCGTTCGCGCGAAGACTCGCGGCTGGACAGCCGCTCCTACGGGCGAGCCTCAACCGAAGCGCGCCTGCGCGCCGTCGTGCTCCGCGCTCCACAGCCCCGCCTCGCGGAAGTACGCTATTGCGCCCGCGTGGTACGGCAGCGGCGGCGCGACCGGCGCGACCGCGTCGGCGGCGACGTCCGCGAGCACGGCATAGTCGCGCCGGAGCTCCTCCCAACGCCCGACGAGCGCGGCCGTGATGCGGTACGCGTCCTCGTCGGTAACGTGCACGCTCGTATTCAGATAGGTGTCGTACACGGCCGTGCGGATCGGCGCATCGATGCCGACGGCGCCGCTCCCGGGCGTCACCGTCGTCACCCGCGCGCCTGGCAGCAGCTCGGCGACGCGGCTTTCGTCTGCGCCGAGCGTCAGGAAACGCAAGCCGCCGGGCATCGTCGCGTGCGTCTGTGCGACGAGCGGCAAGCGGTAGCCCATCGCGGCCGCGTCGGCGCGCCCTTCCACCACCGCCCGCGCCCCTTCCGGAAGGCCCGCGGCTGTCACCGGCGTCACGTCCCGCTCCGTCAGGCCGCCGGTCGCGAGAATCGCCCGGTTCAACAGATCGAGCGGCACGAGGCCGCGATAGTTCAGCACGACCCGGCGCCCGCGCAGCTCCTCGATGCGCTCGAGCCCCGAGCTTGCGCGCACCCAGTACATGTACTCGAGCGGATAAACGGACAGCAGCGCGCGGAGGTTCGTCATCGGTGCCCGATACGGCGCTCTCCCGGCGAACGCGAGGAAGGAGTCGATGCTCGAGTTGATGCCGAGCGCGATCTCGCCGCGCTGCAGCAGCGGCACGTAGACCGACGAGCCGGCGTACGGCCGCACGATCGAGGGCACGCCGAGAGACTCTTGCAGCACCTTCGCGAAACCGCCGGCGAGCAAGTGGAAATTCGTGCCGGCGGGGTTCGCGCCGATCGCGATGCGGGACAGCGCTGCGTGCGCGACACGGCGCACGGTGGACGCAACGGCCACGGCCGCGAGCGCGACGCACGCGCGGCGCCTGTCGAGCGACGCTCCGCCGGAAGGTCTCACGCCTGCAGTCTCCTCATCGGCCGACGCCCCCCGGGGTCGTGCACGAGTCCCGGCAGCCGGGGTAATAGCATCCGCGAGTATACGGAGCGGGTCGGCCGCGTGTCATCGCGATCTCCTGTCGGTGAACCGCGCCAACCTACCCCGGCGGCAGCGGCGTGGCGTATACTGCGGCCCTTTCCCGCAAGCACGATTCCCGCGCGCGAATTCTGAAGGAGAACAACAGCATGCCTAGAAAAGTAGTCGACAAGGTGCTGCCGACGACGATGGTCGGATCGTACCCCCGGCCACACTGGTTCACGCATCAGCTGCTCGGCCGTGACGTCCGCGTCGCGTTCAAGGAAGTCGCGCACGAGGAGGCCTACACGGACGCCGTCGCCACGGTCATTCGGGACCAAGAGGAAGCGGGCCTCGACATCGTCACCGACGGCAACATGTGGTACGACGATTACGTCGGCGTGATCG
>CAYWGQ010000105.1:0-13354 GCA_964457725.1 uncultured Gammaproteobacteria bacterium
CAACGCTGAAGAGCTCGGGAATCCGAAAGAGCGACCACACGCCCTGCACGGAGGTCACGAACACCGCGCAACCGAAGAACGACGCTCGCCCTGCAGCCGCCACGATCCGCCCGACACGCGGCGACGGCCAAAAGCTCGATCCGCGCGCGGGTTTCGCGATCCTCTGACGAGTCGCCTGGAGGGGGCCGGCATCGGGCGCCTCCTATTCGCTCGGCGGCCGACGCTCAGGCCGCCGACGTTCTGAGTCCCGCCTCCGCGTGCCGCAGGTGCAGGTCGCGCTGCGGGAACGGCACCTTGATTCCGCGCTCGAGGAACTTCTCCCAGATCCTGAGCAGCACGTCGCTCTTGACGTTCTGGACGCCGTTCTGCGCGTCGCTGATCCAGAACCTGAGCTCCAGATCGATCGCGCTCTCGCCGAAGCCGAGCAGCAGGCATTTCGGCTCGGGCTGCGCCAGCACGCGCTCCGTCTCGCTCGCGGCCTGCTCGCAAAGCTCGATCGCGGTCGGCAAGTGAGTGTCGAAGGCGACTCGCAGCCTCACCTTGAGACGCGTCTCGTTGCTGGTGTGCGTCCAGTTCTCCACGCGCTCCGTGATCAGCACGTCGTTCGGAATCAGGTGCTCGACTCCGTCGCGCGTGACGACGGAGACGTAGCGCGCGCCGAGCGCGGTCACCCAGCCGTACGTGCCCTCCACACCGATGATGTCCCCCGGCTTGATCGAGCGATCGAGCAGCAGCACGAGGCCGCTGACGAGATTGCTGATCACCTTCTGCAGGCCGAAGCCGATACCCAAGCCGATCGCGCCGCCGACCACCGCGAGGGCGGTCAAGTTGATGCCGACGCTCTGCACGGCGACCAGCACCGCGAGCGTCATCAGCACGATCTTCAGGGACTTGACGAAGAGCACCTGCACCGACGGCGACAGCGCGCGGCTCGCACGAATCTTCGACTCGAAGAGCTCGGTCACGTACACCGCGACCCAAAGCAGGAGCGCGAGCGCGAGGGTCGACTTCACGACCGTGTAGAGCGAGATCCGCAGCTGGCCGACCTGGATCGCCGCCGCGTCGAGCAGCGCGATCGTCGGGTCGAGCAGGTTCAGGATGCTGAGCGCGGCCACCGACCAGACGACCCACGCGATCACCGTGGACCACACCGGATGCACGACGAGCTGGGAGACCAGCCGGATCGCGACCCACGCGGTCACGAGGCTCGTCGCGATCTCGAGCAGCTGGCTCGGCCACAGCATCTGCATCGCGATCAGGATCGCGAGCCACTGGAATCCGAGCCATGCGAGCGGCAGCACCAGCGGCAGGAGGATCTCGATCGCCCGGCCGATGCTGCGCTGGTGCCTGTAACGCGCGAGCCACGGGCGCAGCCGTCGCGTGACGAGGTGCGCGAGCCCGAACGTTGCGGCGAGCACGACCAGCTGCACCGCGTTGCCGACGACGAGCACGTTCTCGAGGAACCACACGTACGCGCCGTCGCCGAGCGCGATCAGCCGTTCGACCGACAACAGTTCGCCCATCACCGTACTCCGCGTCTTTAACGCCGCGCCAAGTCTAGCAGCCCGTCGGCGCAGGCCATCGAGGCACACCGCACACGCGGCGCGCCGGTTTCAGATGGACCGGCTTTGCGAAGTACCGGGAGATGGGCGTTGCGATCGAACGCGGGCTCGACGCCCGCGCGGCTCAACGGGCGCGCGCTTCGCGCGCGACGACGTCCTCGGGCGGATCGTCCAACCTGCCGCGCGGCAGCGCCGCCTTCAGCTCGTAGCGTTGGTTGGCCGACAGCGTCATCTCGGTCTCGAACGGCACATAGCCGGGAAGCGCGATGCGGAAGCGATGCTTGCCCGCGCGCAGGCGCAGCCCCTTGCGACCGGCGAACCGGTCGACGTGCCCCGCGTAGACGCCGTCGACGAAGAGCGCCGCGCGCGCCGGGCTCACGTCGAGCCGCACGGTGGCGGTCTGGTCGACGTCGGGATAGCTCGCGTCGGCGAGCGGCTCGAGGCGAACGCGGAACCGGCGCTTCTCGCCGGGCTCGACGTCGATCGCCGTCACGAGCTCGGTGTAGCCCGCGAGTCGAACCACGAGCTCGTGCCGACCCGGCATCAGCACCAGCCGGTCCTTGCCGGTCAGCTCCTTCACGAAACCGAAGTACTGTCCGTCGACCCAGACGCCGGCGTCGCGCTCGGCGCGGCTCGCCGCCTCGAGCCGTACCTCTGCGAGCCGCGGATTCGCCGCGTCGGCCGTGCTGCCGAGCGCCACGCCGATCGCTACGGCGCAGAGCCAGGAAATGCGTAATCGGTTCACGGTGCGCTCCTGCGGTTGGCTGCCGTCGACCGCGCGCGAGGATAACGGCCGCAAGCACGGCCGCCAAACCGTCGCCGTTTGCCCACAGTTGCCGGTCTAACGGCCGTCGACGGAGAACGCGATCAGGACGTTGCCCGGGATGCCGCCGCCGTTCGGATAGCCGGAATCCACGAGCACCAAGCCGCCGCCGATCGCGATGCCCGGGCCGTCGAGCGAGCCGCCGCGCGCGGGCACGCCGTTGACCGTCTCGAAGTCCCGCACCGTATCGAAGTCCCAGACGACGCGGCCGTCGGCGGTAGAGTACGCGCGGACGTGCCCGTCCATCGAGCCCGAGAACGCGATGCCGGGAATGGCGCTCACGGCGCCCGGCTGCGCGGGGCTGCAGCGCGGCCGATCGCCGCACGGGGCGGGCGGCGTGTGCCAGACCCGCGCGCCGTCCGCCGCCCGCAACGCAAACATCCCGCCGCCCGCTTCCCTGTCCGCCTCGGTCGCCCACGAGTTCGGCACGGGAATGCGGACGACGTCCGAGAGCGCGACGTACACGTTCTCGCCGTCCGTCGCCGAGCCCCACTGCACGCCGCCCATCGAGCCGCCCCGCCCGACGCGGTGCTGCCAGACGAGCGCGCCGTCGCGATCGGGATCCAGCGCGTGGACGACGCCCGACTTCTGCCCCGCGACCAGCACGCGGCGGCCGTTGCCGAGGTCGATCAGCATCGGCGAGGCACCGAAGTCGAAGTCCGGCGCCTCCTCGTCTGCGCAGTTCGTCCGATCCTCCGGGTCGATCATCCGACACGCGGCCGTCCACGCATCGCCCTCGGTCATCTGCCGCGACCAGAGGATCGCGCCCGTGTCGAGGTCGAGCGCGACGAACGCGTCGCTCAGCTCGCTCGGCGGGTTGCTGTAGTTGTTGCCGGTCGTCACGTAGACCGCGTTGCGGAGCGGATCGATCGTCGGGCTCGACCAGATCGGCGCCCCCGAGGGCCCCCAGAGCTGCGCGCCGACCGGATTCCTGCGGGTCGGCCGCGGCTCGTCGACGGTGTACGTCTTCCAGATTTGCCGCCCGGTCGCGGCATCGAGCGCGACGAGACTGCCGCGGAACCGGCAGCACTCGTAGGTCGCGACGGCCGCGGCGCCTTCCTCGGTCGAGGCGACCGGCACGTAGAGCCGGCCGCCGTGCAATGCGGGCGAGCCCGTGATACGCGCGCCCGGAAAGTCGTCCACGCGCGTTTTCCAGAGCGCCTCGCCCGTTGCGGCGTCGAGCGCATGCACGTACGCGCGCTGGTCGCCGAAGAGCACGGCGGTGCGCGGCTCGCCCTCGTGCTCGATCTCGGCGAGCGACATGCCGGAGCGAACGCTCGCACCGGCATCGTGGTACCAGTGGATGCAGCCGGTCGCCGCATCGAGCGAGTACACGTAGCCGCGGAAACTGCCGACGAACACGCGCTCGCCGGCGATCGTCGGCTGCATGTTCACCCGGTCGTCGCCCGGGAAGCCGAATGCCCACTTCACGGCGAGCCGCGGCACGTCCTCTGCCGCGATACCGGCGGCGGCCTCGTCCTGGAAGCGAGCGTTCGAGGTGGTCGGACCGAATCCCTGCCAGCTCGGCCCCTCGACCGCGAAGGTCTGCCGGTCACCCGAGCACATCGCGCTCACGGCGGGCGCCGTCACGAGCTCGTCCGAGAGCGGCCGGCCCGCCAGATGCTCGGCGAGCCCGCGACGCTGCTCGTGCGACATCGTCACGGCCATGCTGATCATGCTGCCCCTCTCCATCGCATCGAGGATCCGCTCCGGCGCCATCGATCCGAACGCCTCGCGGCTCGGCGCGCGCTCGAGACCCGCGTCGTGACAGGCGGCGCAGTTCCGCTGGTAGAGCTCGGCCGGCTGGGCGTGACAGACCGCCGCCGCGAGCAGCGCGGCAGCGGCCGAGACGAGGCGGATGGCGGTCGTTCCCATGCGGTGCTTCCTGGATCGAGCGGCGTCCGGAGCGAGACGGGCGGGCGGGCAGCCTAGCGGCGATCGCGCGGCGCGAGATACGCCGCGAGCGCATCGAGGTCCGCGTCGCTGATCTCCGTCTTCCGAAACGGCGGCATCACCGACACGCCGCTCCGGACGAACGCACGCGTGATCTCGGGCAGCAGGTCCGTGCGCTCCTCGAGCGCGCCCGGCTTCTCGCCCCGGTAGAGCACGTCGAGCGCCTGAGTGCCCGGATGGCGCGGCCCGGGCGCATGACAAGGCGCGCACCACTCGTCGAACACCTGCTTGCCGCGCGCGACGTCCACGCCTTGCTGAGCCCGCGCGAGACCCGCCGCGGCGAGCAGCGCGACGAGCACGACGCCCGTGGACCGGGGAGCCGCCCGCATCCTCAGATCCGAACGGCGGGCGCGATCACCCAGGAGTACAGCGAGTCGGCGGCATCCGCCGGCAACGAGCCGCGAGAAGTACGCTCCGCGACCACGATCTCGGCGCGGCCGGCCGGGCAGCGCGTCACGAGCTCCGCCATCCGCTCCGCCCAGCCCGCGTCCGCGGGCTCGAGCCGCGCGTTCTCGACCAGCGCCGCGGGCCCGACGAGCGCGTGCGCGACGCAGTCGTTCGCGGCCGGGCGGTGCTCGGCACGGAACACGACTCGCATCCGCTGATCGCGCGCGAGCTGCTCGAAGCAAAACAGCGGCCCGTGCGCGGTCAGGCCCGCGATCGCGACCGGCCCTTCCCGCCAACGGTGGTAGAGGTCGTCGTACCAGAACCGCGTCATGTCGCCGTCGATCCCGACGACGCTCGCGCCGAGCGTCGCCGCATGCCGGGCGAACGCGACGCTGGCCGGAAACCGGGCGTCGTAAACCACCTTGTACAACGGCAGCGTCGCGGCCTCCGCGACACCGGCGGCACGTGCGGCCCGCGAGGCGAGCGGCCACGTCGAGGCCGCGAGGCCGATTTGCAGGAATTCCCTACGGTTCGTCATGACACGGTCTCCGCGAGCGAAGCTTCGCCGCCGTTTTTGTGACTCGCGGGTATGATACGACGCAGTATCCGGGGCTGCAGCACGCGGTCCCGCTGCTACACTGCGGTGCGGCCGCTGTCGGCCGCGAAGGGGGATCGATGCAGGCACCGCGCCACGACGCCTCGGACGGCGACGGCAAGGAGCTTTTCGGACGGCGCGCTGAGCGAGCCGGCGCCGTGCCGCTGTGGACCTTTTTCAAGGAGTGGTTCCCCGGCGAGCCGCGCTCCGAAGCCGTCGGTCACTTGTGGCGGTACGACCAGCTGCGGCCTCTGCTGCTCGAAGCGGCCGACGTGATCAGCGCGGACGCGGCCGAGCGGCGTGTGCTCGCGCTCGAGAACCCCGGGCTGCCCGGACGGCGCACGGTCACCGAGGCGCTCTACGCCGGGCTGCAGCTGATCGTGCCGGGAGAGATCGCGCCGTCGCACCGGCACACGGCCGCGGCGCTGCGCTTCATCATCGAAGGGCGCGGCGCGTACACGGCCGTCAGCGGCGAGCGCGCGTACATGGAGCCCGGCGACTTCATCGTCACGCCGTCCTGGACGTGGCACGAGCACGGCCACGAGGGCGACGGCCCGACCGTCTGGCTCGACGTGCTCGACGTGCCGCTCGTGCGCTTTCTCGGCACGGGCTTCTCCGAGCACCATCCGCAGAAGCGTTATCCGGAGAGCCGTCCGCCCGGCGACAGCCGCCGCCGCTACGGCTCGAACATGGCGCCGGCCGGCTATCGCAGAGACCCGCATGCCGCCTCCCCGGTCTTCAGCTACGGCTACGCCGCGGCGCGCGAGACGCTCGTCGGGCTCGCGGCGAACGGACCGCTCGATCCGTGCGACGGGATCAAGCTCGAGTACATCGATCCGACAAGCGGCGGTCCCGCGATCCCGACGATCTCGACGTTTCTGCAGTGGCTTCCGGCAGGCTTCGCGACGAAGCCGTATGCGACCACTGCCGGAACCGTTTGCGTCGCGGTCGAAGGCCATGGGCGCGTGACGATCGGCACCGGCGACCGTGCCCGGTCGTTCGACTTCGGGCCGCGCGACATCTGGGCGGTGCCGAGCTGGCAACCCGTGCAATTGGTCGCGCAGACGGACGCGGTCGTGTTCAGCGCCTCCGACGAAGCCGCACAACGGAAGCTCGGCCTCTGGCGCGAGCGCCGCGATTTTTGACCGCATTCTTTGCTTAGCTTTTCCTCGAGGAGATTGCCGATGAAGCCCGGTTCGACGCTCGCCGCCCTCACCGTTGCCGCACTGGCAGCGACGCTGTCCGCGGACGCGGCGGAGCGCGAGTTCGTGCCCGTCACGGACGAGATGCTCGCGAACCCCGACCCCGACGATTGGCTGATGTGGCGGCGTACGCTCGACAGCCTGGGCTATAGCCCGCTCGACTCGATCGACCGCAGCAACGTCGGGCGGCTCACGCTCGCCTGGTCGCGCGACCTCGAGCCCGGACCGTCGCAGGAAGGCATCCCGCTCGTCTACGACGGCGTCATGTACGTGCCGAACCCGCTCGACGTGATCGACGCGCTCGACGCCGCGACCGGCGAGCCGATCTGGCAGTATCGCCGACCGCTGCCGGAGGACGTCGGCCAACACATCCCGTTCCCGCACACGAACCGCAACCTCGCGATCTGGGGCGAGCTGATCATCGACAACGGCTCCGACGACTACATCTACGCCGTCGACGCGCGCACCGGCGAGCTCGTGTGGGAGACGAAGATCTTCGACTACAAGACCCATCCCGCGAAGCAAGGCTCCGGACCGCTCGTCGCGAACGGCAAGCTGATCTCGGGACGCAACTGCATGCCGCGCGGCGGCCCCGACACGTGCGTGATCACCGCGCACGACGCGCGGACGGGCCGGGAGCTCTGGCGCAAGCGGACGATTCCCCGCCCGGACGAGCCGGGCGGCGACAGCTGGGGCGACGTGCCGGACGACGAGCGCTGGCACGTCGGCGCGTGGCTGATCCCGAGCTACGACCCGGAGCTCGACATCGTCTACATCGGCACGTCGGTGACGGCGCCCGCGCCGAAGTTCATGCTCGCGGGCAACGATCTGCAGTACCTGTACCACAACTCGACGCTCGCGCTCGATCCGGACACCGGCGAGACGCTCTGGTACTACCAGCATCTCGTCGATCACTGGGACCTCGATCACCCGTACGAGCGGATGCTGCTCGACGTCGAGGTCGCCCCCGACGCCGACGAGGTGCCGTGGATCAATCCGCGGGTCCGGCCGGGCGAGCGCCGCCGCGTGATGACCGGGATTCCGGGCAAGACCGGCATCGTCTACACGCTCGACCGTGAGACCGGCGAGTTCCTCTGGGCGCGGGAAACGATCGAGCAGAACGTCGTCGCGCGGATCGACGGCGCGACGGGCGCGGTCGCCGTCGATCCGGAGAAGCTTTTCACCGCCGCGAACCAGGAGGTGTTCGTCTGCCCGACGACGAACGGCGGCAAGAACTGGCCGGCGGGCGCCTATAGCCCGCGGACCGGGCTCATGTACTTCCCGCTGCAGAACACCTGCATGACGACGACCTCGGTCGCGGACGAGGCGACGCCGGAGCTCGTCTACGCGATCAACAACGCGACGGTGATCACGCCGGGCGAGGACGGCGTCGGCACGATCCGCACGATCTCGCCGTCGACCGGCAAGGCGGGCTGGCGGCACGACCAGCGCGCCGGAGTCGGCGCGCTGCTGGCGACCGGCGGCGACCTCGTGTTCGGCGGCGACGTCGGCGGCCGCTTCCGCGCGTTCGACGCGCGCACCGGCGAGGTGCTCTGGGAGACGGATCTCGGCTCGGAGGTGACCGGCCATCCGATCACGTTCGCGGTCGACGGGCGGCAGTACGTCGCGATCACGACCGGCACGTCGAACATGACCGGCGCGCTCGCGCGCTTGACGCCCGATGCGCGCGCGCCGAACCGCGAGAACAAGCTGTACGTGTTCGCGCTGCCCGAACGGTAGGAGCGGCCTCCGCGCCGCGATCCTCGATCGGCTCCGGTCGGATCCATGCGGGCCCCGGCGCCGCGATGGCCGCGCGAGAGCGGTGGTCGCGCGCGGGGCCGCGCCGCTCCCCTAGCTCCCGGGTAGCTCCGGCGGCTCGATCGTGATCCGGCGAAGCTCGGCGCGGGTCGTCGGCAGCGGCTCGGGACCGGCCGGCAACCCGTAGACGCTGAACAGGTACGAGAGCACGTCCGCGTACTCCTCGGGCTCGAGCGACGACGGCCGGTCCTCCGGCATCTCGGCCCAGATGTAGTCGAACACCTGCCACACCGTCCGCCCTTCGACGTCGTCGAGATACGCGCCGCGGCCGGTGAACTCCTCGATCTCGTGGCAATCGAGGCAGACGCGGTCGAACGTGCGCTCGCCTCGCGCCACCTGCTCCGCCGAGAACACACCGTCGCGCACGCTGCGCCGCTCGCCCTGACCGAGCGCGCTCGACAGCGCGCCGGCTGCCAGCAGCGCGGCGCCGACCGATACGACGAGAGGCTTCGCTCTCCGAACAAGTCTCTGCATGATCACTCTTCGCCGTTGGTGGGAGCGGCCTCCGTGCCGCGACTGCCGAACCCAATCCTAGCAGCGGCCGGACCCTGCAGTCAGTCCGCGACCGCGGCCGGGTCGAGCGTCCCCGCCGCCTGTAGCTCCTCCAGAAAGCCGAGCGAGCGCAGATCGCGCATTCGCTCCGGGTACAGGATACCGTCCAGATGATCGCACTCGTGCTGAACGACTCGTGCGTGAAACCTTTCCGCAATCCGGTCGATCTCCCGGCCGCGCGCGTCGAAGCCGCGATAGCGGATCCGCGCGTGGCGCGGCACGAGGCCCCGCATGCCCGGCACGCTGAGGCATCCTTCCCAGCCCTCCTCGAGCGTCCCGTCGAGCGGCTCGATCTCGGGGTTGATCAGCACGGTGAACGGCACGGGCTCGACGTTCGGGTAGCGGGGATTCGCTTCCACGCCGAAGATCGCGACGCGCAGCGGCACGCCGATCTGCGGCGCCGCGAGGCCCGCGCCGTCATAGGCACGCATCGTATCGATCATGTCGTCGATCAACGCGTGCAGCTCCGGGGTGTCGAACTCCCGCACGGGATCGGCCACCCGGCGCAGCCGCGGATCGCCCATCCGCAGGACGACTCGCACCGTCATAGACCCATTCTAACCGAACGTGCCGGGCCGAATTATGTGATGGGCCTACGAGAATCGGCCGCACCGGCGCCGCACACTGCCCGCCATGTACCGACAGCACTTCGGCTTCGCCAAGCGGCCGTTCGACGGCGGAATCGCCCGGGACGGCGACGTCTACCTCGGCCCCCCGCAGCGGGCGGCGCTCGCGAATCTCGGCGTCGCGCTGTCGACGCTCGATTCGGTCGCCGTGCTGACCGGCCCGGCAGGCGTCGGCAAGACCACGCTCGCATCGGCCGCCTTCCGGGCCGACAACACGCGGATCGCGCTCGGCTGGCTCGGCACGGTGCCGTCGGAGCCCGCCGACCTGCCGGAGCTCCTCCTCGCGGAGTTCGGCGTCGGCCAGGGCGGCGGCGGACGAATCGAGCGGCTGCAGACGTGGCGCCAGTTCCTGAGCGAGATGGGCGCGACCGAATCGCGCGTCCTCGTGATCGTCGAGCATGCCGAGGAGCTCTCGCCGCCGGTGCTCCGCACGCTCGAGTCGCTGACCGCGGCCGACCCGAACGGCTGCCCGGGCGCGAACGTCGTGCTGACGGGGCAACCGCAGCTCCAGGCGCTGCTTGCCGCGCCCGCGCTCGAAGCGTTGCGGCAGCGCGTGCGGCTGCGCCAACCGCTCGCGCCGCTCGACCGTGCCGAGACCGCGCATTATCTGCGGCACCGCATCGACTGCGCCGGCGGCCGGAGCGACGGGCTCTTCACGGACGCGTCGCTCGATGCGCTCCACGCGTACTCCGAGGGCGTGCCGCGCGTGCTGAACAATCTCTGCGAATCCGCGCTCGCGCTCGCCGCGGCCGAGGGGAAGCGCTCGCTCGAGCCGGAGCTCATCGTCCACGTCGCCGAGCAGCTGTTCGGGCTCGGCCCGGTCGACGAGCGGGCCCTCGACGTGCCGGTCCTGACGGACGCGATCGAGATCGAGCCCGTCGACGCCGCGCCGTTTTCCGCGGAGGACGTCGCACTGCTCGCCGACACGCGGCTCGAGGCGCGCCGGACGGCTGGCATGCGCGAAGAGCGGCTGACGTTCGCCGCTCCCGCGGAAGCGCTGGCGGCGGACCGCGACGTCGACGAGTTCGCCGCGACCGCCCTGCTCCGCGCGAGCCGCGCCTGAGCCGACCTTCCGAAGCGACGGCCGCGCTCGCGGCCGCCGCTCGCTAACGCAGCACGCGGCTGATCTCGTCGAGCGACTGGGGGTCGTCGATCGTCGCGGGCACGCCCCACGCCTCGCCGTTCGCGATCCGCCGCATGACGCCGCGGAGCACCTTGCCGGAGCGCGTCTTCGGCAAGCGCGTCACGACGACCGCCCGCTTGAATGCCGCGACCGGACCGATCCGCTCGCGGATCAGCGCGACCGCCTCGGCCGCGACCTGCTCGGGCTCGCGCGTGCACGCCGCGTTCAGCACGAGGAACCCGAGGGGCACCTCGCCCTTCAGCTCGTCGGCGACGCCGCAAACCGCGCACTCCGCGACGTCCGGGTGCGACGCGAGCACCTCTTCCATCGCACCGGTCGACAGGCGGTGGCCGGCGACGTTGATCACGTCGTCGGTGCGGGACATCACGTGCACGTAACCATCGTCGTCGATGTGTCCGGCATCCGCGGTGTTGTAGTACCCGGGGTACGCGTCGTAGTACGCGGCGCGCGCCTGCGCTTCCGCCCGCCACAGCCCGAGAAACGTGCCGGGCGGCAGCGGCAGCTCGATCGCGAGCGCGCCGGTCCGATTCCGAGCGACGGGCCGCCCGTCCGCGCCGAGCGCGTGCACGCGCATGCCGGGCACCGGCACGCCGGCCGAGCCCGGCTTGATCGGCAGCCGCTCGATGCCGAGCGGCGTGGCCGTGATCGCCCAGCCCGTCTCCGTCTGCCACCAATGATCGACGACCGGCACGCCGAGCGTGCGCTCGGCCCACTCGAGCGTCGGCGGATCGGTGCGCTCGCCCGCGAGGAACAGCGCCCGGAGCCCCGCGAGGTCGTGCCCAGCGACGTGCGAGCCTTCCGGATCCTCGCGCTTGATCGCGCGCAGCGCGGTCGGCGCGGTGAACATCACGCGCACGTCGTGCTCGGCCGCGACGCGCCAGAATGCGCCCGCGTCCGGCGTGCCGACCGGCTTGCCTTCGTAGAGCACGGTCGCATTGCCGTTCAGAAGCGGCCCATAGACGATGTAGGAGTGACCGACGACCCAGCCGATGTCCGATGCGGCCCAGAACGTCTCGCCCGGCAGCACGCCGTAGACGCTGCGCATGCTGAACGTCAGCGCGACGGCGTGCCCGCCGTTGTCGCGGACGACGCCCTTCGGCTTTCCGGTCGTGCCGGACGTATAGAGAATGTAGAGCGGATCGGTCGCTTGCACCGGCACGCAGTGGTGCGGCCGGGCGGCGGCGAGCCAGTCGTCCCAGTCGAGATCGCGCGGCGGCGCGAGCGGTGCGCGCAGCTCCGGACGCTGGAGGATCACGCAGCGCTCCGGCGCGTGCCGCGCTAGCTCGAGCGCGCGCTCGAGCAACGGCTTGTACTCGACGACGCGCGTCGGCTCGATGCCGCACGAGGCCGACAGCACGACCTTCGGCCGGCAGTCGTCGATCCGGGCGGCGAGCTCGGGCGCGGCGAAGCCGCCGAAAACGACCGAATGCACGGCGCCGAGCCGGGCGCAGGCGAGCATCGCGACGACCGCTTCCGGCACCATCGGCATGTAGATCACGACGGTGTCGCCGCGGCCGACGCCGAGCCGCGCGAGCGCGCCGGCCGCGAGCGCGACCGCGTCGCGGAGCTCGGCGAACGTGAACGACGCGCGCCGCCCGGTCACCGGGCTGTCGTAGCAGAGCGCGGCGTCTCCGCCGCGGCCCGCCTCGACGTGCCGATCGATGGCGTTGTAGCAGGTGTTCAGCTCGGCGCCCGGAAACCAGCGATGAAACGGCGCCCCGGTCGAGTCGAGCACGCGGTCCCAGCGCCTCGTCCAGGCGACGCTCGCCGCCGCGGCGGCCCAGAAGCCCTCGGGATCGCGGCGGGCGGCCTCGTAGAGTTGCCGGTACTCGCCCGCCATTGCCGCTACCCGCGCCCGGCGAGCGGCACGAACTTGCGCGCCGGAGGACCGACGTACGTCGCGCTCGGCCTGATCAGCCGGTTGTCGGCACGTTGCTCGAACACGTGCGCGGCCCAGCCGGCCGTGCGCGCGAGGACGAAGATCGGCGTGAACAGAGGCGTCGGGATCCCGAGCATCCGGTAGACCGGCGCCGAGTAGAAGTCGAGATTCGGGAAGAGCTTTTTCTTCTGGTACATCACGGCCTCGATCGCCTCGCAGATCGAGACCATGCGCCGCTCGTCGGGCGTCGCCGCGAGCCGCGTCGCCCACCCCTTGATCACGGCGTTGCGCGGATCGGCGATGCGGTAGACCGCGTGGCCGAAGCCCATGACCCGCTCGCGCCGCGCGAGCAGCTCCTCGACGCCGGCGATCGCGGCCATCGGACCCGCGAAGCGGTCGATCAGCGCCATCGCGGCCTCGTTCGCGCCGCCGTGCAGCGGCCCCTTCAGCGTGCCGATGCCGGCCGTGATCGCCGAATACAGATCCGACAGCGTCGCCGCACAGACGCGCGCCGCGAACGTCGACGCGTTGAACTCGTGCTCCGCATAGAGCGTGAGCGAGGCATCGAGCGCGCGCTCGTGCTCCGGGGGCGGCGGCTTGCCGTGCAGCAGCGTAAGGAAGTGACCGGCGATCCCGGCCGCGTCGCTCCGCGTGTCGAGCCGCTTGCCGGAAGTCGCATAGTGATGCCAGTAGAGCAGCATCCCGGGCAGCGTCGCGAGCAGCCGCTCTGCGACGCTATGCTGCGCCGCGAAGTCGGGCTCCGGCTCGAGCGCGCCGAGCATCGAGCAGCCGGTGCGCAGCACGTCCATCGGA
>CAYWGQ010000106.1:0-5619 GCA_964457725.1 uncultured Gammaproteobacteria bacterium
CGGTGCCCGAGTAGATCAGGCCGCGCTTCGCGTCGATCGTCGGCGCGTTCCAGATGCCGACGCCCGCCGGGCCCCAGAGCGGCACGCCGGCGCTGCTCGTGCCGCGCCGTCGCGGCTCCGGCACCGTGTACGTCTTCCAGCGGACCGCGCCCGTCTTGGCGTCGAGCGCCGTCATGCTGCCGCGGAACGTGCAGCACGGGTACTGCGGGTCCGCGCCGCCCATCGCCTCGCCGATGCCGGTCATCGGCACGAACAGCGTGCCCTCGTAGAGCGTGACGGCGCCGGTGCCGCGCACCATCGGATGATCGTCGACGCGCGTCCGCCAGATCTGCTCGCCCGTGTCGGCGTCGAGCGCGTAGACGTACGCCTGGCTGTCGACGAAGTACACCGCGTAGCCTTCGCGCCCGTCCGGGTACGTGTACGGCCCGACCGACGTCGCGCTCCGGAGCCCCGCCTCGGGGAAGAACTGCCAATGCGTGCAGCCGGTCTTCGCGTCGAGCGCGTACACCGCCCCCGCCTGGGAGCCGACGAAGAGCCGCCCGCCGATCACGCTCGGCTGCCCCCGTGCCTGCTGCTCGCGCGGCAACCCGTAAGCCCACTTCAGGCGCAGCTTCGGCACGTCGTCGACCGTGATGCCGCCCGCCTCGGCGTTCTGGAAGCGCGTGTTCGTCACGTCCGGGCCCCAGCCGTTCCAGCGCTGCGGCACGTCGTCGCGGAGCGGCGGGGTCGACGCGCAGTGCCCCTCGGCGACGTAGAGCGGATGGTCCTCCTGCTGGCCGTGGGCGACGCCCGCGAGCGCGACCAGCGCGAGCAGTGGCAGGGAGCTCGGTTTGATCATGGGCGCTTCCGGTCGTTGCGTCGTGAACCGCAGGCAATATGCCCCACGCGTGCCGCCGCAACAAGAACCGTCGCACGGCCGAGACTCCCGCGCGGGGCGGTCGCCGCGCGAGAAAAATCCCGCGTGACCGCGCCCGGCTCTTTATACTCTGCGGGTTCCGCACGTCCTTGGGGGTATGAGGAGGCAACGTGAGCGACGACGATTCACGGCAGCGCGGCGTTCAGATCCGGCGCGAGATGTTCGGTGCGGAGGTGACCGATCGGCAGATCGAGCAAGCGAACGCGTTCCTCGCCCCGATGCAGGACGTCGTCAGCAAGTACTGCTTCGGCGAGACGTGGTCGCGCGAAGGCCTGAGCCGACGGGATCGCAGCATGATCACGGTCGCCGCGCTCTGCGCGATGGGCCGCTCGCACGAGCTGAAGATCCACGTGAAGGGTGCGCTCGCGAACGGCGTGACGCCGCTCGAGATTCGCGAGCTGTTGTTGCACACGATGGTCTACGCGGGCGTCCCGCTCGGCGTGAACGGCTTCCTCAGCGCGGCCGAGTCGCTGGCCGAGGAAGGCGTCGACCTCGACGCGCTGTAGAGCGGGCGGCACGATGAGCGCCTCGACAGCGAAAGAGCGCATCGGGTTCGTCGGCATCGGCAACATGGGCTGGCCGATGGCCCGGAACCTCGTCAAGGCCGGCTATCCGGTCCACGTGCTCGACCGCGATCCCGCCCGCGCCGCGCGTTTCGCCGCGGAATGCGGCGGCTCCGCGGCGGCGACTCCCGCCAATGTCGGCCGCGAAGCCGAGATCGTGATCACGATGCTGCCGTCCGGCAGCGACGTGCGGGCCGCGCTGCTCGGCGAGCAGGGCGGCGGCATCGCGGCGACACTCGCGCCGGGCTCGATCGTCGTCGACATGAGCTCGTCCGATCCGGTCGGCACGCGCGAGCTCGGCGCGGAGCTCGCGAAGCGCGGCATCGCGCTGATCGATGCGCCGGTCTCGGGGCTCGTGCCGAAGGCCGAGGCCGGGACGCTGACGATCATGATCGGCGCGGACGACGAGCGCGCGGTCGAGCGCGCGACGCCGGCGCTCGAGTGCCTCGGCGAGCGGCTCGTGAGGATCGGCTCGCTCGGCTGCGGCCACGCGATGAAGGCGCTGAACAATCTCGTCGCGGCGACGGCGTTCGCGGTCACCGCGGAGGCGCTGATCGCGGGCTCCCGCTTCGGCCTCGATCCGGCGGTGATGGTCGAGGTGCTGCAGAGCTCGACCGGCCGCAGCTTCCATTCGCAGTTCACGTTCCCGGAGCACGTGCTGACGCGGCGGTTCGCATCGGGCTTCACGCTCGGGCTGCTCGTGAAGGACGTCGGCATCGCGGCCGACCTCTGCAAAGCCATCGGCGTCGACTCGCCGATCGCCGATCTCGTGCGGCGGCTCTGGACGGAAGGGCGCGACGAGCTCGGTGCCGATCAGGACAATTCGGCGGTCGTCAAACGCTGGGAGCGGCTGAGCGGGACGGTGCTGCAGCCGGCCTCCCGCAGGCCGGCGGAGTAGCCCCGGTGGCCGCGGCCACCGAGACGGTCGGCACGGTCGGCGCGGCGGCGACCGACAGCCGCAAGCTCAGGCGGGTGGTGTTCGGCACGTCGGCCGGCACGATCTTCGAAGCGTACGACTTCATCCTGTTCGGCTCGCTCGCGCCGATCATCTCCCGGCACTTCTTCGCCGGCATCAACGAGACGGCCGCGTTCATCTTCGCGCTGCTGACGTTCGCGGCCGGCTTCGCGGTGCGGCCGCTCGGCGCGCTCGTGTTCGGGCGGATGGGCGATCGCACCGGCCGAAAGAAGGCGTTCGTGATCACGATCACCCTGATGGGCCTTGCGACGTTCGGGATCGGCCTGCTGCCGACGTACGCATCGGTCGGGATCCTCGCGCCGGCGCTCTTGATCGCGCTCCGGATGGTGCAAGGGCTCGCGTACGGCGGGGAGTACGGCGGCGCGGTCGTGTACACGGCCGAGCACGCGCCGCAGCACCAGCGGGGGCTCTACGTCGGCTGGATTCAGACGGCGGCGGGGTTTGCGCTGTTCATGTCGTTCCTCGTGATCCTCGTGACGCGAACCGCGCTCGGCGAGCAGGCGTTCGAGTCGTGGGGATGGCGGGTGCCGTTCCTGATCTCGATCGGGTTGCTCGTGATCTCGCTCTGGATCCGGCTGACGCTCGAAGAGTCGCCGATGTTCCGGAAGATGGTGGAGGAGGGGCGCGCGTCGAAGCGGCCGCTGCGCGAGGCGTTTCTCGAGTGGCCGAACCTGAAGCTCGTGCTGCTGGTGCTGTTCGGGCTGATGTCGGTCCAGGGCGTGCTGTTCTACACCGCGCACTTCTACTCGCAGTTCTTCCTGACGCAGATCATGAAGGTCAGCGGCGCGACGGTCACGCTCGTGCTGATGGTGGTGACGGCGCTCGGGGTGCTGATGTACGTGTTCTTCAGCTGGCTGTCGGACAAGATCGGCCGGAAGAAGATCATCCTCGCGGGCGCGATCCTGTCGGTGCTGACGACGTTCCCGCTGTTCCGAGCGCTGACGGCCGCGGCGAACCCGGCCGCGGCGGCCGCGCAGGCGGCGTACCCGGTCACGGTCGTCGCAGACCCGGGCGAGTGCTCGCTGCAGTTCGATCCGGTCGGGCAGGCGGCGTTCGTGTCGTCGTGCGACATCGCGAAGAGCACGCTCGCGCGCCGCGGGATCAGCTACGGCAACGAGGCGGCGCCGGCCGGCACGCTCGCGGTCGTGCGGATCGGCGACAGCGAGGTCGCGGGGTTCGACGGGCGGGGGCTCGCGAGCGACGCGCTCGCGGCGGGCCGCGCGGCGTTCGAGGGGCGTCTGCTCGCCGCGCTCGGCGCGGCGGGCTATCCGGAGCGTGCGGACCCGGAGACCGTCAACGTGCCGCTCGTGACGCTGATCATCCTCGCGATGGTCACGTTCACCGTGATGGTGTTCGCGCCGATGGCGGCGATGGCGATCGAGGTGTTTCCGACGCGGATCCGCTACTCGGCGTTGTCGCTGCCGTATCACATCGGCTCCGGCTGGTTCGGCGGTTTCTTGCCGGCGATCGCGTTCGCGATGGTCGCGGCGTCCGGGAACATCTACTCGGGCCTGTGGTATCCGGTGATCGTGACCGCGCTCGGCGTGCTGGTCTTGGGCCTCGGTCTGCCCGAGACGAAGGGCCGGGACATCCATAGGCTGTGATCATGAGCGGCACGAAGGGACGGATCGGCTTCATCGGCCTCGGCGTGATGGGCACGCCGATGGCGGGACACCTCGCGGCCGCCGGTCATGCGCTCGTCGTGCTCGACGTCGATCGCACGAAGGCGCAGCGGCTCGCCGAACGGCACGCCGACGTCGTCGTCGCCGGGACGCCGAAGGAAGTCGCGGCCGCAGCGGACGTCGTGATCACGATGCTGCCGTCCGGCGAGTACGTCCGCGACGTCGCGCTCGGCGCGAACGGGCTGATCGAAGGATTCGGCGGCGGCGAGCTTTTGATCGACACGTCGTCGTCGGAGCCGCACTTCACGACCGCGACCGCGGCCGCGCTCGCGGAGGCCCGCGTCGCGACGATCGACGCGCCCGTCTCGGGCGCCGAGTGGGGCGCGAAGGCCGCCGAGCTCGTGTTCATGGTCGGCGCGGAGGCCGGCGACCTCGAGCGCGCGCGGCCGCTGCTCGAGCGGATGGGCAAGCGGATCTTCCATCTCGGCCCGGTCGGCTCCGGTCACACGATGAAGTCGATCAACAACACGATCACGGCGATGGTCCTGCTCGCGACCGCCGAAGGGCTCGCGCTCGGCAAGAAGCTCGGCCTCGATCCGGCCGTGATGACCGACGTGCTGAACGTCGCGACCGGGATGTCGTGGATCACCCAGACGCACATCAAGCAGCGCGTCGTGAGCCGCACGTTCGACGATCCGTTCAAGCTCGAGCTGATGGTCAAGGACATCCGAATCGCGCTCGAGCTCGCGCAGTCGGGCGGCGTCGAGCTGCCGTTCAGCGCGCTCGGACGGGAGCTCTGGATGCGCGCGGACCGGGCCGCAGGTCCGGGGGCGAGCGTCAGCGAGCTCGTGCGCTGGGTGGAGTCGCAGACCGGCGTTGAGATCCGCTGACGCGCCGGCGTTTCGGATAGCCGTCTAGGGGGAGCGCTATGCACGTGCGCTTGCCGAGCTCATCGGCGGGACTCTTCGCCGTCATGGTCTCGTCGTTCGCGGCCCTGCCTGCCGCCGCCCAGATCTCGCCCGCGCCCGCGTTCAATGCCGAGCGGCTGAGCACGCTGCCGCGCGACGAGTGGATCACGAACGGCGGCACGCTCGCGAACCAACGCTACTCGCCGCTGACGCTGCTCCACCGCGGCAACGTCGCGGGGCTCAAGGGCAAGTGGCGCACGTCGATGGGCTCCGGCGCGAATCCAGGCAACTCTGGCCAGGCGCAGATCCTCGTCTACGACGGCGTCCTCTACGTGATCAACGGCGACAACGACGTGTTCGCGATCGACGTCGACTCGGGCGAGATCCTGTGGCGCTACCGCGGCGCGCCCGATCCGCGCGCCGGCAACCCGTTCGGCCGCTCGAGCCGCGGCGTCGCGCTCGGCGAAGGCAAGGTGTTCGCGGGGCTGCTGGATGCGACGCTCGCGGCGATCGACCAGCAGACGGGCGAAGAGCTCTGGCGCGTCGCGGTCGCGCCGTGGCAGGAGGGCTACAGCATCACGAGTGCGCCGCTCTACTACGACGGGATGGTGATCACCGGCGTCAGCGGCGGCGT
>CAYWGQ010000106.1:5629-9417 GCA_964457725.1 uncultured Gammaproteobacteria bacterium
CGGAGACCGGCGAGCTCGTCTGGCGGTTCTTCACCGTGCCCGGCCCCGGCGAATTCGGTCACGACACGTGGCCTGCGGACAGCAACGCGTGGGAGCACGGCGGCGCGCCGGTCTGGCAGACGCCGGCCGTCGATCCCGAGCTCGGCATGATCTACTTCTCGACCGGCAATCCGGGACCGGTGCTGAACGGCGCGGTGCGGCCCGGCGACAATCTGTTCAACAACTCGATCGTCGCGCTCGACGTCCGCACCGGCGAATACCGCTGGCACTTCCAGCAGGTGCATCACGACATCTGGGACTACGACGCGCCGAACCCGATCGTGCTGTTCGAGGCCGAGTACGACGGCGTGCGCCGCCGCGGGCTCGTGCAGGTCGGCAAGACCGGCTGGGCATACATCCTCGATCGCGAGACCGGCGAGCCGCTGATCGGCATCGAGGAGCGGCCGGTGCCGCAGGAGCCGCGGCAGGCGACCGCGCCGACGCAGCCGTACCCGATCGGCGATGCGATCGTGCCGCAGGAGATCGACATCGTGCCGGAGGACGCGCCGCTCGTGCCCGGCACCGGCAGGATCGTGAACGACGGCCGGATCTTCACGCCGTTCTGGACCGAGCCCGTGATGCTGAAGCCGAACGCGCAAGGCGGCGCGAACTGGCCGCCGAGCTCGTTCGATCCGGAAACGAATCTGCTCTATGTCTGCGCGACGGACCGCGTCGGCCGCTACGTCGTGAACCTGCCGCTCGAGCCGCCGGTCGACAACCGCCCGTACTTCGGCGGCAGCTTGGGGCAATCGCGCGTGCCGGATCGCGGCATCTTCGCCGCGCTCGACGTGCGCACGAACAGGATCGTCTGGCGGCAGCAGTGGGCCGAGCCGTGCTACAGCGGCTCGATCGTCACGCGCGGCGGGCTGCTGTTCGTCGGCCGGAGCGACGGCCGCTTGACCGCGCTCGACAAGACCACCGGCGAGAAGCTCTGGGAGTTCATGACGGACGCGGGCGTGAACACGACCGTCACGACGTTCGAGCATCGCGGCAGCCAGCACGTCGTCGTGCACGCCGGCGGCGGCGTGTTCGCGAACGGTAGGCGCGGCGACGGCATCTGGATGTTCACACTCGACGGCACGCTCGAGCCGGTCACGCCCGAGGCGGCGCCGGCGGTGGCCGCACGGCGGCCGACTCGGCCGGCCGACATCGACAACGGCGCCCGGATCTATCGCGAGGCGTGCTTGCCGTGCCACGGCGCGCGGGGCACCGGCGGCGAGGGCGGCGGCGCGAGCCTCGTCGGCGGCCTGACGGCCGAGGCGATCATCTCCGTCACCGCGGCCGGGCGGAACAACATGCCCGCGTTCGGCAACAGCTACTCGCCGGACGAGCTCCAGGACGTCGCGCTGTACGTCGTCGAGCGGCTCGCCGGGCGGCGCGAGTAGGCGTGCCGCCCCGCGACCTTCAGGGTAGGAGCGGCTGTCCAGCCGCGACTGTCGAGCCGCTACACGCGACGTCCAGCCGCGACCCGCTCCGCCGTCCGTGCTCGACACGCCACGGGGCATGGAAGTTGCTGCACGAGCAAAGCGCCGCAGCGCGTTTCAACGGGAGGATGTCATGCAGAAACGTTCCGTCGACGCGGTCGTGATCGGCGCAGGCAGCGCCGGCTTGAACGCGGTCGCCGAGCTCGACAAGGCCGGCGCGGATTGGCTGCTCGTCGAGAGCGGGCCGTACGGCACGACGTGCGCGCGCGTCGGCTGCATGCCGTCGAAGCTCCTGATCGCGGCGGCGAACGCGGCCGACGCGGTCGAGCGCGCGGACGTCTTCGGGATTCGCGTGCGCGGTGTCGACGTCGACGGCGAGGCCGTGCTCGCGCGCGTCCGCAGCGAGCGCGACCGGTTCGTCCGCGGCGTGGTCGAGGACGTCGAGCGGTTGCCGGCCGAGCGGCGGCTGATCGGCCGCGCGCGGTTCACGGGGCCGACGACGATCCGCGTCGGCGACGGTCCCGAGCTCGACGCGCGCGCGATCGTGATCGCGACCGGCAGCTCGGCGGTCGTGCCGCAGATTTTCGACGCGGTGCGCGACCGGATACTGACGAGCGACGAGGTCTTCGAGCTGCAACGCATCCCGGCGTCGCTAGCGGTCGTCGGCACCGGCATCGTCGGCCTCGAGCTCGGTCAGGCGTTGAGCCGCCTCGGCACGGACGTCACGTTCCTCGACCAGGCGCCGACGGTTGGCCCGCTGACCGATCCCGAGGTGCAGCGCTACGCGCACGCGGAGCTCGGCCGCCGCCTCGCGCTCGAGCTAGGGGCCGCCGTCGAGGCGGCCGAGCCCGCCGGCAACGGCATCGAGCTCGCGTGGAAGGACGCGGAAGGCCGTGCGCGGAGCGGCGAGTTCGAGCACGTGCTCGTCGCGACCGGACGCCGTCCGAACGTCGCCGCGCTCGGCCTCGAGCACGCGGGGCTCGAGCTCGACGAGCGCGGGATCCCGAAGTGGGACCCGCAGACGATGCAGTGCGGCGACGCGCCGGTGTTCCTCGCGGGCGACGTCGACGGCCACTTGCCGCTGCTGCACGAGGCGATCGACGAGGGCCGCATCGCCGGCGAGAACGCGGCGCGTTACCCCGAGGTCGCGCGCCACGTGCGCCGCACGCCGCTGATCATCGTGTTCAGCGATCCGCAGATGGCGATCGCGGGGCAGTCGTACGCGTCGCTCGACGCGGCGCGCACCGAGATCGCGGACTTCTCGTTCGAGCGGCAGGGCCGTGCGCGCGTGATAGCGCGCAACGTCGGGTTAGCGCGCCTCTACGCGACGCGCGACGACTGCATCCTGCGCGGCGCGGAGCTGTTCGGGCCGGACGTCGAGCACCTCGCGCACCTGCTCGCGTGGTCCGTGCAGCAGAAGCTGACGGTGCAGCGGCTGCTGCGGATGCCGTTCTACCATCCGACGCTCGAGGAAGGCGTGCGGGCGGGTTTGCGGCGGCTCGCGCGCCGGCTCGGCGTCGAGCGCGCCCGCCCGTGCGAGGACCTCGCGGTCGCTGCGGGTATGTGACGAGCCGCAGCCGCGGCGGAGGCCGCTGCTACGCGGCCTTGCCGACGGCCGTCGCCTCGGGTACCTCGATCAGCCGGCCGCTCTTCACGTCGTAGACGTAGCCGTGGATCGGGATGTCGCGCGGCACGAGCGGATGCTCGCGAATGCGCCGGACGTCGTCCGCGACGCTCGCCTCGACGTCGTCGAACGCGAGCCAGTGGACGTATTTCCCGTGCGCGCTGCCCGGGCCGCGGCCGACGTCCTTCCACTTGCCGCCTTCGAGCACGGCCGGCTCGAGGCTCTTCTCGAGAAGCTCGGCCATCACGTCGTCCGTGAAGGTGAGCATCCCGCAGTCGGTGTGGTGAATCACGATCCACTCGCGCGTGCCGAGCAGCTTGTAGGAGATCACCAGCGAGCGGATCGCGTCGTCGCTCGCGCGGCCGCCGGCGTTGCGGATCACGTGCGCGTCGCCTTCCTTCAGCCCGGCGAACAGCGACGGTATGAGCCGCGCGTCCATGCAGGTCAGGATCGCGAGCTTGCGGCCCGGAGGCATCGGCAGCTCGCCCTTGTCGCCGAAGCTTTCCACGTAGCGGCTGTTCGCGCGAAGGATCTCGTCCGTCAGCTTGCTCATCTCTGTCTCCTCCTATGACAGGGAGCACCGTACTGCACGGTGTGCGGAACCGGAACGACACTTTAGGAAGTTAGTTATTGCATATCGCGTATATGGATCGCGTATGTGGATCGCGTATTGGTAGGAGCGGCTGTCCAGCCGCGACTCT
>CAYWGQ010000106.1:9517-13072 GCA_964457725.1 uncultured Gammaproteobacteria bacterium
TGGATCGCGTATGTGGATCGCGTATTGGTAGGAGCGGCTGTCCAGCCGCGACTCTTGGCTTTTCGGCGTCGGAGATCGCGGCTGGACAGCCGCTCCTACCGCGCGGCGGGAGATGCCGCGATCGCGGCGGCTGCGGCGAGCTCCAGTGCACGGCCCAGCCGAGCGCCGCGGCCGCCGCCGCGAGCGCCTCGCGGTGGACGAGCGCTGCTACGATGGCGCCGGTTCCTTCCTCGAACGGTCAGCAGCGTGCGCAGCGTACCGCCTGCCGAGATCGACATCGACGAGGCGCTCGTGCGGCGCTTGCTCGAGGAGCAGCATCGCGACCTCGCGGGCGAGCCGCTCGAGCCCGCCGCGAGCGGCTGGGACAACGCGATGTTCCGGCTCGGCGACGCGCTCGCGCTGCGCCTGCCGCGGCGCGCGTCCGCCGTGCCGTTCCTCGAGCGCGAGCAGCGCTGGCTGCCGCGCCTCGCGCCATCGCTGCCGCTGCCGGTGCCGTCCGCGGTGCGGCTCGGCAGGTCCGGCTCCGGGTACCCGTGGCCGTGGAGCGTCGTTCGCTGGCTCGCCGGGAATCCGGCGGAGCGCGAGGCGCTCGCCGCCGATCAAGCGGCGGCGCTCGCCGCGTTCCTGCGCGCGCTTCACAGGCCCGCGCCGGCCGACGCGCCGGAGAACCCGTTCCGCGGCGTCCCGCTCGCGACGCGCGCCCCCGCGCTCGACGAGCGCTGGCAGCGCGTCGCGCGCGAGACGGAGCTCGTGACGCGCGCGATCCGCCGCGCGTGGTCGGCGGCGCTCGAGGCGCCGCTCGACTCCGCGCCGACCTGGATCCACGGCGATCTGCACCCCGGCAACGTCCTCGTGCGGGACGGCGCGCTCGCCGGCGTGCTCGACTGGGGCGACATGGCGCGCGGCGATCGCGCGACCGATCTCGCCGCGCCGTGGATGCTGCTCGAGAGCGCGGACGCGCGGCTCGAGTGTCTGCGCGAGCTCGATGCGCTCGGCGGCGCGACGCTCGCGCGGGCGCGCGGCTGGGCCGTCTACTTCGGCTCGGTATTCCTCGACGCGGGGCTCGCGGGCGAGCCGCGATACGTCGCGCTCGGCGCCGCGATTCTGCAGAGGGTCTGCGAGGGGCCCTGACGAAGCGCGAGCCGCGGCGCCCCTGCCGTGCCGTCGTCGAATCGCTGCTTTCGGCACGCGGCTTGCAGGGAATGGCTTCGAGGTACGCGACATGGAACGAAAGCAGGCGGTCGGCGTGCCGATCGAGCGCTTGGCGCACTGGGATCCCGAGATCGAGGCGCAGCTCCGCTGCACTGCGAACGGCGCCTTCCAGCAGGTGCTCGGCGAGGTCGTCGCCGCGCTCGAGCACGCGGCGGTCGAGTACGTGCTGATGGGCGGCATCGCGTCGACCGGGCACGGCAGGCCGCGGTGGACGCACGACATCGACGTGTTCGTTCGGCCGACCGGCGCCGATTTCGCGCTCGACGCGCTTGCCGAGCGGGGGTTCGACACCGAGCGGACGGACCCGGTATGGCTCTTCAAGGCGTTCAAGCAGGACGTGCTGGTCGACATCATCTTCCACTCGACCGGCGGGTTCTATCTGGACGACGAGATGGTCGCGCGAGCCGTCGTCCGCGAGCTCATGGGTCATCGCGTGCGGCTGATCTCGCCGGAGGACCTGCTCGTGATCAAGGCAGCCGTGCACGACGAGCGCGGGCCGCGGCACTGGCACGATGCGCTCGGCGTGATCGGCGTCGCCGAGCTCGACTGGGAATACGTGCTGCGCCGCGCGCGGCAAGCGCCGCGGCGCGTGCTGAGCCTGCTCCTCTACGCGCACTCGCTCGACAAGAACGTGCCGAATCACATCGTGCGCGAGCTGTATCGCGAGATCTACGAGAGTTGAGCGCAGGAAGACGGCGATGGAAGCGAAGCACTTGGTCGGCCGCATCCGCGAGGCGTTGGCGACCGATCCTCGCACCAACGTGCTGGACGTGATCGTCAAAGTGGCCGGCGGCAAGGCCCACCTGATGGGCGAGGTGTCGTCGGAAGAGCGCAAGCGCGCGGCGTGCGAGGTCGCGCGCGAGGTGCTGCCCCCGGACGTGGAGCTGGTCGACGAGCTATGGATCGCGAAGTACACCGAGCCAGGGACACCGGAGACGGTGGGGTAGTCCGCGTCGCCGCGGTCGGCGACGTGCACGTCGGGCTCGACATGCGCGGCGAGCTGCGCCGCAGCTTCGCCTCGGTCAAGGAGCACGCGGACGTGCTGCTGATCGCGGGCGACTTGACGCAGCACGGCTCGCGCGAGGAAGGCCGGCTGATGGCGGAGGAGGTCGCGGACGTCGGCGTGCCGACCGTCGCCGTGCTCGGCAATCACGACTACCACCAGGACGCGCAGGACGCGATCCGCGCGGACCTCGAGCGCGTCGGCGTGACGGTGCTCGAGGGTGAGAACGTCGTGCTCGAGCTCGCGGGCCGTCGCGTCGGCATCGCCGGCGTGAAAGGCTTCGGCGGCGGCTTCGCCGGCGCCTGCGGCTCGGAGTTCGGCGAGCTCGAGATGAAGGCGTTCATCCGCCACACGAAGGACACCGCTCGCCAGCTGCTCCAGTGTCTGAAGGCGATGGACTGCGACGTACGCATCGCGTTGACCCACTACTCGCCGACGAAGGACACGCTGCTCGGCGAGAAGCTCGAGATCTATCCGTTCTTGGGCTCGCACCTTCTCGCAGAGGCGATCGACGAAGGCCGCTGCGATCTCGCCGTGCACGGCCACGCGCACCACGGCTCGGAGCGCGGCATCACCGCGGGCGGCGTGCCGGTGCGGAACGTCGCGAAGCCGCTGATCCGGAGCGCTTATCAGCTCTTCGAGGTGCGCGGCCGCGAGGAGCGGGCCGCGGCGCAGGCGCCGCGCGGGGCGCGCGAGGACGCGATCGAGTCCGCCCCGGCGTAACCCGCACCGCATCACGCGGCGCGCATAACCCCGCACCGCCCAACCCCGCACCGCCCAACCCTGCGCCGTAGGAGCGGCTGTCCAGCCGCGATCCTCGCGCGTCCAGCCGCGACCTTCGCGCCTCTCGAGCCGCGAACGATCGGGCGAAGAGTCGCGGCTGGACAGCCGCTCCTACGACCGGGAAGCCGGCCGAGGCACGCGGCGCGCGCCGGAAGCGCGCGATCAGGCGGCGGCGCGGGCGCGTTTGCCGAGCGCGTCCTCGACGCGCGCGAACATCGTCTCGGCGAACGCGTGCGGATAGGCGTAGAGCTTCTGCACGTCGGGGGCGACGTGCGGCAGCTTGCGCCAGCCGTCGACCCACGCGAGCTTGTCTGCGCCGCCGGCCGTGAAGGCGTCCTCGAGGCCGAAGCGCGCGATCGCGTCCGGCTGCGACGATTTCAGCGCGATGTGCTCGAGGATGTTCGACGTGAAGCCGTAGAGGAGCCCGTACGGCGAGTAGCCGCCGGGCGCGGGCCGGAAGTGCCGGCAGTCCTCGTGCAGCTGCGCTGCGACGCGTTCGATCCGCGCCTCGTACTCTTCGAGCAGCCGGGCGTGCCGCCGGCCGAGCGGCGTCGCGA
>CAYWGQ010000107.1:0-12961 GCA_964457725.1 uncultured Gammaproteobacteria bacterium
CGCGACCTCGGTCTTGCCGAAGCCGACGTCGCCGCAGACGATCCGGTCCATCGGCTGAGGCTTGGCGAGATCGCCGAGCACCTGCTCGATCGCCGCGAGCTGGTCGTCGGTCTCCTCGAACGGAAACTCCATCGCGAAGCGCTCGTACGCGCTCTCGTCGAGCGGCAGCGGATCGCTCTGCCGCGCCGCGCGCTGCGCGTAGATGTTCAGCAGCTCGGCTGCGACGTCCCGCGCCTGCTCGGCCGCCTTGCGCTTCGCTTTCGCCCACTGATCCGAGCCGAGCCGGTGCAGCGGCGCCTGGTCCGCGGGCGCGCCGGTATAGCGCGTGACGAGGTGCAGGTTTTGCACCGGCACGTAGAGCTTGTCGCCGCCGGCATACTCGAGCAGGAGGAACTCGGTCGCGATGCCGTCGACGTCGAGCGTGACGAGGCCCTGATAGCGGCCGATGCCGTACTCCTCGTGGACGACGGGTGCGCCGACCTGGAGGTCCGTGAGCTCGCGGATCACCGCCTCCGGGTCGCGCGGCGCGCGGCGCCGGCGGACCTGCTGCCGCGGCCGCTCCATGCCGAGCTCGGCCGCCGTCACGATCCGGAGCGCCTCGCGCGGCAGCCGCGTGCCGTCGCCGAGCTCCGCCGTCGTGACCGCGAGCGGCATCGAGCCGCTCAGGAACTCCTCCCACGTGCGGACCGCGACCGGCGAGTGACCGCGGCCGCGCAGCAGCTCGAGCAGCATCTCGCGCCGGCCGGCGGAGGACGTCGCGAGCAGCGTGCGCTCGCCCTCGAGCGCGTCGAGCCAGCGCTCGATCCGATCGTCGGTCGGCGTGCCGCCGACGCTGCGCGGATGCGTCGCACCGGCCGCGAATGCCGCCCCGTCGTCGGGCATTCGCCGGGAGTGGAGCTCCAAGATCGGACCGGACGCGAGCCGTCCGCGAATGTCGTTCGGCGCGAAGAAGGCCTGGTCCGGCGGCAGGATCGGATGCTCGATGTCGCCGCAGAGCTGCTCGTAGCGCTCCTCAATCAGCGCCCACGCGGGCTCGAGCCCGGCGAGCGCGTCGTCGGCGAGCACGATCAGCGTGCCGGGCGCGAGGTAGTCCGCGAGCGATGCCGTCTCGTCGAAGAACAGCGGCAGGTAGTACTCGATGCCGGGCGGCAGCTCGGCCTCGGAGATGTTGCGGTAGACCGGGCAGCGGCCCGGCTCGACCGGGAAGCGATCCCTGAAGCGCGCGCGGAAGCCCTTGATGCCTTCCTCGTCGAACGGGAACTCGCGCGCCGGCAGGACGCGTACCTCCGCGGTCTCCCCCGTCGTGAGCTGCGTCTGCGGATCGAACGTCCGGAGCGAATCGATCTCGTCGTCGAACAGATCGATCCGGATCGGCACCGGGTTGCCGGTCGGAAAGACGTCGAGCAGCGCGCCGCGGACGGCGAACTCGCCGGGCTCGTTGACCTGCTCGACCCGCAAGTAGCCGTGATCCGCAAGCCGCCGCGTGAGGCCGTCGCGATCGAGCCGGTCGCCGACCGCGAGCGTGAGCGAGCGCGCGCGCACGAACTCGGGCGGCGGCAGCCGCGCGAGCAGCGCACCCGCGTCGACGATCGTCGTCCGCGCCTCGCCGGTCGCGAGCTGGTGCAGCGCGAGCAGCCGCTCGGCGAGCAGATCCTGCGGCGGGGCGATCGCCTCGTACGGCAGAGTCTCGTAGTCCGGCAGCCGCCCGAGCGGCGTGCCGGCCGCGAAGAACGCGAGCTCCTGCTGCAGCCGGTCGGCCGCCGCGGCGGACGGCGCGACGACCAGCACCGGGCCTTCGTGCCGCGCGATCGCTTCGGCCGCGGCGAGCCCGAGCGCGCTGCCGAACAGCTCCGTCCACGCGACGCGCGGCCGGTCGGCGCCGGGCAGCGGCAATCGCTCGAACACACGGGGCGGGGTCATGCGGGGCTTAGGCAGATGCGAGCTGCGAATTATCCCAGCCGGCACTGCGAGCCGCCACCGCGGGCGGTGGGGCAGAGCAGGAAAAGAGCTTCGGCGGCGCGCGCCGCCGCCGCGTCAGCGGCGGACGACGGCGTGGATGACGTGCTGGTGCTCGAAGTAGACGACGAAGTCCGGGTACTCCCAGCGCGTGATGGGCGGGTCCCCGACCGCCGCGTGCCGCGCGCTCGGCTGGCCGAACGCAGCCTCGACGCGCTGCATCGTCATGCCGCGGGCGGGCCGCGAGGAGGCGGTCTGCACGCTCATCTCGACGCCGTCGAGGAGCAGCACGTCGGCTTGGAGCGCGAGCGGGGCCAAGCCCAGCAAGGCGAGTCCGAAAGCTTTCCGCATGCCGAATTCCTCCCTGGAAACGGCGACGAATATAGCACCGGGGCCGGCGCCGGGTTGCCGGCCGGCCCCGCCTTTTGCGGCCTCCGTCACACTTTCGGGCGCTGTGGTTTAATGCCGGGCGATGTTTCACCCCGTCGAGTGCTTCATCGGCCTGCGCTACGTCCGCTCGCGCCGCCGGCGCGGGCTCGCGTCGTTCATGAGCGTCGTCTCGGCGCTCGGGATCGGGCTCGGCGTCGCCGCGTTGATCGTGATCCTGTCGGTGATGAACGGTTTCGAGGCGGAGCTGCGGTCGCGGCTGCTCCGAATGACCGAGCACGCGAGCGTCACGGCGGCCGACGGCGGTCCGCTCGAAGCGTGGCAGCCGCTCGCGGAGCGGCTCGCGGCGGTGCCGGGCGTGACCGGGGTGAGCCCGCTGGTCACGCTCGAGGGCATGATCGCGAACCGCGCCAACCTGCGGCCGGCCGCGCTCCGCGGCGTGCTGCCGCAGGACCCGGTGACCGCGGACGAGCTCCGCGACCTCGTGGTCGACGGCAGCTTGGATGCGCTCGAGCCCGGCCGGATCCTGCTCGGCCGGATTCTCGCCTTGAACCTCGGCGTCGCGGTCGGCGATCGCGTGACGCTCCTCGTGCCGGCGTTCGACGGCGCGGGATCCGCGACCGATGGGCCGTGGCGCGTCCGCCTCGAGCGCGAGGGCGTGCTCGTCGCCGGCATCTTCGAGGCGGGGATCCAGGATCACGACTCGAGCCTCGCGCTGCTGCACATCGAGCAGGCGAGCGCGCTCGAGGGCTTGGGCGGTGCGCCGGAAAGCCTCGGGATCCGTCTCGACGATCCGCTCGCGGTCGGCACGCTCGCCGAGCGGGCCGGCATTCGCGAGGAGCCGTCGCTCGCCTACGAGGACTGGACTGAGACGCATCGCACGTATTTTCGCGCGATCCGGATCGAGAAGACGATGATGACGGTGATTCTGCTGTTCATCGTCGGCGTCGCCGCGTTCAACATCGTCGCGTCGCTGATGATGGTCGTCACCGACAAGCGCAAGGACATCGCGATCCTGCGCACGTACGGGCTCGAGCCCGGCCGCGTCGCGCGGATCTTCGTCGTGCAGGGCGCCGCGATCGGCGTCGCGGGCACGCTGCTCGGCGTCGTGCTCGGCCTCGTGCTCGCGTTCAACGTCGGCACGATCGTGCCGTGGCTCGAGACCACGTTCGACTTTCAGATCATGCCAGGCGACGTGTACTACGTGACCGACATTCCGTCCGAGGTGCATCTCGCCGACGTGATCCTCGTCCCCGCGCTCGCGCTCGCGATCGCGCTCGCCGCGACGATCTACCCGTCGCGCCGCGCGGCCGCGGTCGCGCCGGCGATCGCGCTGCGCTACGAGTAGCCGCCTTGCGCCAGCCGTATCAACTGTCGATCGCGCTCCGGTATCTCCGGGCACGCTCGAGCGACGGCTTTATCTCCTTCATCTCCGGCGTTTCGATGATTGGTATCGGCCTCGCGGTCGCGGTATTGATCGTCGTGCTGTCGGTGATGAACGGGTTCGAGGCGGAGCTCGAGGGGCGCACGCTCGCGATGGTCTCGCACGCAACGGTGAGCGGCTATGCGGAGCCGATCGAGGCATGGGAGGAGATCGCCTCCCGAGCGCTCGAGCGCGGCGACGTTCGCGCGGTCGCGCCGTACGTCGAAGGCCAAGGGATGGCCGTCGCGAACGACGAGATGGCGGGCGTGACGATCCGGGGCATCGATCCGGACGCCGAGCGGACGGTCTCGCAAGTCGAGTCGATGATGCAGCAGGGCAGCATCGGCGCGCTCGAGCCCGGGCAGTACCGCATCGTGATCGGCGCGAGCCTCGCCCGCGCGCTCGGCGTCGGGGTCGGCGACGCCGTCGTGCTCGTGCTCGCCGAGGCCCGCGTGACGCCGGCCGGTCTCCTGCCGACGCTTCGCCGCTTCACCGTCGCGGGCATCTTCGACGCGGGCATGTACGAGTACGATCGGCTGCTCGTGTTCGTGAACATCGACGACGCGGCGCGGCTCTTCCGCACGGGCGGCCGCCCGACCGGTGTGCGCTTCGCGGTCGACGACATCTACGCCGCGCGAGGGATCGCGACCGAGATCGCGGTCGAGTTCGCCCGCGCGCGCGGCGTGAACTTCTATATCGACGACTGGACGCGCCAGCACGTGAACATCCTGCGCTCGATCCAGCTCACGAAGACGATCATGTTCGTGATCCTGTCGCTGGTCGTCGGCGTCGCGGCGTTCAACATCGTCTCGACGCTGATGATGGTCGTGCGCGACAAGCGGAGCGACGTCGCGATCCTGCGCAGCTTCGGCGCTTCGCCGCGCAGCGTGATGACCGTGTTCGGCGTGCAGGGCACGCTGATCGGCGTGCTCGGCACGCTCTTCGGCGTCGTCCTCGCGCTCGTCGTGACCGCGCAGCTCGGGACGGTGGTCGGGCTGATCGAGTCCTGGTTCGGCGTCGATCTGCTCGCCGAGGACGTCTATTTCCTGAGCGAGCTGCCGGCTCAGGTTCGGCCGCTCGAGGTCGCGAGAATCGCGCTGCTCGCGATCGCGCTCGCGATCGCCGCCACGTTCTATCCCGCGCTCGCGGCCGCCCGCGAGCAGCCGGCAGAGGTGCTTCGGTATGAATGACCGCGAGGCGGTGCTGCGCGCCGTCGATCTCGTGAAGACGTTCGAGGACGTGCGGCGCAAGGTCGAGGTGCTGCGCGGCGTGAACCTGTCGATCGCGCGCGGCGACCGCGTCGCGATCGTCGGCGCTTCCGGCTCGGGCAAGACCACGTTGCTGCAGCTCCTCGGCGGGCTCGACGAGCCGACGAGCGGGGAGGTGCTGGTCGAAGGCGTCGCGATGAGCCGTCTCTCGGACGTCGAGCGCGGGCGGCTCCGCAACCGCTCGCTCGGGTTCGTCTACCAATTCCACCATCTGCTCCCCGAGTTCACGGCGCTCGAGAACGTCGCGCTGCCGCTGCTCGTCCGCGGCGCGCGTCCGAAGGAGGCCGAAGCGCAGGCCGCGGAGCTTCTCGAGCGCGTCGGCCTCGCCGAGCGGCTCGACCATCGCCCGGGCCAGCTCTCGGGCGGCGAGCGGCAGCGCGTCGCGCTCGCCCGCGCGCTCGTCACGCGGCCAGCGGCGGTGCTCGCGGACGAGCCGACCGGCAATCTCGATCGCGCCACCGGCAACAGAGTGTTCGAGCTGCTGCTCGAGCTGAACGAGGCGCTCGGCACGAGCGTCGTCGTCGTCACGCACGACCCGGAGCTCGCGCGGCGCATGGAGCGCGTGCTCGAGCTCGAGGACGGGCAGTTGCGGCCGGCGTAGCCGAGCCGTGCGGCGACGGCTGCCGCCGCTGCCGCTCGCGGCCGTCGCCGCGCTCGCCGGCACGCTCGCGGTGCACCAGCTGCCGGCGCTGCCCGCGGCCCGCTGGTACGCCGTGCTCGCGCTCGCGGCGCTCGCGCTGCTGCAGGTGCCGCGGCTCGCGTTCCTGCTCGCGGGCCTCGCCGCTTTCGCGTGGACGACGGAGGCCGCGCGGGAGCGCCTCGACGACCGGTTGCCGGCCGCCGCGCTCGGCAGCGACTTCGCCGTGACCGGCTGGGTCGACGCGTTTCCGGTCGAACGCCCCGGACAGGTCTCGTTCTCGCTCACGGTCGAGCAGGCCGACGCGGCAGTGCCCGAGCGGCTGCGTCTCGTGTGGTACTCGCCGCCGAGGCCTCTCGCGGCAGGCGAGCGCCTCGAGCTCGTCGTGCGGCTTCGGCCGCCGCGGGGCCTGCGCAATCCCGGCGGCTTCGATTACGAGCGGTGGCTCCTGACCGAGCGCTACGGCGCGACGGGGTACGTGCGCTCGGGCCGAGCGGCGGCGGCGGGCGATGCGCCGCTCGCTCGGCGCTGGCTCGCGTTTCGCGCCGCGCTCGCCGCGCGGATCGCTGCCGCCGCGCCCGACGCGGAATCGGGTGCGCTGCTCGTCGCGCTCGCGCTCGGCGAGCGGTTCGGCTTCACCGAGCGGCATTGGGACGACTTCCGCCGCACCGGCACGACGCATCTGGTCGCGGTCTCCGGCATGCACGTCGCGCTGCTCGGCGTCGTCGCGTTCTGGCTCGTGCGTCGCGCGTGCCTGCGGCTGCCGCCCGCGATCGCGGCTTTCGATCTCGAATGCGCCGCGGCCGCGAGCGCGGCGGCGACCGTGTTCTACGCGCTTCTGACCGGCTTCGCGCTGCCGGCGCAGCGCTCGATGCTCATGATCCTCGTCGGCCTCGCGGTGCTCGTGAGCCGCCGCACCGTCGATCCGTGGCATGCGGTCGCAGCGGCGCTGCTGCTCGTGCTCGCATGGGATCCGTTCGCGCCGCTCGCGGCGTCGTTCTGGCTCTCGTTCGGCGCGGTCGCGCTGCTCCTCGTGCTCGCGGCGCCGCGGCCGCTCGCCGGCGCACGCCGGGCGAAGCTCGCGCGCGCGCTCGGCACGATGACGTCGCTCCAGTGGGGCATCGGTCTCGCGCTGTTGCCGCTGTCCGCGATCTTCTTCAACGAGGTGTCGGTCGTCGGGCCCGCCGTGAACCTCGTCGCGATCCCGTGGTTCAACCTGCTGCTCGTCCCGCTCGCGCTCGCCGGCACCGCGCTGCTCGCGATCGAGCCGCTCGGCACGGCCGCGATCGCGGTCGGCGGCGAGCTCGCCGGCGCGACGCTCGCGGCGCTCGAGGCGGCCGCCGCGCTCGACTTCGCGGCGCTCGGCGTGCCGGCGCCCGCGCCGCTCGCGGCCGCGCTCGCGTGCATCGCGGTCGCGCTCGCGCTGCCGGCGAACCCGCTGCCCGCGCGGCGGCTGGCGTGGCTCGGGCTCGTGCCGCTGTTCGCGCCGGCGCCGCCGCGGCTCGCGGACGGCGAGGCGCGGCTCACGATGCTCGACGTCGGCCATGGGCTCGCCGTGCTCGTCGAAACGCGCTCGCGCCGGCTGCTGTTCGACGCCGGCGCGCGCTATCCGTCCGGGTACGACATCGGCCGCGACGTCGTCGTCCCGCTCGTCGCGCGCGGCGGGCTCGACAAGCTGATCGTCAGCCACGCGGACAACGATCACGCGGGCGGCGTGCCGGCCGTGCTCGAGGCATTGCCGCGGGTCGACGTCCTGCACGGGCCCGACGCGCCGGGCCGAGGGCAGCGTTGCCGGGACGGTCAGCGCTGGCGGTGGGACGGCGTCGCGCTCGAGATCCTGCATCCGCCGCCGGGCTTCGCCCCGCTCGGCAACGAGACCTCGTGCGTGCTCAAGGTGTCGGCCGCCGCGGGCTCCGTGCTCGTGACCGGCGACATCGAGCGCCGGGCGGAGCTGCGGCTCGCGCGGGACCCGCGGCTCCGCGCCGACGCGGTCGTCGTGCCGCACCACGGCAGCGCGACGTCGTCGTCGCAGCCGTTCGTCGCCGCGACCGGCGCGTCGCTCGCGCTCGTGTCGGCGGGGCATGCGAACCGCTGGGGCTTCCCGCGCGAGGAGGTGCGAAGGCGTTGGGAGGACGCGGGCGCCCGGGTCCTCGTGACCGGCGACGTCGGCGCCGTGACGCTCACGCTCGGGTCGGACGCGCCGACCGTCGCGACCGAGCGCGCGAAGCGCCGCCGATACTGGCACGCGCCGTAGCGCGCGCCGGTCCTCGGCGCAGCGCGACGCGGGTCTCATTACGGCGCGGCGATTCCTGGTGCGCCGGGCAGCGCCGCGCTATAGTCCGGCCCACCTTTGGGCAGGGAGTCGCGGTTTCGATGCTCGAGATCGTCAAAGCGGGCGGTTGGACGATGCTGCCCATTCTCGCCTGCTCGGTCGCGGCCGTCGCGATCATTCTCGAGCGCCTGTGGACGTTGCAGAGGAAGCGCGTGCTGCCGCCCGACCTGACCGCGCGTGTCCGCGAGTGGGTGCGGAGCGGCCAGTTCGACCTGAGCCACCTCCAGGCGCTCCATCAGAGCTCGCCGCTCGGCCAAGTGCTCGCCGCCGGCCTCGCGCGGCACCACGCCGGCCGCGAGGTCGTCAAGGAGAGCATCGAGGACGCAGGGCGACACGTCGTCCACGAGCTCGAGCGCTACTTGAACGCGCTGATGACGATCGCAGGCGTCACCCCGCTGCTCGGGCTCCTCGGCACCGTCTCGGGCATGATCCGCGCGTTCTCCGCGATCACGACGCAGGGCGTCGGCAATCCGACCGTCCTCGCCGGCGGCATCGCCGAGGCGCTGATCACGACCGCGGCCGGCCTGACGGTCGCGATCCCGGCGCTGATCGGCTACCGCTACCTGCGCGGCAAGGTCGACGGCCTCGTCGTGCAGATGGAGAAGGAAGCGATCAAGCTCCTCGACACGCTGTCGCAGCACTACCGCGCGGACTTCCTCGGAGGAGCGGATGAAGCTCAGCAGCCGCGCAAGAGACGAGCCTGAAGTCAGCGTCATCTCGCTCGTGGACGTCCTGCTCGTCCTCGTGCTGTTCTTCATGGTGTCGACGACGTTCGTCCGCGAAGCGGAGATCCGGCTGAACCTTCCGGAGGCGGAGGCCGCGTCCGCGGCCGCCGAAGTCGCGGAATCGCTCGAGATCACCGTGACGCAAGGGGGTGCGTATCTCGTCAACGGCCGGCCGCTCGTGAACAGCGAGCGGCGCGTGCTGCGCGCGGCGATCGAGCAGACGATCGGAGATCGGCGCGACCTGCCCGTGCACGTGCGCGCGGATGCCCAGGCGACGCACCAGGCCGTCGTGACCGCCATGGACGTCGCCGGCCAGCTCGGCTTCGTCGAGATCAACATCGCAACGGTGACCACGCCGGATCCGTGATCGATCGCTCTTCGACCGGCCGGCGCGCGCGCTGATGCGCTCTCAACCGAACTCCGCCCGCATCTACCGCCGGCTGCTCGGCTACCTCCGTCCGGCGCAGCGCCGCGTCATGCTCGGCGCGGGCGTTGCGGCGGCCGTCTACGGCGCCGTCGGCGTGCTGATCCCGGACCTGATGATGCCTGTGATCGAGCAGCTGCAGGTGCCGGAGCGCACGGCTGCAGGCGCGCTCCGGATTCCGGCGCTGATCGTGCTCGTGATCGTCGTCCGCGGCGCAATCGATTTCTCGATGGTCTACGGGCTCAATTGGGTCGGCCGCTCGGTGATCCACGACCTGCGCCGCGATCTGTTCGCGCATTACCTGCGGCTGCCCGCGAGCTACTACGACCGGCAGTCCTCGGGCGACCTGATCTCGCGCCTGACCTATAACACCGAGCAGGTCGCGGAGGCGATCTCGAACGCGATCGTCGTCGTGCTGCGGGACACGGCGGCGATCGTCGCGCTCCTCGCGTGGATGATCTGGCGAAGCCCCGCGTTGACGCTCTTGATCGCGGTCGTCGGGCCGAGCGTCGGGATCATGGTCGCGTTGATGAGCCGCGCGTTTCGCCGCTACAGCGCGCGCATCCAGACCTCGATGGGGGACGTGACGCGCGTGACCGAGCAGGCGCTCCAGGGGCAGCGCGTCGTGAAGACGTTCGAAGGGCAGGAGTACGAGGAGCGTCAGTTCGCGGACATCAACGGCCGCAACTTCCGCTTGAACGTGCGCCTCGGCGCGGTGCGCGCCGCGGGCGACTCGCTGACGCAGTACGTCGTCGCGTTCGGCGTCGCGGCCGTGATCTTCGTCGCGACGTGGGTGCTCGACGAGCTCGACGCGGCCCTCTTCATAGGCTTTCTGACTGCGATGGGCATGCTGCTCGCGCCGCTGAAGCGGGTGATCAACATCAATGCGGCGCTGCAGCGCGGGATCGCGGCGGCGGAAAGCCTGTTCGAGACGCTCGACGAGGAGGCCGAGCGCGACACCGGCACCGAGACGATCGAGCGCGCGCGCGGTCACGTTCGCTACGAGAACGTGTCGTTCTCGTACGGCTCGCGCGAGGGCGCGGCGCTTCGCGACATCGATCTCGACATTCCGGCCGGCTCGAGCGTCGCGTTCGTCGGCCAGTCGGGCAGCGGCAAGTCGACGCTCGTTAGCCTGTTGCCGCGCTTCTACGACGTGACGGAGGGCCGCTTGCTGCTCGACGGCCGCGACGTCCGCAGCTACCGGCTTCGCGACTTGCGCCGGCAGATCAGCCTCGTCACGCAGGACGTCGTGCTGTTCGACGACACGATCGCGAACAACATCGCTTACGGCGCGCTCGCGGCACGCTCGCGCGCCGAGATCGAGCGCGCGGCCGAGGCCGCGTACGTCGCGGAGTTCGCCGCGGAGCTGCCGCAGGGCCTCGACACGCCGGTCGGCGAGCGCGGGCTGCTGCTCTCGGGCGGTCAGCGGCAGCGGATCGCGATCGCCCGCGCGCTCCTGAAGGACGCGCCCGTGCTCGTGCTGGACGAGGCGACGTCGGCCCTCGATACGGAGTCCGAGCGGCGCATCCAGAACGCGCTCGCACGGCTGATGGAGGGCCGCACGACGCTCGTGATCGCGCATCGGCTGTCGACCATCGAGCGCGCCGACCGCATCGTCGTGCTGCGCGAGGGCAGGATCGTCGAGAGCGGCACGCACGCGGAGCTGCTTGCGCGCGGGGAGCACTACGCGGCGCTCTATCGGATGCAGTTCGCGGGCTAACCGATGGCATCGCTGCTCACGCGCGTGCTCGAATCGCTCTGGTACGGCGGCAGCCCGTTCGCCTATCTGCTCTGGCCCGTCGCCGCGGCGTACGCGGCGCTCGTCCGCGCGAGGCGCTCGGCGTACCGCCGCGGCTGGCTACGCTCGATCGAGCCGGCGGTGCCGGTCGTCGTCGTCGGCAATCTGACGGTCGGCGGCACCGGCAAGACGCCGCTCGTCGCCTGGCTCGCGAATGCGCTCGTCGCGCGCGGCTACGCAGTCGGGATCGTCACTCGCGGCTATCGCGGCCGCTCGGCCGCATGGCCGCTGCTCGTCGCCGCCGACACCGATCCGGCCGCGGCCGGCGACGAGGCGGTGCTGCTCGCCGCGCGCACCGGCTGTCCGGTCGCCGCGGGGCCCGACCGGGTCGCGGCGCTCCGGCGGCTCGCGGCCGAGCGGACGCTCGACGTCGTGCTCGCGGACGACGGGCTCCAGCACCTGCGCCTCGGGCGGCAGGTCGAGCTCGCGGTCGTCGACGGCGAGCGCGGGCTCGGCAACGGGCTGTGCCTGCCTGCCGGGCCGCTGCGCGAGCCGCCCGACCGGCTCCGCGACGTCGACGCGGTCGTCGTCAACGGCGGACGGTGGGGGCACGCGGGCGTGTTCCGATTCGCGCTCGCGGCGGAGGCCGCGGTGCGAGTCGGCGCCGCCGAGCGGCGGCCGCTCGCCGCGTTCCGAGACTCGGCCGTGCACGCGGTCGCGGGCATCGGCCACCCGGGGCGATTCTTCCGCATGCTCGAGGACGCGGGCATCGACGTGTTGCCGCATCCGCTTCCGGACCACGCGGCGATCCGGGCCGAGGACCTCGACTTCGGCGACGGCTTGCCCGTGCTCGTGACCGAGAAGGACGCGGTCAAGTGCGCCGGAATCGCGCATCCGAGCCTGTGGTACGTGCCCGTCGACGTCGAGTTCGAGGCGGGCCATGGGGAGCGGTTGCTCGCGCTCGTCCTTAGAATCCTCGAAGGAGCGAACAGATCGTGAGCGCCGATTTCATCGCCGTGATCCCGGCACGCTACGGCTCGACGCGGTTACCGGGTAAGCCGCTTGCCGACATCCGCGGGCGAACGCTGATCGAGCGCGTGCACGGCCAAGCCGCTCGGAGCGGCGCCGCCGAGGTCATCGTCGCGACGGACGACGAGCGGATCGCGGTCGTATGCCGCAAGCTCGGCGCGGACGTCGAGCTCACTGCCGCCGAGCACGCGAGCGGCACGGACCGGATCGCCGAGGTCGCGAGGCGGCGCGGTTTCCCGCCGGAGCGCATCGTCGTGAACGTGCAGGGCGACGAGCCGTTCTTGCCGCCGCGCCTGATCGCACAGACGGCCGAGCTGCTCGCGGCGCATCCGCACGCGGACGTCGCAACGCTCGCGACCGCGATCGCGAGCGAGGCCGAGTTCCGCGACCCGAACTACGCGAAGGTCGTCGTCGACCGCGGCGGCCTGGCTCTGTACTTCAGCCGCGCGCCGATCCCTTGGCCGCGCGACGGCGCGTTGCCGGCCGCGAAGCGCCACATCGGCCTGTACGCCTACCGCGCGGGGGCGCTCGCGAAGCTCGCGGCGGCCGCGCCGTGCGCGATCGAGGAGGCGGAGCGGCTCGAGCAGCTGCGCGCGCTGTGGCTCGGCATGCGGATCGTCGTCGGCGACGCCGAGGCGCTGCCGCCGCCGCACGTCGATACCCCCGAGGATCTCGAGCGGGCCCGCCGCTATGCGGCGGAGCACGATTTGTAGACGGGTAGCGCGCGGATGCACCGGTACGCCGAAAGCGGGGCGCGCCGGGCTAGAATCGCCGCATGAGGTTCATCGATCGATTCAGGCGTTTCGGCGAAGCGGAGCCCGATACGGAGGCCGGCCCGGAGCCGTCGCACCGAATCCTCTTCGTTTGCATGGGCAACATCTGCCGCTCGCCGACGGCCGAGGGCGTGTTCCGCAAGGTGCTCGCGGAGCGAGCGCCGGACCTGGTCGTCGCGGTCGACTCGGCCGGGACGCACGCATACCACATCGGCGAGCCGCCGGATCCGCGCGCGCGGCGGGCGGCGGAGCGGCGGGGGATCGACCTC
>CAYWGQ010000108.1:0-12869 GCA_964457725.1 uncultured Gammaproteobacteria bacterium
AGAGCGTAAGGACCGCGCTAGTTTGCAGGCTGGTCGCCGCCGGGCGCTCCGGTTCCTGGCGAAGTGATGAATAACCGGCGGCCGTCGGGCAGCGTCACGTCGCGGCCATTGGCCGCATTCGAGCCGTTGCGATGGCGGTACCCGAAGACGACGACCTCGGTGCCGGCCGGGATCGAGTCGCGCGTCAGGCCGCGGCGCACGAGCGTGTTCGGGCTACCTGCTTCGATCATCCACTTCTCGACGACGCCGCCGTCGCCGGGCACGTCGAGATGAATCCAGGCGTGCGGGTTGATCCATTCGACGCGCGTGATCGTGCCTTTCAACGTGATGGGCTGGTTCGCATCGAACTCGGTGGAGAATGCATGGTGCGCGCCCGAGGGCGGGGCGCAAGCCAATCCTGCTGCTGCAACGACCGCCGCGCCGATCAATCCTGCGATTCTCATCGAGCTGCCTCCTCTTTCCGCCGTTCTTCCTCGCGCGTCGCCGACAGTATGCCCCGCAGACCGTAGTTCCCTTCGTGGCAAGCGAACTCCACGAGATCGCCCGGCTGAGGATGCATGAAGATCTCTACGGTCCAGGGGGCCGTGAAGACCGGGTCGTAGACGGTGGCTTGATAGCGGATTTGCTCGGGCCCCGTGCGCGTGAAGCGCTCGACGACTCGAAACTCGTCGCTCATGACGGAGTCCAGCATCTGCACGCCGTAGTAGTGCCGATGCGGTATCTGGTTCGTGGTCTCGACGACGAGCGTGTCGCCCTCGAAACGGCCGCGCGAGTCACCCGTCCATTGGCGCACGTGCGGCGGCAGGTGCGGGCGCCCGTCGATCGGAATGATGCGAACCTCGTGGTTGAGCTCCGCCATGATCGTGACGTAGTCAGGCGTCTGCACGATGTAGTAGTTGTTGTTGTAAGGCTCGGGCAGCATCGGCGCATGGCCTCCGCCGAACACGATGCAGCGCTCGGTGAGGTAGCGGTCTTCGGGTGTATCGGCCGGGTGCTCGGCCGCGTATGCCAAGTTGCGCTCGTGCTCGCGTTGCGCAGCGGGCGTGAACGGCGGAACTCGGCCGTTCGCGGGATCCACGATCAACGAGGTCCGCCGGGTGGGCACGATGTCGTTGCCGCGGTCCATCCAGGCGTCGTTGTAGGAGCCGACGTTGCCTGCGGCGCGGTCCGCTTCGATGTTGGCGTCGCCGCTTTGTGCTGCGATGCGCTCCTGCACGTAGACCTTCGCCTCTTCCTCCGTGAAGAACTCCTTGTCGCCCAGCTCGGCGGGGCGCTGCAGCGGCGTCAGCGTCGCGTTCGACCACGTGCCCTGCAAGTCGGGGTCGCCCCACGGCGTGCGCAGCGTCTGCGCGCCGGCGGCCATGCTCAGGCCGGCGGCGGACAGCACGAAAAATAGCCGGCTAGTGCGCTTCATGTTTCGGTCCTCCCGGCAACCGCTCCTGCGTTGCTCTACCGCGGGCATCGGTCACTCGCGCGGCTGCTTGTAGAACTCGCCGTACAGCAGCTGCTCCGTGAACGGCACGCATTTGAACTCCATCAAGTGCTGATCGGGGTTTGGATTCCGCATGAGTCGAAAGCGCATCGTCCAGGGTCGCGAGAAAGTCTGCGGGTCCTCGAGCGTCGCGGAGTAGTCGATCGCATCGGGGCCGGCGAAGGTGTAACGCTCGACGACTTTCAGGGCCGGCCCCGCGTGATTGCCGGCACGATCGAGCCACGCCATGCCGTTGAATCCTGATACCTCCACGACGAGCGTGTCGCCGTCCCACTGCGCATTCGAGACGCCCATCCAGCTGTCGATGGCCGAAGGTTTCGGTGTCCCGAGGTTCACGATGCGCGCGGCGCCCGCGAACTGGTAGGCGATCAGCATGTGATCGTCCGAATGGAAGATCTGCAGAGGGTAGGGCATGTAATTCGCGCGCGGCACACCCGGCATGTAGCACTTGAGCTCGGGGTCCTCCTTGAAGCGGTTCTCGTAGTTGCGCCGCTGCTGCTCGGCCGCGGCGGGCAAGTACGGGATCTCGTCGCCGTCGACGATGCCGTAGCCCGGCGGCGTTGCGAGCAGCGCTCCGTACTCGGGCGGCCCTGCGCTTGCGCCGTGCGTCAGCACGTTCCAGTTCGCGGTCGTGAGCGCCTGCCACACGCCGCTGAAGTTCGGCTTGCCGTTCGCGAGCCGCGGTATCTCGCCCGAGCTCGAACGCGGCTGGCTGCCGGCGCTCGCCGCGAACAACACGCCGAACGCGAGCAAGAGGAGGGTCGATCGTTTCATCGTTGGTTCTTCAATCCTTGGCGGGCTCGATGCGCAGGATCGAGCCGTTCGGAGTCAACCGTGCGCTGCCGGGGCCCGATTGCAGATCGCGCTCGACAGCAAGATAGAGGTAGCCGTCCGGGCCTTGGCGCACGTCGCGCACGCGCACGTCGAGCGCGACGAGCATGGACTCGCGGCGCTCCGGTTGCGGCGGCGGCTGATTGAACGCGACGCGCTGCAATTGCTGCCCGCTCAGCGCGCCGATGAAGAAATGACCGCGCCACAGCGGAAATCGGTCGCCGGAGTAAATCATGAGGCTCGACGGGCTGATGGCCGGCACCCAAAACATCTCGGGCATTTGCATTCCGGGCCGGAACCACGGCTGCTCCGAGGCGAGATTCCCCGTGTAGATCTTGCCGAGCGAGACGAGCGGCCAGCCGTAGTTGCCTCCCGGCTGAAGCCGATTCAGCTCGTCGCCGCCCATCGGGCCGATCTCGGTGGCCCAGAGCTCGCCGGTGTCGGGGTGCCACGCGAGCCCCTGAGCGTTGCGGTGGCCGTAGGTGTAAATCTCGGGGTGCGCTCCGGGGCGCCCCACGAACGGGTTATCGGGCGGCGCGGTGCCGTCGTCGCGCAGGCGAAGCACTTTGCCCACATGGCTGCCGAGATCCTGCGCGAGCATTCGATAGCTCGCGTCGTCGGTGAGATTGCCGGCGTCGCGATCGCCGACCGTGAGGTAGATCATCCCGTCCGGGCCGACCTCCGCGCGGCCGGCGGTCGCGCCCGTGCCCCAGGCGTCCGCGACGAACACGTCCTCGACCTGCTCGAGCTGCTTGCCGTCGAAGCGAGCGCGCGCGAGCGCTATCGTCGTGTCGCCGCCGTCGCGCTGCTTCACGTAGGAAATGAAGAGCAGACGGTTGCGCGCGAAATCGGGATGCAGCACCACGGAGTTCATGCTGCGCGCACGCAGAGCGTCGACGGGCCAGCCGGGGATCGGCTGCGGATCGAGCGTGCCGTCTCGCACGATGCGCAGAGCGCCCGGCAGCTCGGTCACGAGGTAGTCGGTGCCGTTCGGCAGGAACGTGAGATGCCACGGCCGCACGAGCCCGTGCGCGACGGTGACCACGCGAATTCGAACGAGGTCGCCTGCGGGGCAGCCGCCGTGAGCGCCGCCGGTCGGCGAGCAGACGCCCGGCGTGTACGTGTCGAACGTCCAGCTCGCGTTCGCGTCTTGCGCGTGCACGAGCGGCGTTGCCGTCGCGATCAGTGCTGCTGCTAGCAGCGAGGATCCCAACCGGAGCATCCCCCACCCCCGTTACGATCGGCTCACGTCGTGACGATAGGCTCGACGCTTCGACGGCGTCAACACGCGGGCGTTGACTGGTGCGCGCGACGGACGTAGCGTTGCCGGAAACGACATGAACGATCGTCACGGCCGTCCTGTCTTCGTAACGTTGGTGCTGACGCTTTTGGCGCCGGCGTGCGTCGGGCTGCCGACGGCGTCGAGCGCCCAAACGACGACGTCCGCGGCTGCGAGCGACCCGCTCGTGTTCGACACGTGGGTGCCGGGGCCGTGCTCGCCCAACGGTCAACCGCAGGGTCAGTGTCCGCCCGGCGACCTGTTCCGCGTCCGATTGGTCGTGGTCGCGGAAGGGCTCAAGAGCCCGCGCCACATGGCGTTTCTACCCACGGGAGAGCTCCTGATCACGGAGCTCGTAGAGGCGCCGACCCCCGGGGTTCCGGGCACCCAAGCCGTGCAGGGCCGACAAGGGCACGTACGCATCGTACGAGACGGCGCACTCGCGCCGACGCCGCTTGCGGGCTGGCCCACGCCGAGCATCGACTCCGGCGCGCTGCAGTCCGTCATCGTGCATCCGCAGTTCGCTTCGAACCGGTTCGTCTATCTCTACTACATCAAGAAGCGCGGCGAGGAATTGGGGCGCGCTCTCGCTCGCGCGCGGCTCGAGGGCGATGCGCTCGTCGACGTGCGGGAAATCTTCGAGTCCGACTCGTGGATTCCGGGTGGCCCGATGGCGGGCCGCGCGGCTTTCGGGCCGGACGGCATGATTTACCTGACGGTGAACGATCACGTCGAGCACGACGGACGCGACGGCGGCAACGAGCCGCTGCTCGCGCAAGAGCTCGACAACGACATCGGCAAAGTCTTGCGTATCCGGGACGACGGCGGCATTCCCGCGGACAACCCGTTCGTCGGACGCGAAGGCGCGAACCCGCAGATCTTCACCTACGGCCAGCGCAACGTGGCGGACTTCGCCTGGCATCCGGAGACCGGCGAGCTTTGGACCACCGAGATAGCGCCGATGGGCGGCGACGAGATCAACGTGTTGGAGGCGGGCCGCAACTACGGCTGGCCGCTGGTTTCGCTAGGAAAGAACTACAACGGTAAGGAGCTCAGCGACAACCACTGGTACCGGCCGGGCATGGAGATGCCGGTGATGTACTGGATGCCGTCGATCAGCCCGTCGACGCTGACGTGGTATACGGGCGACAAGCTCGCGCCGTGGAAAGGGCACCTCTTCGTCGGCGCGCTCAACGGCCAGACGCTCGTCCGCGTGGCGTTCGATCAACCCATGCCGCAAACCGAACGACGTGATTCGCTGTTCATTCCGCTCGGCCGCCGTTGGCGCCACGTCGTGCAGGGGCCGGACGGCTATCTCTACGCGCTTACCGAGAAACGCACGCTCGGCGGCCAACCGGATCCGAGCGATGCCACGAGCGGCGTCGTGTATCGCATCGAGCCGGCGGAGTGACCCGAGAGCCCTCGCGTTCCATCGCAGCTCGTTCCGCTTCGGCTCAGTTTGCCGGCTCCAGCAGCAAGCGTTGCGCTTCGGCGCACAAGGCGCCCATCTCGAAATAGCGCTGCACGGTCGCTTCGTCGGTCTCGTACGGATGCTTCTCGCCAGGCGCGCGCGGCAGTTGCGCGATGCGCGCGCGGTCGTAGGCGCGGTCGAATTCCGTATGGTTCGACATGAGCACCGTCGCGCCGGCCGCGCGTGCGGCGGCCAACATCTTTTGCTGGCTGTCGCGATAGATCGCGAAGTTGCCTGCCTCACGGGGAAAGTTGAACGCCGTGCCGCCGGCATACGCGACGGTCAGCGTGCGGTCGCCATCCTTGACCGGAAAGATGTACGACAGCGTGCCGGGCGTGTGTCCCGGCGTCGCGAGCACTTCGATCGTCGTGTCGCCGAGCGTGATCTTCATGCCTTCGGGGCCGACGGCGATATCGCGGGTCGGGACGCCGCCGGCCGCCGTCGCGGGCCGTTGCAGCGTCGCTCGAGGTCGAGGCCACCGACGGAACGCGGCGCCGTATCGGCAGCGACCTCGTATATCTCGAGGACTTGACCGGCAAGGGTCACGTCACGCGCCCGCTAGGACCGATCACGAACGTGTTCTTGCACGTGCCGGATGATTTCGACGTCGTCGCTTGGGCCGCCGGCCGCTGAGGCAGACATTCCGCGCGAAAGTCTAGGCCAGGGGGCGCTGCCTCGCGCGAGGTGCCGCAACGCCGGCGCGGCTCGGGGCGGAGCTGCGCGAAGCGCTCTAGGAGGCGGGCCCGGGGACCGAGACGGGCTGCCCGTCTCGGCCCCCGAGTGAAGCCTCGCGAACTTCGCTATCCGCTTGCCGCCGTTCGGCGTTCCGCGGCGCTCAATCGATCGCGAAGCAGTAATACCGGCCGGCCCCGCCCGTGGCGACCAGTGACTGTTGGCTGCAACCCTGGGAGGGATGCGCGGCGCTCCACGGAGACAACCCCGGCTGCAGGCCTCGCCGGTCATGATGACCGAGCATGGCGCTGCCTTCGTCGGAAGAGGTCCAGTTGCTGCACGTGCGATCTTCGCCCGCGGGAAACGCCGTACCGTCCGGTTGCGAGCCGGTCAGCACATCGTGCTCGACCGTCATCTGCAGCGCCAGGGGCAGCGGGTTGCCATCCGGGCCGATCGACACGTATGGGACCGGCCTGCCGTGCTCATCCAGAGCAGTGGCGAACGTGATGTTGTTCTCTTCCTCCTGGTGAAGCTGCTCGACGTCCGCGGCGATCATCTCGCCGTTGGCGTTGTACCAAGGGCCGTCGCCGATGCGGTCGCGCGCGTTGACGCTGTCCGGACCTTGCGTGCTGAGGTATGCGCGCCAGGTCTTCTCGCCGGCACCCGCCACCGCGGCCAATGCCTGGCAGCGTGCATCCGCGCCCGCCAAGCCGCCGAGGTTGCCGCCTTGCCCCGAGCCGGCGCTCGTCACGAAAAAGCTCATCTCCTGTGCCCCTGCACTCGAGGCCGCGATGAATATCGCCGCCGCAAGAATCGTTTTCGTCTTGTTCTCCATCGCAAGGTCCTCCGCTACGTTGAGGGTCCATCGTTGCCGCACCGCGGACTGTCCGCTCGACGGGATCGAGCCTAGACATCATACCGCCCGCGCGCCGTTCGCTCGGCTGGGGCCGCGCGCCGGCCGCGACGCTGCGAAGCAGGCGGCTCGAGCTCGGCACCTGGAAATCGGCAGGCCGCGGCCGAGAATGAACTGGCGAGTCGTCTCGGCGTTCGCGGACGCGAAGTGACACTCACTCTACCTTTCGGCACAATCGGAAACGGGGAGGGCCGCGGCGCGCCGACGCGCATTGCGACAACGCGGCAACGCTATGAGCACGGAACGAATCGTTCGGGAGCTCGGCTCCCGGCGGCGAATGCCGGGGGCGGGGCTCGCACTGGCGGTAATCGCCGTCGCAGCCGGTCATCTCGAGGCTCGAGCGGTCGAGCGTCCGCGCTCGTCCGAGCCGCTGCTTGCGCTCGACGAAGTTGCGCCGGTGATGGCGTGCGAGGCTCTCCTCGAGGTCGACGCGGTGTTCACGGCCAAGGACCTGACGCGGCTCACCGCAGCTCGAGTCGTCACCGGGGCCGGCGAGCTGCCGTACTGCCGGGTCGAAGGCTACATCGCGCCGCAGATCCGCTTCGCCGTGCACCTGCCGACCGAAGGCTGGAATCAGCGTTATCTCCAGAACGGCTGCGGCGGCTACTGCGGCACGCTCGCGAGCCCGGACGAGATCGACAGCGCCGCCGGTTGCATCCCGGCCGACCGGGGCTCGTTCGTCCGCTCATCGACGGACGGCGGACATACGGCGCCGTTCGACGACGGCATGTGGGCGGTCGACAATCCGCAAGCGCAGGTCGATCTCGGTTACCGCGCGGCGCACGTAGTCGCGGTCGCATCGAAGCGGATCATCGAGACGTTCTACGGCCGGGGGCCACGGTACTCCTATTTCACCGGCTGCTCGGACGGCGGACGGGAAGGGCTGATGGAGGCGCAGCGCTACCCGGACGACTTCGACGGCATCATTGCCGGCGCGCCGGCGAACATCTGGTCTTCGCTGAACGGCATCTTCCAACCTTGGGTGATCGGCGCGAACACCGCTCCGGACGGCGGCTACATCATCACGCCCGACAAGGTGCCGGTGCTGCAGCGGGCGGCGATCGCGGCGTGCGACGCGCTCGACGGCTTGATGGACGGCATCATCGCCGACCCGCGCGCGTGCGAGTTCGACCCGGCCGTCGTCGAGTGCCCGGCCGGCACGGATCGCGCCGATTGCCTGACCGCGGCGCCGGTCGCCGCGGCCCGCCGGATCTACGCGGTGCCGACCGGACCCGACGGCCGCGCGCTCTATCCGGGCGCGATGCCCGTCGGCTCGGAAGAATTCTGGGCCGACGGCATCACGGCCGCTCCGGGGCAGCGTGCGATCGCGGAGGGTTACGCGTCGTACCGGCGTTACCTCGACCGCAACGTCGCGCTGGATTCGAGCATGCGCGACTGGCAGATGGACGCGGCGATGCTGGCGGAGCTGCGCCAGGGCCTCGGCACGATCTACGACTCCACCGATCCCGATCTCGGCAAGTTCCGGGACCGAGGCGGCAAGCTCGTGCTGTGGCACGGCTGGGCGGATCAGGCGATCCCGCCCGAGGGCACGATCGCCTACTGGGATGCGATCGCGAAAGCCGTCGGCGGCGCCGCCGAGCGGGACGCGTTCGTGCGCCTGTACATGATCCCCGGCTTCTACCATTGCTTCGGCGGCGACTTCGACCGGTTCGACTTCCTGACGCCGCTGATGAACTGGGTCGAGCGGGAGGCGGCGCCCGAGGAAGTGGTCACCTGGACCGAGCGGGACGATGCCGTCACGCGCAGCCGACCGGTCTATCCGTATCCGGACGTCGCCCGTTACGCCGGCAACGGCGATGCGAACGACGCCGCGAGCTTCTCTCGTGCAGCGCCCGCGCGGAGCTTCGATGCGGCCTACGACTGGGCGGGCGAGTTCGAGTCGGGATATCAGCGCACGTGCGGCTGGCGCGGGGATCCGTTCAGGGGCGGCACGTTCGTCTGCGAGTCCGCGCGCTAGCGCCTCTTGTGTCAGGCCGCCGCGCCGCAGAGCACGCGGGCCGCGACGACCTCCGGCAAAGCCGGTTCCTCGACGACTCGCTCGCAGAGCGACATGACGAGGCGGCGGGCCTCGTCCGTGCGGCCGCTCGCGGCGTACAAGTGCCCGAGCCGGACGCCGGCACGAAGCGCGAGCAGCGCGGCGCCTTGCGACGTCGCGATCTCGAGTGCGGAGCGTAGGCGGCGCTCGCCTTCCTCGCGCGCGGCGAGCTCGGCGCCGGGCCCGATGCAGAGCTCCCCTTCGAGCCGCTCGATTTCCGCTGCGGCGAGCCGGTCGCCGTTGGCCGCGGCGATGCCGGCCGCGGCCGCCAACGTGCGCCGTGCGTCGTCCCGCAGCCCGGCCGCGAGCTCCGCTTCCGCCTGCAGCACGAGCAGCGTCGGCTGAAACAGCTCCGAGCCCGTCGAGCGCGCCGCGGCAATCCCGTCGCGCAAGCCCCGTAGACCCTGCTCGTGCTCGCCGAGCTTCGCGAGCGCCCAGCCGTCGAGCGCGGTCAACCAGCCGAGCATCAACGCGAAACCGTGCTCGCGCGCGAGCGCTGCGCCGGCAGCCGCGTGCCCGCGCAGCGCCGGAAGGTCGCCGCGCGACTGCTGCACGAACGACGCGAACGCCAACGCGAGTGTGACCGTGAACGGATGAGCGAGCTCACCGGCGAGCGCGAGCGCGTCGTTGATCAGCCGCACCGCGGTCGCGGTGCGGCCGGCGAGGGCGGCGGCCCTCGCCGCGAAGAGGAGGGCGCACACGCCGGGGTCGTGATCGCCGTACACCGCGGCCATCGACGCATGGCGCTCCGGCTCGTAGATCGCGATGCCGGCGTCTGCGTGCCGCTCCACCGCAGCCAGATCGCCTTCGGACAGCGCGGTCGCCCAGAGCGCATGATGGGCCTGGAGCCGCAGATCCGGATCGGGCAGCGATGCGGCGGTCGCGAGGAGCCGGTCGGCGAGCTCCCGTGCCGGGCGCATGGAGCCACGCCCCAAGTAGAACAGCCACAACCCCCACTGCACCGGGAACGTATGCGCGTCGCCGGTGAGCTGCTGACAGACGCGGTGCGCACGGGCGAAGCAGTCCTCCACCTCCGGGGCGCCGAAGCCGCGCACCGCCATCAAGGCGCCCCCGAGCGCGATCCGGAGGGTCACCTCGAGCTCGTCGCGCTCCGCGGACGGCGGCAGCGTCTCGAGCAACTGCAACGCTCGCCGCAGGTGCGCTTCGGCTTCCTGGTTCGCGGCCCGCCGCCGGTCGGTGTCCGCGGCGTGCCGCAGATAGACGATCGCCTTGCGCGCGTCGCGCGCGCGATCGAAATGCACCGCAAGATCCGCCGCGATCTCCGGCGCGCGCTCGCCGTATGCGCGCTCCAGCAGGCCGCCTATTCGGCGGTGCACCTCCGCACGGCGCGCGCTCGGCAAGCGCTCCTGAAGCGTCTCTCGATAGAGCGCGTGCGAAAGCTCGAAGCCCGCGGCGCTCGTGCCGTCCGGCCACGCGACGGCCTGTGCTTCGCGCACGAACCAATGACGCCTGGCAAGCCCGCGAAGCACCTGCTCCACCGAGGCCGTGTCGGTTTGGACGCCCGCGGCGATCGCCTCCGCCGAGAACACGCCGGGAACGAGGCTCGCCACCTCCAGCACGTCACGCTCGTCGGGCTCGAGCGCGTCGATGCGTTGGTCGATCATCCGCCGCACGTCGTCCGGCAGCGGCAGCGCGGCTTCGATCGCTTCCGAGACGTCCCAGCCGCCGTCGTGCTCCTCGAGCAAGCTGCGCCGCGCGAGCTCGCCGAGCACGTTCACGGCGAACAACGGGTTGCCGTCGGTATGGCGATGGACGAGCCGCGCCACGCGCTCGAGGCCGGGCGCCGCGTGCGGAGCCGGCGGATATCGTCGCAGCACGTACTCGCGCACGAAGCGCTCGTCCAACCCTTGCAAGGCGCAGCAACGACGGTGGCGCCGCGCCGCCGCAGTTCCACACGCCCGGTCCCGCTGCACCGGGCGTCTGGCAGGCCACCGTCGGGTGCCCGCCCGGGGGAGGCGTGCTGGTTCACTGGCAGGACGTTCTGCCGTTCGGAATCGACGAGAGCAGCCAGTTCCGCTCGTCGCGGCCGCCCTCGCTGCGGAGCTCCCAGTATGCGAAGGACTACAACGAGGTCAAACGCGTCGGCGGCCTGAACAGCACCGCACGGCCGCAGGAGCGGGCAGACGTGGCCGTGTTCTACAACGCCGCGCTCGCTCCGGCCGTCTGGAACTCGGTAGCGCGGCAGCTCGCCGCCGCGCGGGGCACGCCGCTGTCGAGCAATGCGCGGGCTTTCGCGCTGCTGAACATGGCGATCAGCGATGCACTGGTCGCCGTGATGGAAGCCAAGTATCGCTACGGCTTCTGGCGCCCGGAGACCGCGATCCCGGCGGGCGACACGGACGGCAACCCGAAGACGAGCGCCGACCCGACGTTCGCGCCGTTCATCCCGACCCCGTGCTTCCCGAGCTACGGCTCGGCGCACGCCGCGGCGAGCTACGCCGCGCGCACCGTGCTCGAGCAGACGTTCGGCCGCGGGCCCGCGCTGATCACGCTTTCGATACCGGCGATGCCGGGTGTCGTGCTCGACTACCAAAAGCTGAGCGAAATTACCGACGACATCGACGACGCGCGTGTCTACGGCGGCATTCACTTCCGCTTCGATCAGCGCGCCGGCGCGGAGCAGGGCATCGAGATCGGCCGCTTCATCGTGAAGCGAAACCTCCAGCGCCGGGTGCCTCGCTCCCACAGCTTCGGCTGCAAGGCGCGCAAGGGCTTCGGCTGGTTCGGCGGCTGCCAGCCGCGTTGGTAAACGGGGCCCGTTGCGCCGCTAGTCGAAGATTCGCTCGAGCGCGTGCACGCGCCGCACGAGCAGCAGGTCCGCACCGAGCACGGCCGCGATCGTGGCTGCCACGAGCGGGAAGGCGAGCGATACCGCGAGCATCAGCGCGACGGCCTTGCGCCAGACGCGCGGGTCGTGCGGCATCGGCGGCGGCACCAGGCGGCGGGCGCCGCTCGGCCGCCGCGCCCACCACGCGGCGACGGCCGCTCCGGCCATGCCGATCACGGCGAGGCAGAACAGCACGTTCACGACGAGGTTGACGGGGCCGGTGTCGGCTTGGTGCAGCGGGATACCGGCGGCCATCAGCTTGCCCATCGGCGAGTAATCCGCGAAGCGGATATCGGCCAGCACGTTACCGGTTGCGGCGTCGAGATGGAGTATCCGGTCGCCGTCGAGCCGACGCGTGTCGCCGCCGATCGTCGTGCTCGCGACGGTCCAAACGCCATGCTCGCCGCGCGGGAAGTGCACGCGGAACTTCGCGAAGCCTGCGGCGCGCGCGTAGTCGATCATGTCGTCCACGCCGATCGAGCCGTCGGTCGCGATGCCCGGCACGCCCCGATCCGAGCCGGAGATCGGAAGCGGCGTCTGCTCCACGGCCCACGGCACACCGCTGCGCGGGCCGTGGCCGAGCGACGCGTGCGTGGCTTCCGCGAGGGGCGCAGCGAACGACTCGCCGGGCAGCGAGCTCCACGCTTGCACCATCGCGCCGCCCCAGAACGGCGTCCAGGCGAGGCCCGAGACGAGAAAGAACAGCAGCAGCGGGGCCGCCCATACGCCGAGGGCCGCGTGCAGATTGCGCCAGCGGCGGCGTCCCGCGCCGACCGCGGGAAGCAACGCCTGGCGGACCGAGCGGCCGTTCCGCGGCCACCAGAGATAAAGACCGGTCACGACGAGCAGCACGCCGAAGCCCGCGGCGATCTCGATCAGATAGTCGCCCGCCGTGCCGAGCAGCAGCGTGCCGTGCAGCTTCTTCGCCCATGCGTAGAGCGTATGGTTCTCGTCGAGCTCGCCGAGCACCATGCCCGTGTACGGATCGACGTGCACGGTGACGAGCTCCGAGGCACCGTGACTGCCGCCGTGCTCGGCTCCCGTTCCGTGCGGCGCGATGCCGATCCGGGTGCTCTCGTCGGGCCCGAGGCCGGCCGTGAGCGTGACGATCGCAGCGTCCGGATACGCCTGCGCGACCGCCGCGACCTGCGCCGACGCGGGGAGCGGCGTTCCCGCAGGCGCCACATACAGGAGCTCTGCATGCAGGTACCGATCGAGCGGCTCACTCGCGAGCATTGCGAGACCCGAGAGTGCGAGCACGAGCACGAACGGCAGCACGCAGATGCCTGCGTAGAAGTGCCAGCGCC
>CAYWGQ010000109.1:0-12822 GCA_964457725.1 uncultured Gammaproteobacteria bacterium
ACGAGGTCGGCCGCGGCACGAGCACGTTCGACGGGCTGTCGCTCGCGTGGGCGGCGGCGCGGCACATCGCGACGAAGATCGGCGCGTTCACGCTGTTCGCGACACACTACTTCGAGCTGACCGGCCTGCCGGCGGAGGTGCCGGCGGCGGCGAACGTGCACCTCGCGGCCGCCGAGCACGGCCGGGAGCTGGTGTTCCTGCACAGCGTCCGCGAGGGACCGGCGAACCAGAGCTATGGGCTCAAGGTCGCGGAGCTCGCCGGGGTGCCGGGCGCCGTGATCGAGCGCGCGCGCGAGTACCTCGAGCGGCTCGAGCAGCACCAGCACGAGCTCGCGCCGCCGACGCCACAGCGGGAGCTCGCGCTCGAGCTCGCGCCGCGGGACGAAGAGCGACCCGCGGAGCGCACCGACCGGGAACGGCTGATCGCCGAGCTCGCGGCGCTCGACCCCGAGTCGCTGTCGCCGCGCGCGGCGCTCGATCTGCTGTACGAGCTCGCGGCGCGGGCGCGCGTTCTCTAGCCCGCTCGGTCACGCGGCCCGGCGCCGCCGGGCGGGCGGCCGGGCCGCGAGTCTCCGAAAGTCCGCTCAGAACACCTTCTTGATCTGCAGCCCCCACTCCTCCGGACGGATGTACGTCTCCGACAAGTGGCCCGTCAGCGCGGAGAAATCGAGGCGGCTGCTCGTCGTCCGCACGTCCGTGCAGTTCGTGCAGAACAGCGCCGCCTCCCATTGCGCGTCGGGCGACGTCCACGCCACGCGGAAGTTCGCGAGCGTGTGCGCGGGCACGATGTTCGTCGGATCGCTCCGGTCGCCGTCGAGCCCCCACCACGCGTCGTCCCGCCAGCTCGCGCCGTAGCGCACCGAGATGCCGGCGCCGTTCGGCAGATCGGTGAAGTAGCCGACGTTCACGCTCGCGGAGTACCTCGGCGTGCGGTTCGGGCCGTCGTTGATGTTCGGGGCGTTCGCGGGATTCAGGCCGGCGGCGAGCAGCGCCTCCGGGCTCGCGTTGCCGAGATCGGTCAGCTGATAGTCGATGTGGCCGACGCTGCCGTCGACGATCCAGTGCTCGCCGACCGTGATCTGCGTCTCGACCTCGAAACCCTTGATCGAGGCCTCGCCCGCGTTCGTCGTGACGAACGCGAGCTGCCCGAGCTCGTCCAAGCCGGCCGCACCCTGCTGGATGTCCTCGTAGATCATGTCGAAGATCGACGCGTTGATGCGGACGCGATTGCCGAACAGGTCGGACTTGATGCCGATCTCGCGGTTCTCGAGCGTCTCCGGGCCGAACGGGATGCGCGTCGTGGCCGTCGGCCGGGCGGTGGTCCCGCCGCCGCGGAACCCTTCCTGGTACGTCGCGTAGACGTGGATCTGGTCGCGAACCTGATAGCCGATGCTGAACATGCCGTCCGTGTTCGAGGACTTCGCCCGGACGATCGCCGGGTTCTCGAAGCCGCAGCAGAACTCGCCCATCCGGTTGTAGCGCTCTTGCAGGATCAGCTTCTCGTCGTCGCTGTTGCGCAAGCCGATCTGCAGCGACAGCCGGTCCGTCAGATCCGTCTGCGTGTCGACGAAGATGCCGGTATTGTCGACCCAGACGTAGTCGACGCGATCGATGCACGAGGTGGCGTTCACGCACGGCACTTGCATCGCGATCGTCGAGCCGAGGTCGAAGGACTCGAGACCGAAGTAGCCGGCCGTCCACGCCGTCCTGCCGTTGAACAGCGTGCCGCTGATGCGGAGCTCGATCGTCTCCTGCTCGTAATCGACGTCGTTCGTGAAGTGATTGAACGCGAGCGGCGAGCCGTCCGCGTCCTGGCCGAACAGCGCGTCGAACGCTCGGCGCGCGGCGATCAGCTTGATGTCCACGCCGTCGAGGTAGAAATCGAGCGTCGCGCTCGCGCCCCAGTGCTCGACGTTGTTGACGTTCGGCGTCGCGATGCCGCCGTCGACGCGGCCGGCGTCGTCGAAGCCGGCATAGGTCGTAAACGGGTCCGGCGCCTCGAACCGCGAATCGTAGGGCACGCCGTAGGTCGGCAGGCCCGTCTGCTCGTTGTAGCGCTGCGCGAGCGGCGGCGACGCGATCCGGGACGTCAGCTCGTACGGGCTCGTGTCGTTCTGGTCGGTGATGTCGGCCGCGATGTTCAGCTCGAACACGTCGTTCGGCACGAACCGCAGCATCGCCCGTGCCGCCTTCACGTCCTGGTCGCCGAGACGCCCGACGACGCAGTCGCTGTTCGAGCCGCGATCCGAAAGCCGCGTCGGCACCGCGAAGTTGTTGTCCTCGCGGCTGAACGGCACGCCCATGATCGGCACGTTGTTGACGCGGTCCCAGCCGACGATGCCGTCGCCGACGCCGGCGAGCTCGGGCGTGCCGGCCCGGATCATCGCGCAGCGGTAGTCGACGTTCTTCATGTAGCCGTCGCGGCTCTTCGAGACGAACGAAACGCGGGAGAAGAGCTTCTCCTCGACCAGCGTCGTCTCGAAGGAGCCGCGCACGTCGAGCCGGTCGTAGGAGCCGAGCGTGACCTCGATGTTGCCGTCGCCGTCGCCCTCGCCCGGCTTCCGCGAGATCATGCGGACGACGCCGCCGATCGCGTTCTTGCCGAACAGCGTGCCCTGCGGCCCGCGCAGGACCTCGACGCGCTCGAGGTCGAGCAGGTCCATGACCGCGCCGGTCGGTCGGCCGAGCACGACGTCGTCGACGTAGAACGTGACGGTCGGCTCGCTCGTCGCCTTGAAGTCGCCGTAGCCGAGCCCGCGGATGTTCGCGGCGACGGTCGGGCCGTAGCCCTGGCCGAGCTGATCCAGCGTGACGTTCGGCGCCCACGCCGCGACGTCGAGCACGCTGGTCGCGCCGTTCGCCTCGAGCTTCTCGGCGGTGAGCGCCGTGACCGCGAGCGGCACCTCCTGGAGGCTTTCCTCCCGAAACCGCGACGTGACGACGATCTCCTCCAGTCCTCCCTCGGCCTGCTGGGCGTTCGCGCCCTGGGCGCCGCAAAGCAGACCGCCGATCAGCGCCGTCACTAACGACCGATTCGTGTCACTCATTGGTTCTTCTTCCCCCCCGGGATGTCGAACGGTGATTCGGCTCGAGCAGCCGATGGTGTTCGCGCGCGCTCGCCGCCCGCTCTGCACGGCCACGCGCTTCGTGGTCTACATCGATAGACAAGACAAACAGGGAAATCCCCTATCCGCGTGAACGCGACGCCACGCTCGCCGCTCGTGCCCCGCCCGCCGAACCGCACGGAGCGGTGCGATCGAGGAACCAGCCGGTCGTAGCGGATTTCGCCGGGCCGGATGTCATATGTCCGAGGGGTATTCGAACGAAGCCCGCCGCGCTCCTGCGAGCGGGCCGTCGCAAGCGGGCTCGCCGAACGTCGCCGGCGGCCTCGCAGCAATCGGTTCGGGACGGAAGAGGGGGTGTCATGAGCCGGAACGTCGGTCGCGCGAAGTCTATTGGTCCACTAACGGTCGGCAAGCTCGCTTTGGCTTGCGCGTCGGCGCTCGGAGCAGGCGCCGCGGCCGCTCAGCAATCCGCGGCAACGCCGGACGAGGAGGTCGTCGTCACCGGCTCGCGAATCAGGCCCACCGGATTCTCGACGCCGACGCCGGTGACCGTCGTCAGCTCCGACGAGCTCGAGGCGATGGCGCCCGGCACGATGATCGAGGCGGTCACGCAGCTGCCGATCTTCTTCAACAACACGACCCAGGACGCGCCGGGCAACTTCTTCAACTCGCCGGGCTCGGGCAGCCTGAACATCAGGGGGCTCAACACGAATCGGACGCTGACCTTGCTGAACGGGCGGCGGATGGCGCCGTCGAACCGCGTCGGCGCCGTCGACATCAACGCGTTCCCGGAGGAGATCGTCGAGCGGATCGAGGTGGTAACCGGCGGCGCCTCCGCGGCGTACGGCAGCGACGCCGTCGCCGGCGTCGCGAACTTCATCCTGAACACCGAGTTCGACGGGTTCGAGACGCACGCCCAAGCGGGCACGAGCTCGGCGAACAGCCGCGGGACTTGGGAGGTCGGCGCCGTCTACGGCAGCGACGTCGGCGAGCGGGGCCACTTCATCGGCTCGTTCGAATCCTACGCGCAGGACCACGTCTACGATTACACGAAGCAGGACTGGTACGAGAGCTGGGGTCTGATCCGCACCGCGCCCGGGTTCGACACCGTCGCTCCGCACGTCGTCTCGAGCATCGGCTCGCAGTACGGCGTGCTGAGCGCCCCCGGGATCGATCCGATCACGTTCGACGAGAACGGTAACGCGGTGCCGTTCGAGCTCGGCAGCCCGGTCGGCGGCGGTGCCCACTCGATCGCGAACGGCGGCAGCGGCACGCCGAACGGCCAGGAACGAGCGACGCTGTCGCCGGAGGCCTCGCGGCAGAGCGCGTTCCTGTACTACGACTTCGATCTCACCGACCGCACGAATCTCTACGCACAGTACGTCTACGGCGAGAACGAAAGCCTCAGCCACAACACCGGCGGACAGTTCACGGTCGGCAACACGCTGACGATCTTCAGCGGCAACGCCTTCCTCCCCCCGGAGGTGCAGCAAGTCTTCGACGACACCGGTCTCGAGTCGATGAGCTTCACGCGGATCGGCAGCGACGCCGACCTCGCGCGCGGCGCCGCGCAGAAGACGACGAGCGAGGCGCGCACGCTAACGCTCGGCTTCGATCACGAGCTCTCGAGGGACGGCTTCCTCGACGGCTGGCGCCTGCAAGGCTACGTGCAAGCGGGCAGGACCGAGCAGCGCGGCGATCACATCCGGGGCATGCGGATCGATCGCATCGCCGCGGCCGTCGATGCGGTCTTCGACCCGGTGACCGGTGAGATCGTCTGCTACGCGACTCTGCAGGACCCGGAGAACTGGAGCGACTGCGTGCCGGTGAACCTGTTCGGTCCGGGCAAGGCCTCGCAAGAGGCGATCGAGTGGCTGACCGGCCTCGACGCCGGCATCCCGGTCTCGACGCCCGTGTACTTCACCGACACCGGCTTTTCGCGCGGGCGCACGCTGAACTACATCTCCGGCGAGAACAAGGTGACCCAGACCGAGGTCGAGCAGGACGTGATCGACATCGCGATCGACGGCGAGCTCGCCCGCGGCTGGGCCGGGCCGATCTCCGCGGCGTTCGGCCTGCACTACCGCGAGGAGAGCATCCTGCAGCTCACGTACGACCACACGAACCCGACGGGCGGCCCCGACGCGCGCCCCGCGATGTTCGATCCGGCGATCGTGCGGGGCAATCCGGTCGGCATGAGCGAGCGCACGACCGCGATCCAGTTCGCGTCCGTGCCGAATCTCGAAGGCGGGTTCGACGTGACCGAGGCGTTCGCCGAGTTCATGATCCCGCTCGTGGCCGACAAGCCCGCGGTCGAGTCGCTGACCGCGACGCTCGCCGCGCGCTGGATCGACTATTCCGCGACGGGGTCCACGCAGGCGTGGAAAGCCGGTCTCGACTGGCAGGTCGGCGCGGCGTGGCGAGTGCGCACGACGGTCTCGCGCGACATCCGCGCGGCGACGCTCGCCGAGCGGTTCGACCGGACCGGCGGCACGACGAACGTGCTCGACCCGATGTTCGACGAGGTCATCCCGACCGGCACGTACTCGGGCGGCAACCCGAACCTGAAACCCGAGGAGGCCGATACGCGGACGCTCGGCATGATCTTCCAGCCGGCGAGAGCGCCGGGCCTGCAGATGTCGATCGACTGGTACGAGATCAACCTCGACGGCGCGGTCGGGCAGCTCGGCTCTCAGGCGATCGTCGACGAGTGCTGGAACTTCCCGACGAGCTCGGCGTGCGACCTGATGCACCGGGACGAGAACGGGGTCATCACGTTCATCGAGAACATCTTCGTCAACATCAACGAGGCGAAGGCGAGCGGCGTCGACTTCGAGACGGCCTACCGGCGGGACGTCGGCCGCGGCTCGTTGCTGTGGCGCTTCGTCGCGACTCAGCTGAACGAGAACTCGATCACGAACCTGGGAGCGCCGAAGGTCGACCGCGCCGGCGACGTCGGCACGCTGCAGCTGCCGTCGTTCAAGACGACCACGAATCTCTCCTACACCCGCGGCCCATTCAGCGCGTTCGTGCAGGCGCGCTACATCGACGGCGGTCTGCTCGACTCGCGGAAAGTGGAAGGCGTCTCGATCAGCGACAACTCGGTCGACTCCGTGCTGTACACGGACCTCCGCTTCTCGTTCACGAAGGACGCGCCGCGCGGCAGCAGCTGGGAGGTGTTCGCCTCCGTGACGAACCTGTTCGACGAGGCGCCGCCGGTCGTGGCCGGCTTCAGCCCGTCGACGCTGCAGGCGACTCAAGCGAACGCCGCGCTGCACGACGTGCTCGGGCGCCGTTATACGGTCGGCTTCAAGTATCAGCTGTAGCGGCCTGGTCGACCGCCGCGGCGCACCGCTCGGTAGGGGAGGAGCGGGGCCGCGGCGGCCGCCGTCGTCAGACGAACCGTCCGCTCTCGAGGAACGCGACGACCTCGGCCGCGACCGTCGGCGACCAGAGCATCGACAGGTGGCTCACCGGCAGCACGAGGTGCGCGGCGCCGGGGAGCAGAGTCTCCTCGACCGCCACGGTGCCGTCGTTCGGCAGCGGCACCGGCGCGACGAGGCGGCCGAAGCCGAGCGCGAGACTGCCGGCAATCACGCCGACCTCGCATTGCCCGTGCCACCGGCAGCCGCCGCGAGCGACGAGCTCCGCGATGCACTTGCCGACGAGCGCCCGCCCGAACCGGGTCGCGGCGAGCGCGCGCCCGGCCGACGTGCCGGCGAGCGGCGAGCCGAGACAGACGACGCGCCCGCGGGCGAGCTCCGGGTGCAGCTCGAGCATCCGCAGGATCAGCACGCCGCCCAGGCTGTGGCCGACGAGATGCACCGGGCCGGGCGGCAGGCTCCGGACCAGCTCGGCGAGCCGCCGCGCGTTCGCATCGAGCCCCTCGGACACGGACCGGTAACGGAACACCCGCGGCGCGTACCCCGCCGCGGCGAGCCGCCGGCGCAGGAACGCCGTCTCCGCCCCCGGCATCCACAAGCCGTGCACGACGACGACCGGCGTCCGCGCGCCGGCGGCCGGCGGCTTCGTCAGCGGCGAAGCGCCAGCAACGCTTCGCGATTCGTCCATGAAGCCACCGTCGCGGCGGCTTCCTCGAGGGGCATCCATCGGTAGGCAGAGTGCTCTTCGGGGTTCAGAGTGACCGGGAGCGGCGCCGGCAGCTCCAGATACCACGTGTGCTCGACGTTTTCGACAACGTCGGGCGCGTAACGGTTGCGCCACTCGGGCAGGATCGGGAACCGGCGCGTGACGCCTGCATCGCGGAGCCCGGCCGGATCGAGCCCGGTCTCCTCCCGCACCTCCCGCGCCGCGCACTCGGCCGGGGTCTCCCCCCAGCGGAGCGTGCCCGTCACCGACTGCCAAAAGCCCGGCGGCACGACGCGCTCGAGCAGCAAGCACTCGAGCGCGGGCGTGTGGATCACGACGAGGACCGACTCGGGCCGCCGGAAGTCGGCGCGAGCGCCCATCGTCAGCCGGCCGGCTTCTCCGCGCTGCGCATCCGGATCCCGAGCTCGCGCAGCTGCGCCGGATCGGCGGCGCTCGGCGCGCCGGTCATCAGATCGCTCGCGTTCTGCGTCTTCGGGAACGCGATGACCTCGCGGATGTTCTCGGCGCCCGCCATCAGCATCACGAGCCGGTCGAGGCCGAACGCGAGGCCGCCGTGCGGCGGCGCGCCGTACTCGAGCGCCGTCAGCAGGAAGCCGAACTTCGCCTCGGCCTGCTCGCGCGTGATCCCGAGCAGCTCGAACACGGTCGCCTGCATCTCGCCGTCGTGGATACGGATCGATCCGCCGCCGAGCTCGTAGCCGTTCAGCACCATGTCGTAGGCGCGGGCGACCGCGTTGACCGGCGCCGCGGCGAGCTCGGTCGGCGTCACGTCTTTCGGGGCCGTGAACGGATGGTGCAGCGGCGTGTAGCCGCCGCCCGGCAGCGCCTCGAACAGCGGGAAGTCGACGATCCAGAGCGGCGCGAAGCCGGTCGCCGTCAGACCGAGGTCGGTACCGAGCGCGGTCCGGAGCGCCCCGAGCGACTCGTTCACGACGGTCTCTTTGTCCGCGCCGAAGAAGACCAGGTCGCCGGTCTCGGCCTTCGTGCGCTCGAGCACGCCCTCGATCGCGGCGTCCGGCAAGAACTTCAGGATCGGCGACTGCAGCCCGTCGCGGCCGGCGCCGCGGTCGTTGACCTTGATGTACGCGAGCCCTTTCGCGCCGTGCTTCGCGACGAGCGCGGTGTAGTCGTCGATTTGCTTGCGCGTGAGCTCGCCGCCTTTCGGCACGCGCAGCGCGGCGATGCGGCTCGCGGGATCCGCTGCCGGCCCGGCGAACACCTTGAAATCCACGCCCTTGAACAGGTCCGCGACCTCGACGAGCTCGAGCGGATTGCGCAGATCCGGCTTGTCCGTGCCGTAGCGCTCCATCGCCTCGGCATAGGCGAGCCGCGGGAACGGATCGGGCAGCTCGACGCCGAGCACGCTCCTGAAGCAATCCCGGATCAGGAGCTCCATCACCCGCATGACCTCGGCTTCGTCGACGAACGACATCTCGACATCGAGCTGGGTGAACTCGGGCTGACGGTCCGCGCGCAGGTCCTCGTCCCGGAAGCAGCGGACGATCTGATAGTAGCGGTCGAAGCCCGACATCATCAGGATCTGCTTCAAGAGCTGCGGCGACTGGGGCAGCGCGAAGAAATTGCCGGGCTGCGTGCGGCTCGGCACGAGGTAGTCGCGCGCACCCTCCGGCGTCGGCTTCGTCAGCATCGGCGTCTCGATGTCGACGAAGCCCGCCTCGTCGAGGAACCGCCTGAGCGCCCGCGTGACGCGATGGCGAAGCAGGATGTTCCGCTGCATCGGCTCGCGGCGCAGGTCCAGATAGCGGTAGCGCAGCCGCACTTCCTCGCTGACCGGCTCGTCGTGGTGGAACGGCGGCGTCTTCGCCTTGTTCAGCACGGTCAGCTGCGTCGCGATCAGCTCCACCTCGCCGGTCGCGAGCGCCGGATTCTCCATGCCGGCCGGGCGGCGCGCCACGCGGCCTTCGACGGCCACGACGTACTCGCTGCGCAACCGGTCGGCCGCGGCGAACATCTCCGGGCGGTCCGGATTGAAGACGACCTGGAGCAGACCCTCGCGGTCGCGCAGGTCTATGAAGATGACGCCGCCGTGATCGCGGCGGCGATGCACCCAGCCGGCGACGCGAACGGTTTGATCGACCAGCCCTCGGTCGACTTGGCCGCAGTAATGACTGCGCATGGCTTCACCCTGATCGGAGACCGCGGCGCGGCCCAAGCGGTTGATGCGAAAGGGTACGACAAAAGAGCGCGGATGTTACGGGCAAGGTCGGTGCCGTGCAAGATCGCCTGCCTGCGCGGGAGGTTCGAAGAGTCGCGGCTGGACAGCCGCTCCCACCGCAGAGGACGTTCGGCACGAGCGGGCGCCGCGACGCCTCGAGCCGGCCGTCAGCGCTCGATCACCTTCGGATCGAGCGCGTCGCGGAGCCCGTCGCCGACGAAGTTGAACGACAGCACCGTGAGCAGAATCATCAGCCCGGGGAACGTCGGGTACCACCACGCCGTCCGGAAGATCCCGACGCCCTGCGCGTTCGTCAGCATGTTGCCCCAGGACGCGGTCGGCGGCTGCACGCCGAGACCGAGGAACGACAATGCCGACTCCGCGAGGATGAAGTTGCCGACCGACAGCGTCGCCGCGACGATGATCGGCCCCATCGCGTTCGGCAGGATCTCGCCGAAGATGATCCGCGGCGTCGACATGCCGATCGTCCGCGCGGCGAGCACGAACTCACGCTGCTTCAGCGTGAGGAACTCGCCGCGCACGAGCCGCGCGGTGCCGGTCCAGCTGAGCAGCGCGAACGCGAGGATCAGCTTGTCGATCGACGGCTCGAGGACGGCGATCAGCGCGATCAGCAGGAAGATGCTCGGGAACGAGATCACGACGTCGACGAGGCGCATGAGCACCGCGTCGATCCGGCCGCCGTAGTAGCCGGCGACCGCGCCGATCGCCGTGCCGATCAGGACGGCGCCGAGCATCGCGGCGAAGCCGACGAACAGCGAGATGCGTCCTGCGTGCAGCAGCCGGCTGAAGATGTCGCGGCCGAGGTGATCCGTGCCGAGCCAGTATTCCGCGCTCGGCGGCGCGAGCCGGTCGCGGAGCACCTGGAAGTTCGGATCGTGCGGCGACAGCCAGGGCGCGAGCACCGCGCTCAGGATCACGAGCACGAGCACCACGAGGCCGACGACCGCGAGGCGGTTCTGCAGGAACTTGGCAGCGGCGATCCGCCAAAGCGACCGAGGCTCGCCGAGGCTGCGCGCTTCGCCGCGCGCCGTCGAGGGTTCCGCCGCGATCGGTGCCGTCGCCATGCGTCAGTACTCGATCCGCGGGTCGAGCACGGCGTAGAGCACGTCCGCGAGCAGATTGCCCGCGACCGTCATGACCGCGCCGAGCATCGTGATGCCCATGATCACCGGGTAGTCGCGCTCGAACACCGCGTCGATGAAGAGCTTGCCGATCCCGGGCCAGCTGAACAGCGACTCGACGATCACGGCGCCGCCGACGAACGTCGGCAACATCAGCCCGATGATCGTCACGATCGGGATCAGGCCGTTGCGGAGCCCGTGCTTGTAGACGACCGTGCGCTCGCGGAGCCCCTTCGCGCGCGCGGTCCGGATGTAGTCCTGCGACAGCACCTCCAGCATGCTCGAGCGCGTGTAGCGGGTCAGCGCGGCCATGTCGGCCGTCGCGAGCACGACCGCCGGCAGGATCAGATGGCGCAGCCGGTCGAGCACCGAGAACTCCGCGCCGATCGTCGCGACGCCGCCGACCGGCGTGAGACCGAGCTGCACCGAGAACACCATGATCAGCATCAGCCCGAGCCAGAAGTTCGGCGTCGCGAGCCCGAGGAACGCGCCGAACGTGACCGAGTAGTCGAGCGGCGTATAGGGCTTCCGCGCGGACAGCACGCCGATCGGGATCGCGATCGCGATCGCGAGGAGCGCCGACGCCACCATCAGGAGCAGCGTGTTCGGCAGCCGCTCGAGGATCATGTCGGCGACCGCCACGCGGCGCGTGAACGACGTGCCGAGATTGCCGGACAGCACGTTGCCGAGCCATTTGACGTATTGGACGTGCGGCGGCTCGTTCAAGCCGAGCGCCTCGATCTGCCGCGCACGAGCCTCGACCGAGATCGTCGGGTCGAGATTCATCACGGCCGGTTGCCCCGGCGCGACGTACATGATCGCGAAGGAGATCACCGAGATCCCGAGCAGGATCGGGACCATCATCAGCAGGCGCCGGACGAGGTAGCTCAGCATGCGGACCGGCGCCGCGTCAGCGGTCGAGCCACCACTCGTTGGCCCGGTACATGTCGAGGCGCGGATGATGCGTGAAGCCGCGGACGTCCGACTTCAGGCCGACGAACTGCTGCGGATAGTAGAGGAACGTGTACGGCTGCTCCTCGGCGAGGATTCGCCAGATCTCCTTCAGCACCGCAGCTCGCTCGTCGCGGTCGGTCAGCCGGATGTTGCGGTCGGCGAGCTCGTCGACGCGCGGATCGCTGAACGAGATGTTGTTCAGCCCTTGGGCGATCTCGCGGCTGTGCCAGATCGCGGACGGATCCGGATCGGTGCCGAGCGCCCACGCGAGGATGTAGGCGTCGAAGTCGTATCTCGGCGGCTGTATCCGCTCGAGGAACGCGCCCCACTCGAGCTGCGTCGGGCGCACCTCGATCCCGATCGCGCCGAGGTACTGCTGGACGATCACGCCCAGGTCGCGGCGGATCACGTTGCCGTCGTTCGAGAGGATCGCAAACGAGAAGCGGCGGCCGTCCTTCGCGAGTATCCCGTCCGGCCCCGGCGTCCAGCCGGCCTCGGCGAGCAGCGCTTTCGCCCGCTCCGGGTCGTACGGGAACCGCGGCACATCGTCCTCGTACGCCCACTCCATCAGCAGCGACACGGGCGCGTGCGCGACCTGCGCATGGCCTTCCATCAGCGTCTCGACGATTTCCTGCCGATCGATCGCGTGCGTCAGCGCCTGGCGCACGCGCCGGTCGGCGAACAGCGGATTCCTGAGGTTCCACGCGATGAAGTCGTAGCGCAGCTCCGGCGCGCTCCGCAGCGTCACGTGCGGCATGCGCTCGACCGTGCGAATCTCCGTCGTCGGGACGATCAGGTGATCGATCTCGCCCGTCTCGAGCAGCAGCACGCCCGCGCTCTGGTTCGAGACGAAGCGGAACGTGATCCGATCGAGATACGGGCGGCCCTCGAAGTAGTCCTCGAACGCCTCGACGACGAGATACTGGCCGCGGACCCACTCGACGAACCTGAACGGCCCCGCGCCGACGGGTGCGTTCACGTTGAACTCGCGGTAGTCGCCGAGCTCTGCGACCGGGACGTGCTCGAGCAGGTGCCGAGGCAGGATCGCGTAGGTCGCGAGCATCGCGAACCGCGCATCGGGCTCCGACAGCGTGAAGCGGACGGTGTAGTCGTCGAGCGCCTCGACGCGCTCGATCGACGTGAAGCTGCCGGCGCGCGGGCCCGTATAGTCGGGATGCCGAGGGACGCCGTACGTAAACACGACGTCGTGCGCGGTCAGCTCGACGCCGTCGTGGAACTTGACCCCCCGGCGCAGCCGATAGGTCCAGACCGTGCCATCGTCGGACACCTCGGGCGGTGCGGCTGCGATCTTCGGCTCGAGCTCGATCCGCTCGTTGACCTCCATCAGCCCGGCGAACACGAGCTGCTCGACGTC
>CAYWGQ010000110.1:0-12715 GCA_964457725.1 uncultured Gammaproteobacteria bacterium
AGCCGTCGTCGAAGGTCCAGGTGGAGGAGCACGTGCCGTTCAAGATTCGCGCGACCGTGATGCCCGCCCCGCTGGTCGAGCAGGCGCGCACCGTTTATCGTTCGGACGCCGGCGTCAGTTAGGAGCGACCGGAGGAGAACCATGAAGACTCCCGTTCTCGTCGCGATGGCCGTTGCCGTGTCCGCGGCCGCGTACGCACAGTCCGATCAAGAGCGCGGCTGGAGCCCGCCGCGCACGTCGTGGGGCGATCCGCTGATCGAGGGCACCTACACGAACAAGGACGAGTACGGGACACCGCTCGAGCGGCCCGACGAGTTCGCGGGTCGGCGGCTCGAGGATTTCGGGCCGGAGGAAATGGCCGCGCTGCGCGAGGAGCGCCTGCGGCGCGCTCGCGAGACCGCGGCCTCGATCGGCGGCACGACGGAGGAGGACACCGGCGCGGGCCCGCCGCACTGGTACGAGCATCTCGACGCCCAGAACAGCCAGCCGTGGTTCGTGATCGAGCCCGCCGACGGCAAGATCCCGGCGCTGACGGAGGCCGGCATGCGGCGTCAGGAAGCGCAGCGCGCGCTGCGCTCGAAACGGTCCGCGCCCGACTCCTACGCCGACATGAGCAACTACGACCGCTGCATCAGCCTCGGCACGCCGGGCTCGATGATGCCCGGGGTCTACGGCAGCGTGTACGAGATTACGCAAGGGCCGGGCTTCGTCGCGATCCGGACCGAGATGATCCACGAGACGCGCATCGTTCCGCTCGACGGCTCGCCGCACGTGAGCGACGAGGTGCGTTCCTACATGGGCGATCCGCGCGGACGCTGGGAGGGCGACACGCTGGTCGTCGAGACGACGAACTTCCGCGGGGATGCCGCCTATCGAAACGCGAGCGGAAAGCTGAAGGTCGTCGAGCGCTTCACGCCGGTCGACGCCGACACGTTGCGCTGGGAAGTCCGCTTCGAGGATCCGGACACCTGGGTCGCGCCGTGGGCGATCGCGATGCCGCTGAAGCGCGACCCGGCCTCGCCGATATTCGAGTACGCGTGCCACGAGGGCAACCTCGGCTTGCGAAACATCCTGAGCGCCGCGCGCGCGGCCGAGCGAGCAGCCGAAGCACCCTGACGCTGCTTTGACATCTGCGGCATTCACATAGACAGTGCTTAACATGACTACAAATACACGCTTGGTGCTCGCGACGATCGCAGCTGCTGCAGTCCTCACGGCTTGCGAGCCCGCGCCCGTAGCGCCGGTTGCGTCCGCCGAGCCCGAAGGGGCGCAGATTCCGCGGCTCGGCGGCCGGCCGGATCTGAACGGCGTGTGGCAGGCGATCGGCACGGCTTACTGGAATCTCGAAGCTCATTCCGCTTCGGGCTTGGACGACTTCTGGCAGCTCGGCGCGATCGCTGCAGTGCCGGCCGGGCAGAGCGTCGTCGAAGGCGGAACGATTCCGTATCGGCCGGAAGCGCTCGCGAAGCGGGACGAGAACCGCGCCGGCTGGCCGAAGACGGACCCGGAGGCGAAGTGCTACATGCCCGGTATTCCGCGGGCCACCTACATGCCGTACCCGTTCCAGATCGTGCAAGGCGACGGCGACATCGTCTTCGTGTACGAGTTTGCGAGCGCGAACCGCATCGTGCGGATGTCGAATCACCAGGAGGCGCCGGTCGACAGCTGGATGGGCTGGTCGAACGGCCGGTGGGAAGGGGACACGCTGGTGATCGAGGTGACGGGCAATAACGATCAGACGTGGTTCGACCGGGCGGGCAACCACCACAGCGCGGCGATGAAGGTGACGGAGCGCTATACGCTGATGGACCGGAATCACATGCACTACGAGGCGACGATCGAGGACCCGGAGACGTTCGAGCGCCCCTGGAAGATCTCGATGCCGCTTTACCGCCGGTTGGACGACAACGTTCAGCTTCTCGAGTTCAAGTGCGTCGAATTCTCCGAGGAGCTGCTCTACGGAGACCTGGTCAAGAAGACCGAGTGAAGTGACTGCGTCAGCACGGAGACTGCCATGCGGATGAAACTGTTGAGCGTTGCCACGGGAGCGCTGCTAGCCGCGACGGGCGCACTGCCCGCGATTGCCCACCACTCGTTCGCCGCGGAGTTCGACGCGAACAAGCCGGTGACGCTCGAGGGCACGGTCACGAAGATGGACTGGATCAACCCGCACTCGTGGATCCATCTCGACGTGGAAACGGAGTCGGGCGAGGTGCAGAAGTGGATGATCGAGGGGGGAGCGCCGAACGCGCTGTTGCGTCGGGGGTGGAACCGCAACTCGTTGCCCCCTGGGACGAAGATCGTCGTGCAAGGGTTCCAGGCGAAGGACGGGGCGTTCCGGGCGAACGGCCGCGACATCACGTTCCCGGACGGGCGGAAGCTGTTCGTCGGTTCGTCGGGGATAGGCGCGCCGGACGAGCGCCCCGAGTAGGCGCGACGTTTCCCGGCCGCGCGGGGAGCCGCACGACGTGCTCCAGCCCGTAAATTCCGTCGCGATCGTCGGTGCCGGCTCGGCAGGCTGGCTGACCGCGCTCGTCCTGAGCGCGTATTGCCCGAACATCAAGATTCGGCTCGTCCGGCCCCGCGCGAACAATCCCGTCGGCGTCGGCGAGTCGACGCAGCCGGATCTGCCGATGAGGGTGCAGGCCGCAGGGCTCGATCTCGCGGACTTCTGCGTGGCGACCGACGCGACGATCAAGTGCGGCATCTTCTACCGCGACTGGAACGTCGTCGGCGATCACTACTGGCATCCGTTCTCGGCGATGGCGGACAGCGGGCCGTACACGGCCGCCCACCATTACCAACAGCTGATTCTCGAAGATCCGGAGCGGTACAGTCACGCCGACTATTACGCGCGCGTCCACACGTCGTACGAGACGTGCGTCGAGCGCAATCTGATCGCCCCGGAGGCGGCCTCGGCGCTGCACGTCGATGCGTTGAAGCTCACGCAGTATCTCGAGCGCAAGCTGACCAAGGTCGAGGTAGTCGAGTCGGATCGCATCGAGGCGGTGGCCGAGGACGGCAAGATCGCGCGTATCGTCCTCGACGGCGGGAACGCCGTGTCCGCCGACCTCTACGTCGATTGCACCGGGTTCGCGCGGGCGCTGTTGAGCAAGATTACGCGGCCCGTCGCCCTTCACTACGAAGCGAACGTGAATCGCGCCGTCGCGGCCAACGTTCCGTATCGCGACCCCGCAACCGAGATGCACCCGTATACCCGGGCGCACGCGCACGAGCACGGCTGGACGTGGGCGATACCGCTGCGGTCGCGGATCGGCAGCGGTTACGTGTATCACGGCGATTTTTGCTCCCCGGAGCAGGCCGAGAGGAACTTCCGCGCCTATTGGGGCGAAGAGCGAATGCGCGACGTGCCCGTCAGGCACATCGCGTTCGACAGCGACACGCTGCGCGAGCCGTGGGTGGGAAACGTCGTGGCGATCGGGCTCAGCGCCGGTTTCGTCGAGCCGCTCGAGGCTACGGGACTGAACTGGACGATCAGCTGCGCCGACTTGCTGAGCCAGTTCCTCGGTGCGCGGTACTTCGACGGCGACTCGTGCACGAAGTACAACGCGTTGATGCTCGGCTACATCCACGACGTCCAGGACTTCGTGGACGCGCACTACCTGCTTTCCGCTCGGCGAGACAGCGAGTTCTGGCGGTATCAGACGTCCCGCAAGTATCCGGAGCGTCTGATGCATCGGCTCGCGCTCTATGCTGCGGAGATGCCGAACGCGTCGAACAGGGTCAAGAGCTTCGCATGGGCGTTCAACGAGGTGTCGTGGATCGACATCCTCAACGGCTATCGGTTCAAGTACGCGAAAGCCGAGGTCGGCCCGGAGCACCGGGCCCGGGCGGAGCAAGCGTTGCAGCAGATCGCCACGACCGTCCGGCGAGGCATCGACCCTCGAACTTTCGTGCCGATAGACGCAAACGTGCGCGTCGCCCGGCCGTCGGGCAGCGTCCTCTGAGAACGTGGCTGCGCCTCGCTCGGTGCCACCAGCCGACGCTGCGAAGCATTCACCAGCCGTAGCGCGGGCGGCGGCGCTCGACGACGACGGCCGTCACGACGAGGCGATCAACGAGCTCGCGCTCGCGGCGCAGCGCGGCGACGTGGAGGCGACGACCCGGCTTGCCAAACGGCTCATCGTCGGCGATCGGGCGCCTCGGCTGCCGCGCGAGGGCATCGGCCTGCTCGGCGACGCGGTGAGCAAGGGCGGCGCCGAAGCGGCGGCGCGCCTCGCCGTGATACGCGCCTCGGGCGTGTTCGCTCCGCCGGACTGGCGCGCGGCGCTGCGCCTGCTGCTGCTCGCGGCCGAACGGGGCTGGGAGCCGGCGCACGCGCAGCTCGACGTGCTCGCGTCGATGATCCGTCGCGGAGGGCCGGCCGACGCGCCGCTCGATGCGCAATCGCTTCTCGACGACGCGCGGCTCCGCGAGCTGCTCGTGCCTGCCGCGGGCGTGGTTCTACACGACGACCCGAGGATCTGCAGGTTTCCGGACTTCGTCAGCGATCGGGTCTGCGACTGGCTCATCGATCGCGCACGCGGCAGGCTCGAGCGCGCCCGCGTGTACGACGCTCACGGGCAAACCGATTACGTCGACGAGTCGCGAACGAACTCGTCAGCGGTGTTCAGCGTCGTGGAGGCCGATCTCGTTCACCTGATGGTCCAAGCGCGCATGTCCGTGGGCTGCGGCCAGCCGATGGCGCACATGGAGGCCTCGACCGTGCTGCATTACGCGGTCGGCGAGACGATCGGCGACCACTACGACTTCGTCGATCCCGCTCACCCCGGCTACGCCGAGGAGATCCGCCGGTTCGGCAACCGCGTCGTCACGTTTCTCGTTTATCTGAACGCGGACTACGAAGGCGGCGAAACCGCCTTTCCGAGGATCGGCCTGAGCCATCACGGTCAGCGCGGCGAAGGTTTGTTCTTCGTCAACACGCACGAGGACGGGCGGCCCAACGCGCAGACGCTGCACAGCGGCAGACCGCCGACGCGCGGCGAGAAGTGGGTCTTCTCGCAGTTCGTGCGCGACCGGCCGGAGCTCGCGACCGGCTGAGCGCGCGCGCCGCAGTGCAGTCAGCGGCGCACGGTGTGCGCCGCTACGGTTGGACCTCCGCGAGCGCGGCGAGGCCGCACTCGTGCGCGACCGTGAGGTATCGCCGCACCGACTCCGTGCCGACCACGTAAGGGTGCGGTGCACCCGCCGTGCGGGTCGCTAGCGCGGGCAGCTTCTGCTTGCTGCCGTCGTAATCGGTGTGGTTCGACAGCAAGACGTCGGCGCCGGCTTCCGTCGCTATCTCGCGGAAGCGCCGTGCGGACTCTGCGTACGCCGCAAAGCGTTCGGCATCCGGCCCGAAGTTGAAGAGCGTGCCGCCCCAGAGGGCGGCGACGTGCCGATTCGAGCCGTCCCTGACGGGGATCAGCGTGGAGATCGTGCCGTTCGTGTGCCCGGGCGTCAGATGCATCTCGAGCGTGGTGTCGCCGAGCGTGAGCTTCTGCCCGTCTACGACCTCGATGTCGCGCCGGGGCACCCACGCTGCGCCGTTCTGCTCGAGCAGGTCCCAATCGGCGCCCGACAGCAGGACGCGCGCGCCGAAGCGCTCCTGCAGATACTTCGCTCCGCCCGCGTGGTCGTAATGGCCGTGGCTGACGAGCACGTAGCGGATGTCGGCCGGGTCGAAGCCGAGCTTGCGCAGCCCCTCGACGACCTCGTCTTCGACCGAGTAGTCGAAGACCGGATCGATGACGATGATGCCTTCGCTCGTCGTGACCGCCCACGAGGAGAACTCGGTCATGCCGACGTACATCAGGTTGTCGAAGACCTTGACCGGCTCCGCGTACCACTCGTCGCGCGGCGGCACGGTTTGCACGGAGCGGCGGGTCGGGCCTGCCGGCCGCGGACCCGGCATCGGACAGAGACGCTCGACCATCGCGGCATGCTCGCCGGCCGCTGCCCGGGCGGCGTCGACGTGCCGCATCACGGCGTCGCTCAGCGTCTGCGCCTCGGCCGTGACCGAGCCGAGCAATCCGAACGCGACCGCCCCGGCAAGCAAGCCGGCTCCACATCCGCGCCGATCGAGCCGGCCGTTCTCGAGTCTGTTCACGCTGCCCTCCGAGCTCGACGATCCGCCTGTCCGCCAGGGTCGTGCGGCGATTCTCGCCTCGAAGCGCTCGCTGTGCCAGGGTGTCGCGGTCCTTGGCCGATGCCGCAAGACGGCGGTCGGTCCATGCCGGGCTCCGCGGCCATCAGCGACAGCACCTCGCGCGTCGCGCTCGCGTCGCGCGCGACGTCTTCCGGCGGGCGCTCGGGATACTCGATCGCCGCTCGGTAGAGGCGCATCAGCGGGAGTCGTCGGCCCGCGTTCCCCACACTTCTCGCCCGTCGGGCAGATATGCCCGTCGCAAGACGACGATGCTCGAGCCGTCCTTCGCGGGGTGGCCGACGATCGTGACTCGCGTGCCGGGCTCGATCTCCGAGCCGGTCCAGCCGTTGCGCAGCAACGCCGTGTGCGGTCTGCCTTCCGCGATCCACGACTCGCCCCCGTTCGCCCCCTGCACGCGCAGCTGGATCCGCACGTGCGGATTGCCGAGCATCAGGCGCTCGACGACGCCGTCGACCGTGATCTCGCGGTCGACGTGATACTGCACCGCGAGCGCGTGGTGCGCGTGCGCCGGCGCCGCGACGAGCATCGCGGCCGCGGCGACGGCGGGAACGGCCGATATGCGCGTGATCATCGTCGTTCCGGAGGGTATGGCCGGCGAACCGCGCCTATGGGGATGTGGTGGTGATGGGTGGAATCGAACCACCGACCTGCGGGTTATGAATCCGCCGCTCTAACCGTCTGAGCTACATCACCACGGGGGCCGCATTTTAGCCGAAAGGGTCGGGAGGCGTCTCAACCCGCCGGGAATCGCTGCCCGACGCCGCGGCGGCCGGCGCCGAAGAGTCGCGGCTGGACAGCCGCTCCTACGGCGGTGGTCCCGCCGCGGCGCGGCTTCGGCCGACTAGGCCGGACGCGCTACGCGAGCCCGGCCGCGCGCGCCTGCTCGCGCGCGAGGACGGCCTGGTCGCGGTCGCCGTCGCCGTGCGCGACCGCGCCGAGCAGGCGGTCGCGGTAGACGTTGTGGCTCGGCATCGGCACGCGGGCGATGTCCGCGGCCGCGGCGATCAGGTTCGCGTCCTTCAGCCCGACCGTGATCGGCGAGCCGACCTGGTCCCAGCTCTCCTCGACCATCTTCTGGCCGTAGATCTTGTAGGCCGGCGCGGCGAACAGTCCCTCGACCATCACGTCCTGGAATACCTGCGGCTCGACGCCGTACTTGCGCACGAGCGAGAAGCCTTCGGCCATCGCGACCATCGCGCAGCCGAGCACCGCGTTGTTCGCGAGCTTGATCGCGGTCGCGGACTCGGGCTTCTCGCCGGCCCGGAAGACCCGTCGTCCCATCACCTTGAGCAGCTCCTCGCACCGGGCGACCGCGTCGCTCGGTCCGCCCGCGACGATCCCGAGCTGGCCCGTCGCCGCGAGATCCGGACGGCCGAGAACGGGGGCGGCGACCAGCGTCTGCCCCGCGGCGCGATGGCGCTCCTCGAGCTCGCGGACGATCGCGACGCCGTGCGTTCCCATCATCAGATGAATCGCTCCGGCGCCGAGCTTCTCGCACAGACCGTCCTTGCCGAGCGCGACGTTCGCGACGATCGCGTCCTCGACCAGCATCGAGACGACGACGTCGCGGCCGGTCGCGAGCTCCGCGATCGACGGGGCCACGCGTGCGCCGGCGGCGGCGAACGGCTCGGTCGCGGCGGCGACGACGTCGTAGACGGCGAGATCGTGCCCCGCATCGAGTATGCGGCGCGCCATGCCCTGGCCCATGCGGCCGAGGCCGATAAAACCGACTTTCATGGCAGTCCTCGGAGTGTGAGAAGCGGGAATGAGACCGGTCGCGAGCACTTTCGCCGTTCGGGGGCGCGGTTTCAACCCGAACGGGCGAAGCGCCGCGGCGCAGAAGCCGCTCCGACCGGGAAGCCGGAGGCGGCCCGCTCGCCGCCGTTGAAGGGGGGAGGCGGAAACGGCGGCGAGCGGCCGGACGGGTAGCGCCCGTCAGTCGTTGGAGCGGACGAGCGCGGGCTCGCGGGGCGCGGCGCTCGCGAGCGCGAGCAGATTGCGCTCGGGCGCCTGCCACGTCCCCGCGCGAGCCGCGGCGCGGCGGAAATCGGTCGACGCGCCGAGGCCGTTGCCGCGGACTGCGCGCAGCACGCCGCGGTTGTTCAGTGCCTTTGCGGTGGCCGTCGCACGCCGCAGCAAGGAGGCGCGGTCGTCCCTGCGCGCGAGGTCGACCGCTCGGTCGCAGTTGCGCTCGGCTGCGGCGAACTCGCGCCGCACCGTGTACGCGACGCAAAGGTTGGTCGCCGCGACGAGCGCGTCGGCCGAGCCGAGGCTGCGGTGCCGCTCGGCGGTCTCGATCGCCGCGTCGTAGTCGCGCGCGGCGATCTCGGCCCCGCCCGGCCGCTCCAGGTAGAAGGCCATCTCGTAACGCGACTCCTCGGCAGCGGCCGCGGACGCGGCGAGCACGAGGGCGAGCGCGGCCGAGCCGCATCGCAGGTTCCGTTTACGCATCTGCATCTTCTCCTCGACGGTTGACAGAGGCGCACACGGTAGGCGCAGGCGGTGACGGTTCGATGGAGCGGCGATGAAGATTTTCGGAAGCGTTTGCGCGCCGCGCGAGGACACCTCTCCGGCCCCGTGCGAAGCGGGCGAGCGTGGCCTGCGGTCCGCGGATTCAGGCCTGCGCGGAGGTCGGCGCGTCCCGATCGCCGGTGCCGCCTCGCTGCACCTCGAACTGGAAGGCTTGCGTGTACGGCGGCTTCTCGCCGCGCTGATAGGCGGCCGATTCGCGAGGCTCCTTCGGCCAGTCGGCGACCACCTGCTGCCAGCTGCCGTCCATCGCCGTCTCCCGGTGGCTCGTAGCGGTTGCGGAGTGGTGCAAGCGCCGTGCCCCGGCGCCGCACGCCGCGGTCGTGGCACGGCTCTTGCTCGACCAGCGCAATTCGGCCGCCAGAAAAGCGAGGGAACGCTCATGGACGATGCGACGAAACTCCTGCTCGCAGCCGGGATCGGTGCCGCCGGCATGTACTACCTCGACCCGGCCAGAGGACGGTACCGCCGGGCGCTCGTGCGCAACCAGGCCGTGCACGCGGGACACAAGACGCGCCGCGCGCTCGGCGTGATCGGGCGCGATTTCTGGAACCGGGGCACCGGGGCGGTCGCGGAGCTGCGCGCGACGTTCGACTCCTCGCAGCCGGACGACGACGTGCTCGTCGAGCGCGTCCGTGCGTGCCTCGGACGGGTCGTGACCCATCCGGCGTCCGTGCACGTCGAGGCGGCGGACGGCGTGGTCACGCTGAGCGGACCGATCCTCGCGAACGAGGTCGGGCCGCTGCTTCACTGCGCGCGGCGCGTGCACGGCGTGAGGGACGTGCGCAACGAGCTCGACGTGCACGAGGAGCCCGGCCGTGTCCCGGGGTTGCAGGGCGAGCCGGCGCCGCGCGTCGGTCATCGGCTCGCGTTCCTGCAGTCGAACTGGTCGCCGGCTGCCCGCACCGTCGGAGCGATCGCGGGCGCGGCCGCGGCGCTGCACGGCTTCGGCCGCCGCGACATGGCCGGCACGCTCGTCGGCAGCGCCGGCGCGTTGCTCTTCACGCGCGCCGCGACGAATCTCGATATGCGGCGGCTGTTCGGCATCGGCTCTCCGCGCCACGCGGTCGAGATTCACAAGAGCATTCGCATCCAAGCGCCGGTCGAGCACGTGTTCTCGCTGTGGGAGGACTTCGAGAGCTTCCCGGCGTTCATGACGCACGTGCGCCGGGTGCGGCCGATCGAGACGACGGAAGGGAAACGGCGCTCGCGCTGGACGGTGAGCGGCCCGCTCGGCTTCGACGTCGACTTCGACGCGGTCGTCACCGCGCGCGAGGAGAACCGGCTGATCGCGTGGCGGACCGAGGGCAGCGCGTTCGTGCGCCACGCGGGCATCGTGCACTTTCACGCCAACGACGACGGCTCGACGACGGTCGACGTGAAGATGGTCTACAACCCGCTCGGCGGCGCGATCGGCCATGCGGTCGCGTGGCTGCTGCACGCGGATCCGAAGCAGCAGATGGACGACGATCTGCTCCGGCTGAAGACGTTCGTCGAGACCGGCCGGCCGCCACGCGACGCGGCGGAGCCGAACGGACGTGCGCGCGAGCGAGTGAGCGCGCAAGCGGAGCTCTGGCGTCACGACGAGCCGCCGCCGCGCGAAGCGCAGATGCCGGGCGTGCGTTGAAGGCGTTCGACGCTGCTGCTCCCCGTGCTTGACGTGCTCGCGCTCGCTGGTCACTCTCTTCGGCCATTCTGGTCGGGGGTGCGGCGATGCGCGGGCGCGGCTTGCGGACGGCGGGGCGGTTCGTGCTCGGGGCGGCCGCAGGTCTCCTCGGGTACGCGGCGCCGGCGCAGGAGCTCGCGCTGTCCTACACCGAAGCGCAGGTCGCCGAAGGCCGCCGCGCGTACGAGGCGGCGTGCGCCGTCTGCCACGGCGCTAACCTGGACGACGGTCCGCTCGGCTCCCCGCTGAAGGGCGTCGCGTTCATGGACAAGTACGGCGGCAAGAGCGCCGCCGTGCTGTTCGAGAGGCTGCGGACGACGATGCCGACCGGCAACCCGGGCTCACTCGACGCGGCGACGTACGCGGCGCTGACCGCGCTGATCCTGCAAGCGAACGACGTCGTCGGCGGCGAGACGGAGCTGCCGGCCGATCCCCGCGCGCTCGCGGCGATGCAGATTCCGGCGGGCGGCTTCAGCTTCATGGCGTACTCGCCGTACACCGCGCGCGACGTGCCGGTGCGGGCGACGCCGCTCGAGCGCTTCGAGCCGGTCACGGACGATGCGCTCGCGAGCCCGCCGCCGGAGGACTGGCTCACGTGGCGCCGCGGCTACGACGCGCACGGGTTCAGCCCGCTCGCCGAGATCGACGTGCGCAACGTCGGCGAGCTGCGCGTCGCGTGGAGCTGGACGCTGCCGTCCGGCTCCGCCGAAGGCGTGCCGCTCGTTCGCGACGGCACGCTGTTCGTGCAGGCGTACGGCGACGTCGTGCAGGCGCTCGACGCGAAGACGGGCGATCTGCTCTGGCAGTACACGCACCCGCTCGAGGAGGGCGCAGCGCCGTTCCACAAGCGCGGCCTCGCGCTCTACGGCGACCGGCTCTATCTCGGCACGTCCGACGCGCACGTCGTCGCGCTCGACGTGCGCACCGGCGAGGTCGTTTGGGACACGCGCGTCGGCGAGCACCGCGAGCGCGAAGGCATCAACGGCGGACCGCTCGCCGCGCGCGGCAAGATCATGGTCGGCACGACCGCGACCGGCGTCGCGGCGAAGCGCGGCGGCCCGCAGATCGTCGGCCTCGACGCCGAGACCGGCGAGATCGCGTGGCGTGTCGGCACGATCGCGCGGCCCGGCGAGCGGGGCGGGGACAGCTGGAACGGCATGCCGTACGACGAGCGCACCGGCGCCTCGGTCTGGACGCCCGGCAGCTACGACCCGGAGACGGGACTCGCCTATTTCGGCACCGGCAACACCTACGACACGGGGCCGCTGCTCGTGCCGAGCGGGGAGCCCGGCGTCACGAGCGACGCGCTCTACACGAACTCGACGCTCGCGATCGACCCGGACACGGGCGAGCTCGTCTGGCACTTCCAGCATTTCCCGAACGATCAGTGGGATCTCGACTGGGCGTTCGAGCGGCAGATCCTCGAGCTGCCGGTCGGCGGCCGGGACCGCAAGGTCGCGCTCACCGCCGGCAAGATCGGCATCTACGAGGCGCTCGACGCCGCGACCGGCGAGTTCCTGTTCGCGCTCGATCTGGGGCTCCAGAACATCGTCACCGAGATCGACACGCGCACCGGCAGGAAGCTCGTCGACGTGAGCCGCTATCCCGGGGACGGCGGGATCCAGCTCGTCTGCCCGCACGGCGCCGGCGCGAAGAACTTCCTGCCGGCGTCGTACGGCGCGGCGCGCCGCGTGCTCGTCGTGCCGTTGAACGAAGCGTGCATGGACGTGTTTCCAGTGCCGGGCGGCGGCCGCGGCGGGCTTTCGTCCGGCGTGAACTGGGGCATCCGCCCGCGGCCCGACGGCGACGGGCTCTACGGCCGCCTCCAGGCGATCGATCTCGGGACCGGCGAGACGCTCTGGACGACCCGGCAGCGTGCGCCGCAAACCTCCGGCGTGCTCGCGACCGCGGGCGGGCTCGTGTTCGCCGCGTCGCTCGACCGGTTCTTCCGCGCGTACGACGAGCGCACGGGAGAAGCGCTGTGGGAGACGCGGCTGAACGACGTATCGAGCTCGAGCCCGATCGCCTACGCGGTCGACGGCAAGCAGTACGTCGCGATCGTCGTCGGCGAGGGCGGCTTCCACGCACGGAGCTTCGCGCCGCTCGTCCCGGAGCTCGTGAGCCCGCCGAACCGCGGCGCGGCCGTCTGGGTGTTCACGCTCCCCGATCGTTCACCCCGGTAGGAGCGGCTGTCCAGCCGCGACTCTTCCTCTTCCTCGACGGCGGATGATCGCGGCTGGACAGCCGCTCCTACGCGCGGCGTGCGGTGGATCAGCGCGGCGTGCGGACGCGGCGTGCGGTAGATCAGCGCGGCGGTAGGTCAGCGCAGCGTGCGGAGGCGGCGTGCGGTA
>CAYWGQ010000111.1:0-12711 GCA_964457725.1 uncultured Gammaproteobacteria bacterium
GGTGGGGGGGGGGGCCGCCGCCCCCCCGGGGGGGGGGGGCCGGGCGCCGGGCCCCCCGGGCGCGGGGGCGCGCGCCCCGCCCGCCGCTCCTACCAAAGGGCGCGTGAGGCGGTCCTTATGGGGTGGCGGGGACGGCGACGACGGGCGGGGTGTCGCCGAGCGCGGCCGTCACGCGGGCGATCGCCTCGTCCGCGTCCTCGATGCCGCTGCAGCTCGCGACCGCCGTCCGCACAACGACGTAGCGTGCGGCCTTCGCGCGCGGGTTGTGAAGCCCTAGCCGCCGCACGTGCTCCGCGATCCGCTCCGCGAGCGGCTCGACCTCCGACGGCTGCTGATCGACGACCGACGCGATGATCGTCGCGTCGTCGGAGCGTGCGCAGAGATCGCTCGAGCGGCGCAACGTGCGCGTCACCTGCGCCGCGATCATCCGCTGGCAGGAGTCCGCCGCCTTCGCGCCGAACGTCTGCCGATACACGTCGAACTCCACCGTCTGAAACGCGAGGAGCGTGATCGTCCGCTGCTCGCGCTCCGCGATCCTGAGATCGCGCCCGAGCAGCTCGCGGAAGTACTCGAAGCGCAACAGCCCCGTGATCGGATCGACGCGCTCGGGTTGAGTCACACGCGGGCGGCCACGGCCGAGCTCGCGCGGCGATGCCGCCGCCTCGACCGGCCGCTCGATCGGGATCGGCGGCGAAGCCGGTTTCTGCAAGCAGAGGAAATACCGCAGCGTGCCGCGCGCATCGTACAGCGGCTCGAGCGTGAGCCGGCTCTGGCAGATCGAGCCGTCTTTCCTGAGCTCCGGCACCGTCAGCTCGCAGCCTTCGGCGCGGGCGAGCGCGTTCTTCAGCTCCTTCAGCGCCGGCTCGCCGTTGCCGGCACGAGCCGCGAGCGCCCAGCGCCGCCCCGCGAGCTCCTCGGTCTTGTAACCGGTCAACTCCTCGTAGGCGCCGTTCGCGAAAACGACCGTGATCTCCGAGCCGTGCGCTTCCGCAAGCAGAATGGCCTCGGAGCTCCGGACGGCGATCCGTTCGAGGCTTTGGCGGCTCACGGCGGTGAAATCTCGGGGCTGCGTCCCGACTTGCATGCGATTATGTTCGATGAGCTCTGCGCGAACGTCTATGACGGCGGTCACAAGTCGCCGGATGCGAGCGCCGGAACGAGCCGCGCGAGCACGCGGCCGACTCGCGCCATGCCGCTGTCCAAGTGGCGCTCGATCTCCGCGTGGATGGCCTCGCCCGCCGCCCGGCCGGCCGCGCGGTTCACCGCGAGCGCGCAGACGGCGTAGCGGATGCCGAGCTCCCTCGCGAGCGCCGCCTCGGGCATCGCCGTCATCCCGACCATCGTGCAGCCGTCGCGCTCGAGCCGGTCGATCTCGGCCGCGGTTTCGAGCCGCGGTCCCTGCGTGACCCCATAGACGCCCGCGGCCGCCGTCAGCCCCTCGGCTTCGATCGCCGCCCGGATCCGGCCAGCCAGCGCCCGATCGAACGGCACCGTGAAATCGACGTGCAGCACGCGGCCGCCGGCGCCGCCGAAGGTGCTCTCGCGGCCGGAAGTATAGTCGATGAGCTGCTCGGGAACCGCGAGCTCGCCCGGCGCGAAGCCCTGCTCGATCGCGCCGACCACGTTCACCGCGATCAGCCGCCGGACGCCGGCCGCGTGGAGTGCCCAGACGTTCGCGCGATAGTTCACCTCGTGCGGCGCGAGCCGGTGCGGCGCACCGTGACGGGCGATCGCGGTCACGCGCTCGCCGCCGCAGACCGCGTCGAGCAGCGGTCCGCTGGGTTCGCCGTACGGTGTCGTGACGGCGCGCTCAGCGACGACCTCGAGCCCGAGCCACGCAAAGCCGCTTCCGACGATCAGCCCGATGTCCGCGGCCATCGTCACTCCACCGCATAGAGCTCCGGCAGCCCGCGCCAGAAGCCCTTGTAGTCCATCCCGCAACCGAAGAGATACGCGTCGCCCGCACGCAGCCCGACGAAATCGACGGGCGGCCGCTCGACCGGCTTCGCAGGCTGCTTCACGACGAGCACCGCCGTGCAGAGGCGTGCGACGCCGATATCGCGGAGCGCGGCGCTCAAGGCTGCGAGCGTCGTGCCGCGATCGAGCACGTCGTCGACGACGAGCACCGCGCGGCCCTCGAGCGCGGCGCGCGGCCGCACGTGCCACTCGAGCGCCCCGCCCTCGAGCGCGTGCCCGTAGCTCGAGACGTGCACGTAATCGAACTCGTACGGGAAACGGAAGTGGCGACAAAGGCCGACGGCCGCGAACGCGCCGCCCTGCATCACGGCCAGCACGACCGGCGAGGCATCGCGAAGCACGGCCCCGATCTCCTCAGCCATCCGCGCAAGCGCCTGCTCGACTTCCTCCGCGGACGCGATTCGCCGCGCGCGGGCGCGCACGTCTCGCGCCTCCGCGAGCAGCGTCGGGTCGGCTCCGCGCACTCGGCTCACGGCCGCTCAGCCCTTCAGCTCGAGCGTCGGACGCGCGGTCAGCTGCTCGATCTCGCGCTCGGCCCTCGCCCACTGCGGCGAGGCGTGCAGCATCTGCCAGTCGACCGGCTCGCCGTGGCCGTGCAGCCGGGTGAGGCGGAGCTGTCCGACCGGGTCGACGTAGTCGCGCAGGTTCTCGAGCAACGCCGGCACCTCCTCGGGCGCGTTGCAGACAAGCGCGAGGTCGCAGCCCGCGGCGAGTGCTGCGCGCACGCGCGCCGGCATCGAGCCCGCGGCTCGCGCGCCGGCCATGCTGAGATCGTCGGAAATCACCGCGCCGGTGAAGCCGAGCTCCCCGCGCAGCTGCCGCTCGATCCACCACGACGACAGGCTCGCAGGCTGCGGATCGATCTGCGGAAAGCTGACGTGCGCGACCATGACGGCCGGCAGCCCCCACGCGATCAGCTTCCGGTACGGCAGCAGATCGTCGAGCAGATCCGCATATTCGCGGTGATCGGCCGCTTCCTCCGTGTGCGAGTCGCTGCGCACTCCGGCGTGGGTCGGGAAGTGTTTCGCGATGACCGGCATTCCTGCGCGCTTCGCGCCGGCGGCGAGCTTGAGCGCGAGCCGCGCGACGACGTGCGGGTCGTGGTGCAGCGCGCGGTCGCCGATCACGGCCGCGAGGCCCCGATCGACGTCGACGACCGGCGCGAACGACAGATCGATCCCGACGGAGCGAAGCTCCGCGGCCATCGCCCAGCCGAACGTCTCGGCGGCCCGGAGGCCGCGCTCGGCGTCCTCGTCGTACAGATGGCCGAGCATGCGCAGCGGCGGCAGCCGCAGAAACGGCTCGCGCAGACGCTGCACGCGCCCGCCTTCCTGGTCGACCGCGACGAGGAGCGGCGGCTGCCGCACCCCGTGGATCTCGCGGACGAGCTCCGCAAGCTGCTCGCGACTGCGGAAGTTGCGGCTAAACAGAATCACCCCGCCGACGACCGGTGACGCGAGCCACTCGCGCTCGTCCGGCGCGAGCGTCTCGCCGCGCAGATCGATCATCAAAGGACCAAGGGACATTCGCTGCCTGCTCTCCTCGCCGCCGCCCCCGCGGCTCTCCCGAGCCGCAAATGCTACCCCGTCCCGCGCGCGAGGCGGCGCTCGACGACCGCGCGGACCTTCAGCCGATGGTCACCGGCGTGCCGACCGGAACGCGATCGAACAGCTCGACGATGTCCGCGTTCGCCATCCGGATGCAGCCGATCGAGCCCGGCGTCCCGAGCTCGGTCGAGTCCGGCGTGCCGTGGATGTAGATGTAACGTCGCATCGTGTCGACCTCGCCGAGCCGGTTCCGGCCGATCTCGGTTCCGGACAGCCACAGGATGCGCGTCAGGATCCAGTCCCGTTCCGGGTGCGCGCGAGCAAGCGCCTCGGAGTAGATCTCTCCGGTCGGACGCCGGCCCGTGAACACGCTGCCGAGCGGCGCGCCCGCGCCGATCTTCGCCCGCACGATGTGCCGGCCGCGTGGCGTCTTGTAGCTGCCGCGCAGCTCGCCCGCGCCGTGCTTCGAGGTCGAGACCGAATACGTGCGCACCGGCGCACCGTTCTCGACGACGGTCAGGCGCTGCTCGGCGAGGCTCACGCGGAGCTCAAGCCCGCCGCTCGGCTTCGTCCCAATCGGCATACGGATGTCGCGCGAGGCAGACGTTGTAGTAGCGCGGCAGGTGCGTGACCTCCGGGCCGAGCCACTCCGGGCGCGGGAACGGCTGGTCCTCGCGCTCGAGCTCGATCTCCGCGACGATCAGCCCTTCGTTCCGGCCGTGAAACTCGTCGATCTCCCACTCGAAGCCATCGACCGGCACGTAGTGGCGGGTCTTCTCGATCAGCGGCGGCGCGGCGAGCGAGTCGAGGATCGTCTCGGCATCGGCGAGCGGGATCGCGTACTCGAACTCGAGGCGCCGGGCCGCGAGGCCGCCGCTCTTCAAGTTCAGCCATGCGCGCGATCCCGCGATTCGCACGCGGAGCGACAGCTCGCCGCCGGTCGGCAGATAACCTTGCCGAAACGTCTCGCGGCGCACGGCCGCCTGACGCCAGCCGTCGCCCGCGAGCAGGAACTTGCGCTCGATCTCGACGCCCATCACTCGCCCCGCTCGAACAGCGCGATCGACTCGACGTGATGAGTGTGCGGAAACATGTCGAAGATCCCCGCCGCGCGCAGCGTGTACCCGAAACGGTCGATCAGCACGCGCGCATCCCGCGCGAGCGTTGCCGGGTGACAGGACACGTAGACGATTCGCCGCGCGCCGCTCGGGCCGAGCTCGGCGACCGGCGCCTCGGCGCCGGTCCGCGGCGGGTCGAGCAGCACGACGTCCCACGGCTCCGTGTAGAACCCCCACCGCGGCTCGTTCAGGTCCGCGGTCAAGAAGCGTGCGTTGTCGATGCCGTTGCGCCGCGCGTTCTCGGCCGCGCGCGCGACGAGCCCCGCCTCGCCCTCGACGCCGAGCACGCTCGCGGCGCCGCGCGCGAGCGGCAAGCTGAAGTTGCCGATCCCGCAGAACAGGTCGAGCACGCGCTCGCTACCGTCGAGCTGGGCGAGCTCGACCGCGGTATCGACCATCGCCGCGTTCACGGCCGCGTTGATCTGCACGAAATCGGTCGGCGCGAACTCGAGCGTCACGTCGAAGCGCGGCAGCCGGTAGGACAGCGGGCGGACGTTCGCGTCGAGGGGCACGACGGTGCCCGGGCCGCCGCGCTGAAGGTAGACGTCGATCCCGTGGCGGCTGCCGAGCTCGCGGAGGAGATCGAGATCCGCCGCCGTCGGCTCCTCGAGCGCGCGGAAGACCAGCGCCCGTCCCTCATCCCCGGCCGCGACCTCGATCTGCGGCACTCGCTCGCGCACGGACGTGCGCTCGATCAGGGTCGCGAGCTCGCCGAGCAGGTCCGCGAACGGCTCGACCAGCACCGGGCAGGCTTGCATGTCGGTGATGAACGGGGCGGCGCGCTCGCGAAAGCCGACCAGGACGCGCCCCTTCGCCGCGACGTGCTTCACGCCGAGCCGGGCGCGGCGGCGGTAGCCGAGCGTCGGACCGGTCACGGGGGGCAGCCACCGCTCGGGCTCGACATGCGCGATGCGCGCGAACGCCTCGGCGACCACGTCCTGCTTGAACGCGACCTGCGCGTCGTAGGTCATGTGCTGAAGCGCGCACCCGCCGCAGCGACCGAAGTACGGGCACGGCGGCTCGACCCGGGACGCGGCGGGCTCGATGATGCGCACGAGCTCCGCCTCGCGGTAACGGCGCCGCCGGCGGCGCGGCTCGAGCAGCACGCGCTCCGCGGGCAACGCGCCCGCGACGAATACGCGCTCGCCGCCGAGATCTGCGACGCCGCGGCCGTCGTGCGTCAGATCGACGACGGCGGCTTCGACCGCCCGCTCAGAGCTCATCGCGGTTCGCTCGCCATGCCTCGAGGAACTGCTTGAAGTGCTGCGCCTCGGACTGCTCGAGCTTCTGCTCGACGAGCATCGTCTCCGCGCGATAACCGTCGAGGTCGAGCGCGCCGCGCAGCAGCTGAAACCGTAGAAAGATCAAATACGTGTTCAGTGCGTCCGTCTCGCAGTAGGCGCGAATCGCGCCGAGCTCGCCGCGCAGATAGGCGTCCCAGACGCGCCCGCCGCTCATCCCGAGCTTGCCCGGCAAGCCGAGCAGCAACGCGGCCTGCTCGAGCGACGCACGCCCGCCGTGCTGATAACCCGACAGCACGTCCATAAGGTCGATGTGCCGCCAGTGGTAGCGGCCGAGATAGTTGTTGTAGCGGAAGTCGCGGTCGCCGTCGCCGGTCTCCCAATATCTCGCCGCGGTCACGCCGTAACGGAGCGCGCGGTAATTCAGCACCGGTAGGTCGAAGCCGCAGCCGTTCCACGACACGAGCTCCGGGCGAAAGCGCTCGATGCCGTCGAAGAAGCGCTGCACGAGCTCGCGCTCCGGCGAGTGCTCGTCGCCCAGGCTGTAGATGTGCAGAGCGTCGCGATTGCGCAGGACCACGGACACGGCAACGATCCGCTGCTGCGCGAGCGGTAGGAAATCCGTGCCCCGCGCCTGCTTCTGCTTGAACGACATGATCTTCGCGACGCTCTCGTCGTCGAGATCCGCGACGTTGTACAGCCGCCGCCCGAGCTCGACGTCGGGCACCGTCTCGATGTCGAAAGCGAGCACGTTCATCGCGGCCGTTGCCCTCCCGTGCCGTCCGCGCGAAGCAGCACCGCGACCGCGACGATCAGGCCCGCCTCGTCCGACAGCGTCAGATGCCCTTCGCCGACGCCGAGCTTCTCGCACACCGCGCGGCCGCGGTCGGAATAGATCACCTGCGGCTGGCCGAGCCGGTTCGGCAGCATGCCGACGTCCCGTATCCAGATGCCGTTCGCAAAGCCCGTGCCGAGCGCCTTTACGATCGCCTCCTTCGCCGCGAAACGCATCGCCAGGAAGCGGACCGGGCGCTTCGCCCGCTCGAAGAGCGCGTGCTCCTCGTCCATCAGCAGACGCCGCGCGAAATGCGCGCCGAAGCGGTCGTAGATCTGCTCGACGCGCGACACTTGCAGCACGTCAGTGCCGATGCCGAAGATCATCCTTGCGGTCCGCGGCGGCGCGCATCGCCGCCCTCCTCGCTCTCATAGCCCTCGATCGACGATGTCGTGCGCGACGAGCCTGCTCTTCAGCGGCCGCTCGCCGAGATACGTATCGAGCACCCGCGCGAGAAGCCGCTGCGCCGTGCGCAAGCTCGACGGGGTCTCGAGCGACTCGTCGCGGAGCGCGATCAGGTCCGCGCCCGTGTAGACATCCGGGCCGGTCGCCGCGCCGCGGCTCGCCACCGGCCCGTGCTCGACCTCGAACGTGTAGCGCTGCTCGGCGCGAATCGGCTCGCCGGTGTGCACGTCGCTCTCGAGCTCGAGCCCGTAGCCGAGCGCGCGCAGCAGCCGCAGCTCGAACAGGCGCAGCGTGCGCGCGACGTTCGTGTCCGCGGCGAGACCGGCAAGGCAGCGACTATAGCAAGAAAATGCTTCCCAATTCGAATCGCCGCGCGGCAGGAGACGGATCATCAGCTCGTTCGCGTAGTAACCCGCGAGCAGCGCTTGCGCGGCGAGCGCGTAGCCGCCGGCGCCGGCCTCCCGGTCGTGCTCGACCGCGATCAGCCGGCCGAGCTCGCCGCGGCGCGCCCACGAGATGAGCAGCGGCACGAACGGCTGAAGCAGCGCGCGCTGGCCGCTGCGCGCCCGACGCGAGCCGCGCGCGACGAGGCCGACGCGGCCGTGCGCGGCGGTCACGCACTCGAGCAGCTGACTCGTGTTGCGATAGGGGCGCTGATGCAGCACGAACCCCCGCTCGAGAAGCACGGTTTCCCGCTCGCTCATGAGAAGTCGAAGCCGAGTCGCTTCAGCTCCCGCTCGCTGTCGGACCAGTGCTCGCGAATCTTGACCCACAGCTCGAGATGCACGCGCGAATCGAGGAGCCGGCGCAACTCCGCCCGCGCCGCGATGCCGACGGCCTTCAACCGCTCCCCGCCCTTGCCGATCACGATCGGCTTGTGGCTTTCGCGCTCGAGCAGGATCAGCGCGTGGACGAGGCGCTGGCCGTCCTCGGCCGTGCCGAGGTGCTCGACCTCGACCGCGAGACCGTACGGCACCTCCTGCCGGAGCGCCTCCATCAGCTTCTCTCGGATCACCTCCGCGATGCGGAACTTCAGATCGCGGTCGGTGACCATGTCGCGCGGGAAGAGCGCCGGGCCCTCGGGTAACCGCGTGAGAATCTCGCGCTTCAGCGCCGCGAGATTCTCGCCGCGCAACGCGGACACCGGCACGAACGCCGCGAACGGCTCCTTCGACAACCGGTCGAGCAGCGGCAGAAGCTCGTCCTTCGAGCGCAGCCTGTCGATCTTGTTGACGACGAGGATCGTGCGCTCGAGCTTGTCGCGCAGCACGTCCACGAGCGCGCGATCCTCGCGCGTCACGCCCTTCGCCTCGATCACGAGGAGCGCGAGGTCGCAGTCCGCGACCGCCTGATGGATCGCGCGGGCCATCAGCCGATGGAGCACGCGCTTGGTTCGCTGCGCGTGGCCCGGTGTATCGACGAACACCGCCTGCGACTCGCCTTCGGTCATGACGCCGAGTATTCGCTGGCGCGTGGTGTGCGGCTTGTCGGTGACGATGCTGATCTTCTCGCCGACCAGCGCGTTCATCAGCGTCGACTTGCCGACGTTCGGCCGGCCGACGATCGCGACGAAGCCGGAGCGGCTCTTGTCAGGCGTCGGCACCGGTCAGCACCGCCAGCATCGCGGCCGCCGCTTGCTGCTCCGCGCGCCTGCGGCTCGGGCCGCTACCGTAGGTCTCCAGATTTCGTTCCGGCACTTTGCAGACGACAGTGAAAACACGCTGGTGCTCCAGCCCCCGGACCGCGGCGACCTCGTACGCCGGAAGCTTCATTCCGCGGCCTTGCAGCCACTCCTGGAGCTGCGTCTTCGAGTCCTTGAGCGCCGCCGCTTCCGGCAACTCCGCGAGCCGCTCCGCGAACAGCCGCTCGACGACTCGCTCGGCCGCCGCCGTGCCGCCGTCCAGGACCACCGCACCGATCAGCGCCTCGACCGCGTCGGCCAGCACGGCCGCGCGCCGGGCGCCGCCGGAGCGAAGCTCGCCGGGCCCGACGATGATTATCGAGTCGATGCCGAGAGCCTGTCCAATCGCGGCGAGGGTCGGCTTCTTCACGAGCGCGGCGCGCGCCCGGCTCAGGTCGCCCTCATCGTCCATCGGTCGCAGCACATAGAGCTGCTTGGCGATCGCAAAATTGAGAAACGCGTCGCCGAGGAACTCCAGGCGCTCGTTGTTCAGCCTGGAGGCGCTACGGTGGGTCAGGGCCGCGTCGAGCAGCGCCGGGTTTTGGAATCGGTAGTCGAGTTCCCGCTCGGCCCAAGCGGCGCGGGAGCTCACCGATTGATCTCTACCTGCTTGTCGAACACGACCACGAGCCAGACGTTGGCGACGTACGGGGCACGGCTCTCGTGCTGGATCTGCACCGAGTAGCCGTTCCGGGACTGATTGATCTTGATCGCTTCCGGCGGCAGGTTCACGTCCTCGATCGAGAAACGCCTGCCGATCGCCGAGCGGATCGACGCGGGGGTCGGACCCTTGCCGGAAAGCTCCTCGCGCACGTCCTCGAGGACCTTCGACAACTTCATCGTCTGCATGTACATCGGCACGAGCTTCAAGCCCGCGAGGCCGACGATGCCGACGAGGCTCGCAAGGAGCAGAAAGCCGATTGCCGTGATGCCGGCCTGACGCCGCCGCAGCGCCATCGAGGCTATTCGATGCTCTTTCCGATTCGGCTCCATATCGGCCCTCCCTCGGCCGGCCAGCGCCAATTCATCCATATACGCACCGCCTTGCCGACCAGCCGATCCTCGGGGATGAACTCGACACCCTCGAAGCGGCTGTCGCGACTGTTGTCGCGGTTGTCGCCCATCACGAAGTAGTGGCCCTCCGGGACCACGTACGTTCCGCCCGGGCTCAGCCGTCCACGCGTGAGCAACACGTCGTGCTCGTGGTCGCCGAGGAGCTCGCGCGCGAGCTCGACTCCGGGCTCGTGCTCGTACTCCCCGAGGAGCCGCAAGGGCACCTCTTCGCCGTTGATCGTGAGCTGCTTGCTGCCCTGCTGGTAGTTCACCACGTCGCCCGGCAGACCCACGACACGTTTGATGTAGTTCACGTTCGGGTCCGACGGCAACTTGAAGACTACGACGTCGCCGCGCTCGGGTGAGCCGATCTGCACGATCTCGGTATTTATAACCGGCAACCGCAAGCCATAAGCGAACTTGTTCACAAAAATAAAATCTCCCTCGAGAAGGGTCGGCATCATCGACCCGGAGGGAATGCGGAACGGCTCGAACAGGAAGGAGCGGATCAGCAGGACGAGCAGCAGGATCGGGAAGAACGACTTCGAGTACTCGACGAGGATCGGCTCGCGTACCGAGCTGCCGCGGGAGGCCGCCGCGGCGCGCCTACGGCTCAGGAAGGCCGCATCGAACGCCCAGATCAGCCCGGTGACGAGCGTTGCGACAACGAGAATCAGCGCAAAGTCCAACGGGCTTGCCTATCAAAGGGTTAGCGGAGAGCCGGCAGTATTGGTCATTTCTTGTCGACCTGCAACACGGCGAGGAAGGCTTCCTGCGGTATTTCGACCGAGCCGAGCTGCTTCATCCGCTTCTTGCCGGCCTTCTGCTTCTCGAGCAGCTTCCGCTTGCGCGAGACGTCGCCGCCGTACAGCTTCGCGGTCACATCCTTCCGGTACGCCTTCACGGTGCTCCGGGCGATGATCTGCCCGCCGATCGCGGCCTGCACGGCCACTTCGAACTGCTGCCGCGGTATCACCTCGCGCAGCGTCTCGACGAGCTTGCGGCCCTTGCGCTCCGCGCCCTCGCGATGAACGATCATCGCCATCGCGTCGACCCGTTCCTTGTTGATCAGGATGTCGAGCTTGACGAGGGGCGCAGGCTCGAAGCGCAGGAACTGATAGTCGAACGAGGCGAACCCGCGGCTCACGGACTTCAGCCGGTCGAAGAAGTCGAGGACCACCTCCGCGAGCGGCATCTCGAACTCGATCGACACCGAGCGGCCCGAGTACTGCATCCGCTTCTGCACTCCGCGCTTCTCGATGCAGAGCTGGATCACCGCGCCCAAGTACTCCTGCGGCAGCAGGATGCTCGCGAGGATGATCGGCTCGCGGATCTCTTTGATCTTCGTCGTCGGCGGCAAATCCGCCGGGTTCTCGATCTTCAACACCTCGCCGTCGGTCGTCTCGACCTCGTAGACGACGGTCGGGGCGGTCGAGATCAGCTCGAGACCGTGCTCGCGCTCGAGCCGCTCCTGCACGATCTCCATGTGCAGCAAGCCGAGGAAGCCGCAGCGGAAGCCGAAGCCGAGCGCCGCGCTGGTCTCCGGCTCGAACACGAGCGACGCGTCGTTCAACGCGAGCTTCTGCAACGCCTCGCGGAACGCGGCGTAGTCCTCGGAGTTCACCGGGAAGAGGCCCGCGAACACGCGCGGCTGGATCTTCTTGAATCCCGGCAACGCCGGGACGTTCTCGGCTTTCGCGTCGATGATCGTATCGCCGACCGGCGCTGCATCGATCTCGCGGATCGCCGCGATCAGAAACCCGACCTGGCCCGCATAGAGCTGCTCGCGCTCGGCCGCGCGCGGCGTGAAGACACCGAGCCGCTCGACCGTGTACCGGCGCTTGGTCGAATGCACGACGATCCGGTCGCCCTTCGTGACCTGACCGTTGACGACTCGAATCAGCGAGACGACGCCGACGTAGCTGTCGAACCAGGAGTCGATGATCAGCGCCTGGAGCGGCTCGTCGGAGCTGCCTTTCGGCGGCGGTATGCGCTCGACGATGCGCTCGAGCAGGTCCTCGACGCCGAAGCCCGTCTTCGCGCTGATCCTGAGCGCATCCTGCGCCTCGATGCCGATGATGTCCTCGATCTGCCGGATCACGCGCTCGGGATCCGCGGTCGGCAGGTCGATCTTGTTGATGACCGGCAGGACCTCGAGCCCCTGCTCGATCGCGGTGTAGCAGTTCGCGACGCTTTGCGCCTCGACGCCCTGACCGGCGTCGACGACCAGGAGCGCACCCTCGCACGCCGCGAGCGACCGCGACACCTCGTAGGAGAAATCGACGTGCCCTGGAGTGTCGATCAGGTTCAGCTCGTACTCTTGGCCGTCGCGGGCCTTGTAACGAAGCGCGACGCTCTGCGCCTTGATCGTGATGCCGCGCTCGCGCTCGAGGTCCATCGAGTCGAGCACCTGCGACTCCATCTCGCGATCGGAGAGCGCGCCGCAGAGCTGGATGAATCGATCGGCAAGGGTCGACTTGCCGTGGTCGACGTGCGCGATGATCGAGAAGTTCCGGATCCGTTCCATGGCGGCCATCGAGGGCGGGCGGCTGATTATACAGAAGGGCCGACGGGCGGCCGGGGGCTCACTCGGCCAGAAAGCGCTCGACCCTGGCCCGGTCGAGCGGATAGCTCGACAGCTCGACGCCGGCGCTCTCGAGCACCGGGATCCTGAGCCCGTAGCGCCGCTCGAGCGCCGGGTCGCCGCTGATGTCGACGGTCTCGACGACCGCGTCCGGCGGCAGCAGGGGCGCGAGCTCCTCGAGCAGCTCCTCGCAGAGGTGGCACCCGGGGCGGCTATATAGAACGAGCCGTTTCATCGGCCGGCGGGGACGATCAGCAGCCGGTCGAGGAG
>CAYWGQ010000112.1:0-12699 GCA_964457725.1 uncultured Gammaproteobacteria bacterium
CCTTCGCTTCGACTCGATAGGACTTCGCGCAGATCCGGTGCTTGAACCCGACTTCCGGTCGGGCGGCGTCGTCGTACGGTTGCTCGAGGCAGCGGCCGCGGTGATCGAACAGCCACCCGTGGTAACTGCAACGCACGCCGCGCGCCTCGAGGTAGCCGTAAGACAAGTCTGCGCGCCGATGCGGACAGTGGCGGTCCAGCAGGCCGTAGTTGCCGTCGCCGTCCCTGAAGGCGACCAGCTCCTCGCCGAGCAGCCGCACCGGCTTCATGCCGACGTCGTCGAGCTCGGCAACCGCGGCGAACGGATGCCAGTAGCGGCGCAGCAGCTCGCCCATCGGGGTCCCGGGCCCGACCCGGGTGAGCCGTTCGTTGTCGTTCCTGTTCATAGAGCGTGGGCGGCGAAAGCCGAAGGGATCGGCCCCGCGTCGCGGCGGAGCCGATCCCCGTCAAACGAGCCGCGTTACTCGAAAGACTTCGTCAGTCCGAAGTTGAAGATTCGTCCGCGCGGGTCGTACAGCTGGCTGAACGACGTCGCGAGCGCCGTCCGATGGACCGGATCCTCCTTGTCGGTCGCGTTGATCACGCCGAACGTCAGCGTCATGCCGTTCGCGCTCATCGCGTACCGATAGGAGAGATCGATGGTCGTGTAGCTGAACTCCTGCGTCCGGCCGATCTCGGTCGCCTGATCCTCATAGAGCTTCGGCGTATGGCGGAGTGTCGCACCCGCGCCGTGCGGGCCGCGCGACCAGTAGAACCGCACGTCGGCCTGGTAGTCCGGGATCGGCGGCGCGAAGTTCGTGTTGTTGTACGAGCCCACCGCGTCCGTGCTCACGCCGTTGATCGTCAGGTCGTACGTCAGGGTCTTCGTGCCGCTCAGCGTGATGTCGAAGTCGTTGGCGCCCTTGGACAACGCCCAGTTGAAGCGGAAGTCGATTCCGGTCGTCTTCTGGTAGTCCTGATTCACGTACGTCAACGTCGCGCCGAGGATGTCCGTCGCGGTGAGGTTCGCAACGACGTTCGTGCCGGCGGCGGGATCGAGGTGAATACGGGGATCGTCGATCGTGCCGTCCGCGATATCGGCGTCCAGCAGGACCTGACCGTCCTCGGGCCTGATCAGGTCGGTGAACTCGATCTGGTAGTAGCCGACATCCACCGTGAAGGTGTCGGTCGCATCCCACGTGATGCCGGTCGTGAAGCTCTCGCCCACCTCCGGCTTCAGCGCGGGATTGCCGACGCGCACGCCGCGGCCCTCGACCGCCTGACCGTGCAGCGTCATGCCGGTGCCGGTGCTCGTCTGACCGAAGGTCGGCACGACGCCGGCGACTCTGAACGACGTGCCTGCGGAAGCGCGCACGTAGAAGCCGTCGACGGGCGTCCACAGGATGCCGACTTTCGGATCGAACGAATCGACGCCGCGGCCGTATTCCTCGTACCGGGCGGCGAGCTGCACCTCGAATGACTCGGTCGGGAACATGACGAGCTCGGCGAACAGCGCATTGCTTTCGCGCGTACCGCCGAAGTCGAGCACGGGCGTGTTGTTCCAGGCATAGCCGCCGGCGTTGCTGATCGTGTCCCAGTCGAACGCGAAGTCCTCTTCGCGGCGCTGCACGCCGATCGCAAGCCCGGTCGCCCCGCCGGCCATCTCGCCCAGCTCACGCGTGACGAGGAACTCGAACACGCCGAGCTTCGCGGTGCCGTCGCCGATCCGCATGCCCTGAATCCAGGCTTTCACCGCCGGATCGTTCCATTCCGGATCGCCGGGCGACGCGAGAAACGCGTTCGCGAACGGGTTGTAGCAGAGATCGCCGGAGATGCCGCCCTGGCAGTTCAGCGCGGCCGTCAGACGATCGCGCATCGTGTCCTCTTGCTTGAGCTGCGTGTTGCTCTCCGAGAACGAGGCCGACGCCGTCCAGGTCCACGCGCCCACGTCGCCGGTCAGGCTGCCGACCGCGCGCCACACGTCCTGCTTCACCTGATCCTGGATGCCGCCGTCGATCGTGCTGCCGACCCGGTGGCTGATCTGGTAATCCTGAACGACGAAGCTCGGGTCGGCCGCGTTCGCGGCGATCACGCCTGGATTGTTCGCGGGAACGACCGGCAGCGGCGGAAAAATCGGGAAACCGGGGCCGGTGCCGCGGATGTGGCGGGCGCGGCCAAAACCGACCTCGAGCTCCGCGCTCACCGTGTCGGTTACGTCGAACAGCGCCGTCGCGAGGCCCGTGACACGGTCGGTCTCCGACGCGGTCACCCGCTTCGCGGAGAGGAGCAGCGCGCACCACTCGTTGCCTTGCGCGTCGGTCCATCCCGGAATGCCGGCGTGCGGGACGCCCCCGAGCGCGGGATCGCCGCAGAGAGGATCCGGAATGTTCGCGGACGGCGGCGCACCGACCGGCCGGAACGTCGACGGATTGCCGAAGGTCGACGTGCTCGCGAGCATCAGCCGGTCGAAGTCGTACATGTCTTCGGCCATCAGCTGATCGCGATGCGAGATGTCGATACCGGCGACCACGCTCGACTTGTCGCCTTGCGAGCCGAAGATCGCACCGAAGTTGTAGTTGCCCTTGTCGTTCCGATCGTACGACTGGCCCTGGAGAGAGATCTCCATGCCCTCGAAATTGCGGCGCGTGACGAAGTTCACCACGCCCGCGATGGCGTCGCTGCCGTACAGAGCGGATGCGCCGTCGTTCAGCACCTCCACGCGCTCGATCATGATCGGCGGCACGAGGTTGTTGATGTCGACCGCGTCGGTGCCGCCGCCGGTGAAAGCGTCGGCGTCGACCGTCTGACGCCGGCCGTTGAGCAGCGTCAACGTCGCGCGCGTACCGAGTCCGCGGAGGTTCACCGCCGACGTCGGCGAGTCGCCCGTCTCGACGATGTTGTTGAACACCGCCATGCCCTGCACCGCCGGCATGTCGCGGAAGATCTCCGCGACCGTCAGGCGCTGCTCGCCGAGCAGATCGTCCCGGTCCATCACTTGCACCGGCTGCGGCCGGTCCGCCGGACGGGAGAGGTAGGAGCCCGTGACAACGACTTCCTCGACCGCCGACCCTTGCTGAGCAAGCACGGCGGGCGCCGCCCCCGCACCGGCGATGCAGCCGGCTATCGCGACGGCCAACCGCTTTCTGCGTGCCAAACCAATCTCGCGCGAGGCGTTAACGTAGGTATTCACCTGTCCCCCTTCACCCCTGTCTGAAAGTTGAAACATGGACGGCGCGCAAATCTTCTTCGCTGCGCCGATCGCAGCACTCGGTGTCACGGCCGACCGATCGAGCCGCCCTTCAATCGACGCAATCCGTTCCCCTAGTTGCGCGCGCGCAAGTTGTCTACGCTCCACGCGCCGCCGCCCGCGGCAGCCATGAACAAGAACGCGAAGCAATACAGCACGGCGAGCTCGCCGCCGTTGGCGATCGTCCAAAACCCCCGCGGCGCATGCACCAGAAAGTAGGCAAATGCCATCAGGCCGGACATCACGAACGCGACCGGGCGCGTGAAAAGGCCGAGCATGAGCAGAATGCCGCCAAAGAACTCGAGAATGCCCGCCACGCCGCTCAACGAGAAAAGCTCCGGGACGTTGCGGGGCGCGGTCGGCAGGCTGAATAGCTTCTGCGTGCCGTGCTGCACGAACAGAAAGGCAGCCACGATCCGAAACGCGCCCAACAGCTCCGGCTTCCATCTCGACAGCAGCGATTCGAACTCGTACGCCATTTCGTTGTGTTGCGTGATTGCTACCGCAGACGAGCTGCCCCGGATTTACCGGCGGGAAACATAGCCCTCAACAGTTGCGTTTAGCAATGTGAGGTTTTCACAGCCTTGTGGCAAAACTTCCAACCCGACCGTCGCGTATTGAGTCATCATGCTCGCGGTCGATGAGAGACCTACGGGGGTGTTTGCAATGCAGCGAGTACTGGTGACGCTCGCGGCGATGGCGGCGGCCTGCGCACCGGCGGCGTTCGCACAGAATCGAACCGCGAACGAGCTCCGCGCGGAGGTGCCGCGCACGGCCGGCGGCAAGCCGATGCTCGACGGCATCTGGCAAGCCTTCGCGACGGCCAATTGGGACGTCCGTGCGCACGCCGCCGCACCCGCCGCGCTGGCGCAGCTAGGCGCTCGCCATGCGGTTCCGCCCGGTCTCGGCGTGATCGACGACGACGAGCTCCCGTATCAGGATTGGGCGCGCGCCAAACAGCTCGAGAACCAGGCGAAATCGCTCGAGTTGGACCCGGAGGTGAAGTGCTTCATGCCGGGCGTCCCGCGGGCGACGTACATGCCGCACCCGTTTCAGATTTTCCAGACGGACGAATACGTGATGATCGCGTATCAGTTCGCGGGCGCGGTGCGCACGATCTACATGGAAGATCCAGGCCCGAGCCCGACCGAGTTCTGGATGGGCTGGTCCGTCGGTCACTGGGAAGGCGATACGCTCGTGGTCGAGGTCACGGGCCAAGTGGAAGGCACGTGGTTCGACCGGGCCGGCAACTTCCACAGCGACGCACTGCGAGTGACGGAGCGGTATACGCCGCTCGGCCCGAACCACTTGCAGTACGAAGCAACGATCGAAGATCCGAAGGTTTTCACGCGTCCTTGGACGATCAGCATGCCCCTCTACCGTCGGATCGAGCCGAACATGCAGCTGCTCGAGTTCAAGTGCGTGCCGTTCTCGGAGGAGGTCCTGTATGGGCATTTGCGCAAGAGACCGGAGCAAGACGGCTCGGAAAGCGAGGGAAACGGCGATGAATGATTCGGGCGGACTGACTGTTGCCGGCCTTCCCGCACGGCTCGTCGGCGCCGCGCTGCTCGCCGCTGCGGCACCGGCACTGCACGCGCAGTCGTCGGCGGGCGAGCGATACACGCCGCCGCGCACCCCGCACGGGCAACCGGATCTGCAAGGCATTTGGTCGAACGCGGTCATCACGCCGCTCGAGCGCCCGAGGGATCTCGCCGACCGCGAGTTCTTGACGGAGGAGGAGGTCGCGGAGTACGAGCAGCGGCGGCTGCAGACGACGAACCGCGACCGCAGAGAAGACGACCCCGACGCGGACGTCCGGCTCGCGTACAACGACTTCTGGTGGGATTCCGGAACGAACGTGGTGGCCACGCGCCGCACGTCCCTGATCGTGGACCCGCCCGACGGCCGGATCCCGCCGTTGACGCCCGCCGCGCGGGCGCGGGTCGAAGCGGAGCCGAATCGCCGCGACATCGCGTTCACGGACGGCCCCGAGGACCGGCCGCTAATGGAGCGCTGCATCCACCTCGGCAGCGCCGGGCCGCCCATGATGCCGAGCGCCTACAACAACAACTACCACCTCGTGCAAACGGCGGACTACGTGCTGATCGTCAACGAGATGATCCACGACGCGCGGATCATTCCGCTCGTCGACCGGCCGCAGCTGCCGCAGCACGTCCGGCAGTGGCTCGGAAGCTCACGCGGCCGCTGGGAAGGCGACACGCTGGTGGTCGAGACGACCAACTTCACCGATCAGATCAGCTTCCGGGGATCGAGCGAGAACATGCGCCTCACCGAGCGCTTCACGCGGATCGCCGAAGACATCCTGCTGTACGAGTTCACCGTGGACGATCCGGATGCGTTCACCCGGCCTTGGACCGCGCAGATCCCTTCGGTGCGAGCCGACGGTCTGATGTACGAGTACGCCTGCCACGAAGGCAACAAGGGCATGTTCGGCATACTGGCGGGCGCGCGCGAAGCGGAAAGGGCGGCGCGGGAAGCCGCCGAGAGCAACGAACGAGAGTGATCATGAAAAAGCGACGAGAAGTCTTATCGAGAAAGGCGCTCGCAGTCGCGGTGACCGGCTTCGCGGTCGGCGGCGCACTGCGTGCTCACGCGCACCATTCTTTCGCGGCCGAGTTCGACGCGGAGAAGCCCGTGCTCCTCGAGGGCACCGTCACGAAGGTGGAGTTCATGAACCCCCATTCGTGGATCTACATCGACGTCACGGGCCCGGACGGAGCGGTGACGAACTGGGCGATCGAAGGCGGCACGCCGAACACGCTGTTCCGGCGCGGCGTCACCCGCGCGAGCCTCCCCGTCGGCACGACGATCATCGTCGACGGCTATCAAGGCCGGGACGGCACGAACAAGGCAAGCGGCCGGAACATCACGCTGCCCGACGGGCGGCAGGTGTTCCTCGACGGATCGGCCCCTGAAGAAGGCCCGCCGCCGTCCAACTGACGACCACTCGGCCCGGCAAGGGCCGGGCCTGGCGGCGGCCGTTACGTCATCATCCCCAGATGCGCTCCGCGAGCTCGACGACGAGCTCGAGCTTGCGGCGCTGATCGTCGGCCGACAGCAGGTTGCCGTCGGCCGCGCTCGCGAAGCCGCATTGCGGCGATAGGCACAGCTGCTCGAGCGGAACGTGCCAGGCAGCTTCGTCGACCCGGCGAAGCACGGCATCCGCATCCTCGAGCTCGCCCCGCTTCGACGTGATCAGCCCGAGCACGACTTTCTTGCCGGGCGGCACGAACCGCAGCGGCGTGAAATCGCCGGACCGCTCATCGTCGTACTCGAGGAAGAAGCCGTCGACCTCGAGGGTGTTGAACACGACGTCCGCGACCGGCTCGTAGCCGCCCGACGCGAACCATTGGCTGCGGGCGTTGCCTCGGCAGAGGTGCACGGTGACGGCGAGATCACTCGGTCTACCGCGCAAAGAATCGTTGATCAGGCCGACGTAGGTTTCGGGGAGCCGCTCCACGTCCTCGCCGCGCGCGTGCGCCGCAGAGCGCATCCGCTCGTCGCACAGGTAAGCGAGATTCGTGTCGTCGAGCTGCAGGTAGCGGCAGCCGGCCGCGGCGAGTCCTTGCACTTCCTCGCGGTAGATGCGGGCCACATCCGCGAAGAACTCGTCCATCTGCGGATAGGCGCGCCCGTCGATCACTTCGCGCCCGCCGCGGAAATGCATCATCGTCGGCGAGGGAATCGTCTGCTTCGCCGTGCGCGACACGACGGATGCGAGAAACCGGAAGTTCTCGACCTCGATTCCCTCCGGCGGACGCCGGATCTTGCTCGAGACGACGGCGACGAACGGCGTCTTGCCGGTGCCAGCCGCGACTGCCCCGTGCGGACGAAACTCCGCACCCTCGATCTTGTCGATGAAGGCGCCGTGGAAGCTCTCGCGCCGGAACTCCCCGTCCGTCACGCTCTCGAGGCCGAGCGACTCCTGAAAGGCGACCGCTTCGCGGATCGCCTCGTCCTCCGCTGCACGCAGCTCTTCCGGCGAAGCCTCGCCGCTCCGCACGCGGGTCCGCAGCCCGAGGAGCGACGCCGGCCGGAGGAGACTACCGACATGGTCCGCCCGAAACGGCGGCCGGTCGCCCTCATCGGCCGAAACGCGTCCTGGAACCCGTGCACTCACGTCCATGCGAGAAAGCCCTGCGCGGTACCCGTGCCCGCCTCCGAGCGGTAGCACGGCACATAGTCGATTAACTCGCCGCGAAGCGGCGTGTTGAACAAGCACCCTGCGGCGGCGATCCAGTTCAAGAGCTCCGACGTCCCGTGCTGCATCAGCAACGGATCGACGTTGCGCAGATACTCGGCGTCCCGCTTCTGAATCGCGTCCAGGAGGGCGTGGTCGAGCTCTTCGTTGATGACGAAGTGGCTCATCCCGCCGGAGCCGATGATCGCGACGCGTTGATCCGTATCCCACTCGGCGACGATCTCGTGGACGAGCTTCCCCAGATCGAAGCACCGCCAAGGCCGCGGTTGGTTCGGCGCGAAGAACGTGTTCGTGATGATCGGCAGCGTCGGGATCGCCCGGTCGTTCATCACGCGGCGCATGATGTACGCGAACGCATGCGGCGTGCCGGTATGGTGATGGTCGGGCTCGTGCTCCGGCCACGCGTTCGATGCAGCGAAATCCCAGCCGGTATCGAGACCGCGCGTGATCAGCCGCTCGGCGAGCTCCGGCAGCGCCGGGTAGTCCGTCGGGACCGGCGGCCGGTTGGCCCACTCCGATTCGCGGATCCCAGGCGGCAGGTTGGCGGATCGGCGCTCGGGCGCCGGGCCGTTACGGAAGTGCGTGCCGTGGAATACCGTGAACGCCGGCTGCATGGACGGCAGCAGCAGCTCGCGCTGATCGTTGCCGAAGATCACGCAGACGTCGGGGCTCACTTCCTCCCAGATCGCCGCGACCTTGGCGATCGCGGCCTGGCACGCCTCATAGTGTGCGGTGCGAGCCTCGAGCGTCGCCCGCGCGCCGAGGTTCTCGCCTCGCCGCAGCTCGACGAGCTCGTCGAACCCGTACTGCTCGCCCTTGTACCAGTGCCGAGTCGCCTTGTCGGCGGGAATTCTCAGCATCCACTGCTCGGGCGTCGTGCTGAGCTGCGGACCGTGCGTCGTCCACAGCCCGAGGACTATCTCCGCCATGCCGCACCTGCCCTCGCGGCGCGATCGACATCGGCCGTCGAGCCGCTCATTGCGTCACGCAGTTGAACGGCTTCACGCGCTCGCCCGGATTCCAGTTCCACGATCGATCGAGCACCACGGGCGCGGTGAAGACGTCGGGATCGGTCACGGTGACCTCGTAATCGAGGCGGCTGCCGTCCGCGGAGGGCGTGAACCGCTCGATGAAGACCGCGTTCTCGGTGAGCGGGATGCCGGTCTGGTCGAAGTACTCCCAGCTCACGCGCTTCGTCGTGACAACCAGGGTATCGTCGTCCCATCGGCCGACCGAATGACCCCACGTTGCGGGAGGCAGATCGTCCACGACCGCGTTCGGATTCATGTCGATCCGCCGAACGACGTCGTACTCCTCGATGTGCAGCTCGATGAAGCCGTCCCGCTCGACGAACTCCATCGGGTACGGCTGCTCCATGATCGACGGCATGCCCTTGACGCAGCTCACGTACGGGCTTTTGGTCACGTCCCAGTTCTCGCGGGCCGCGGCGGCCGCGGCGGTCAACGGGTAGGAGTCGTTCCACAGCCCGCCGGTGGGGCGGCTCCAGACCCTGAAGATTCCTTTGGCGTTGCGGCGCGCTTCCTCGATCTCCTGCTCGGAGAACGTGTACTGCGACAGATCCACGACGCGGTTCGACCAGCGCGCCTCGGCGCGCGGCAGCGTGAAGACTTCACGGCCGTCCGGCAGCAGGATGTTCGTGCCGTACATCGCGGGCAGGTTGCGGACGGACGGGCTGCCGGCAACGCGCACGCGGTCACCGATGTTCAGTGCGTCCCGGGAGATGCCGTTCCGCTCCATGAACGCGACCGACGCACCCTCGACGTCCCACAGCGCCTCCCGTCCGTCGTCGCTGCGGCCTCGCACCTTGAAGCGCACGTGCGGGTTCGCCCAGGTGACCTCCTCGACGTAGCCGTCGATCTCGGTCACCGCGTTGGTATCGTAGATACCGCGTGACGAGTGGTGCGCCAGAGCGGCCGAGCCGATCAGACACAACGAGACGGTGCCGAGCACTGGGCGTGTCAAAGAACGTCCTTCATTCATCTAAGTACTCCTCCTCCGAGCCCGACGAATCGGGCTGCGCCGGTCAGCGCGCGACTGCGGGCTGCACGGCCGCCGCGACGCCTTTCCGCCTCGCGGGCGGGGTCCAGAATCGCGGCTGCACGGGCAGCAGCAGCAGCGTGCCCACGAGCGCAACGCACCCGTACACGATCAGTCCGATCGTGAAATTGCCATAGACGTCTGCGAACCAGCCGAAGACCGGCGGTCCGACCGAGAAACCGAGATTCACGCAGAGCTCGATGATGCCCATCGTCAAGCCGATGCGCTCCGGACCGAAGTAGTGGCTCGCGAGCACCGGCGCGTCGACGATCAGTCCGCCGTGCGCGACGCCGCGGACGGTGATGAAAGCGAGCAGCGTCGCAACACCGGTAACCGGAAGGCCCAGGAAGATCGACATCGCGAGCAGCAGCCAGAAGAACGCGATCCCGCGAATCGAGAACCAGTCGTAGAACCATCCCGAGCCGATCTTCGCGAGCACGCCGATGACGGCGAGCAGGCTGCCCGCCCACGAGATCGTGGTCGCGAGGTCCATGCCCTTGTCGAAGCGCAGGAACGACACGTAGTTCTGCATCAAGGCCTGATCGACGGCCGAGACGAGAAACACGCCGATCGCGATCAGCCAAAAGTTCCGCTCGCTGCTCAGCTTCTTGAAGTGTGTCCACAAGCTCGCGTCGCCGGTGCGCGGCGTCGGCGCGCTGACGACCTCGCGGATGCGGGCGTTGCGCTGCATGAAGATCAACCAGAGGGGCACGGCGATCGCGAGCGGGCCGATGCTGAGCATCGCCATGATGTGCCGCCAGTTCATCGACTCGAGCAACGGCGGCCAGATCTGCGGCATCACGACTCCGCCGAAGCTCGTCGCCGTCAGCACGATGCCGATCGCGAGCCCCTGGCTGACGGTGAAGAGCCGTGCAACGAGCACCTTCATCGCCGCGAGGATCGACGCGGCAGAGAAGCCGAGGACCGCGCCCGCGAGGTAGTAGATCGGGAGGTTCGTCGCGAACAGGAAGAGTGCCATCGCGACGCCGCCTGCGGCCGTCCCGATGAGCACGGTCCAACGTCCGCCGGCCTTGTCCATCAGGATGCCCATGCCGAGCGCGGCTCCGGCACCGATCAGAAACTTCGCCGTCGACAGCAGATTGACCTGCGCGTTCGTCCAGCCGAGCTCCTCCATCGCCGCGCCGTAGATGAACGGCAGCGAGTACGTCGGCACGCCGAACGCGAGAAAGACCAGCAGGAACGCGACCGCGATCAGAGGCCAGTTGTCTTTCAGCTCTTGGCCGGTGGTACGCATAGTCTCCCCCTCTTCGTTCCGGCGGCGTCGGGGCGCCGCGCCCGTCTATCGGCCGTCGGTCAGCCTTGGGGCCCGACCATCCGCGCCACGTCCAGGTTGTTCTCCTGGCACAAGTAGTCGAACGGCTCGTTGTTCGGCGACCAGGTGAGAATCCACCCGCCCGACCACACTTCTGTGTATGCACCCGGATCATCGATCGTGATTTCGTACACGAGCGTGTCGAAATCCGGACGCGACAGCCGCTCGATCGTCCGAAGCTGGCTCGTGTGCGGGGCGCCGAGCCGGTTCATCCAGAAGTTTTCGGTGAAGCCGACGGTGTCGATCACGAGCGTGTCGCCTTCCCAGTGGCCGATCGAGTGCCCATAGCGGGTCGGCTCCGGGTTCTCCGGGTGCGAGCGGCCGTCCATGTGGACGACCCGCCAGCTGTGCGGACCGCCGACGCCGACGAAAATGATTTCGCCCGCGTCCGGCAGGTCGAGGATCTCGAGACCGTACGGCGTATGAAACAGGCGCGCAGCGCCGGAAGCCTTGCAGCGCACGTGCGGCTCGTCCCGCAGCAACGTGGTCTGCCGATAGTCGAACACCGCGCGCGCCCACGGCTGGAACGGCACGTCGTCCACGAGCAAGTTCGTCGGCAGCGCGCGAGTGCCCGGCGCCTGCGCCTCCTCCGGGGTGAGGAACAGGAGCTCCGCGCCCGCGCCGGAGCTGCCCTCCCAGTTACCCGACTCGCCAGGCAGGCCCGTGAAGCTGATCCGGCCGTCGGGCCAACGCGGCGGGGGACGCTTCGCCTCCGCGCCGCCGTCCTGCGCGGCGGCAGATGACGACACCAGCACGGTGAGCGCGGCGGCGATCGCAACTGCGGCGCCGCCCTGCTTCCGTTCCAACGATCGTACCGTGAGCGGCATGATGCTCAGCGCCGCTGCGTCTCTTCGCTCGACGCGGCGCCGAGCACCTCACCCGTCGCGGTCAAGGTGACCCGCCGCGCGTTCGCGTTCAGCGAGCCGTTTCGCGCCCGCGTCGCCTCCACCTTCACCTCGTCACCGAGCTGCATCGAGTTTCGCTTCCAGCCGCGCGCTTGCAGCATGTGCGGCGGCCCCATCTCGAGCGCCCAGCTTTCGATCTCGCCCGTCTCGGCGTTCTCGACGTCGATGTAGAAATACACGTGCGGATTCATCCAGTCGACCCGCGTCACCACACCTTCCAGGGTGATCGGCTGGTTCGCGTCGTACTGCGCGGCGAAGTTGTGATGAGCGAACGCCGGCATCGCCAGCGCAAAGAGGCCGGCAAGCACCGCCGGCCGGCTGATTACCCTGCGCAGTCCCATTCCATCGTCTCCTCGTTCAAGCAAGACCGGCGGGCCGGTCTTAGCCGTAGTCCTCGCAAAACCGCTCTTTGATCTCTCCGCCCTCGACCCAATCCACGGTCCAGGCGGCCGTCCAAGGCCGCGTGTAGGTCAGCGGATCGTCGATGGTCACCTCGTAGCGCAGCGTGCCGTAGCTCGGTCGCGAGAACCGCTCGGTCAAGCGCAACGCCTCCGTATGCGGCAGGCCGCCGTTCGAGAACCAGAAACGCGTGTTGAAGCCGCTCGACTCAACCACGAGCGTGTCGCCTTCCCAGCGCCCGGTCGAATAACCGTAGTACGGGTCGGGCGGCGCCCGTCCGTCCATGTAGATCACGCGCCAATTGCGGTTGCCTCCACCGAAGAGGATATACACACGGTCGTAGTTGCGATCCTGAATAATTCGAAAGCCGCCGTCGGTGTGGAGGTGCCGCGGGCCGCCGGGCGAGATGCAGAAGCGCGTCGGATCGTCCTTCAGACCGGTCTGCTGGCGATGCCGGTACAGCGCTTCCGCCCACGGCTTGAACGGCGCGACCTTCGGAACGTCCCGCAGATCGGCGAGCAAGCCGGTCGCGTCCATCTCGACCTCGACGCCCTGCT
>CAYWGQ010000113.1:0-12606 GCA_964457725.1 uncultured Gammaproteobacteria bacterium
CGTCAGCAGATAGATGACCATGATCATCCCGTGCATGGTCACGAACTGGTAGTAGTTGTACGGCGTGATGAAGCTGAAGGTCTCGGGGAAGCCGATCTGGAGCCGCATCAGCAGCGACAGCACGAGGGCGACGAGTCCGACGGCGATCGCGACGGAGCCGTACTGGATGGCGATGACCTTGTGGTCCTGGCTCCAGATGTACTTCGTGACGAAGGTCTGCGGGTCGTGCAGGTGATGGTCGCGGTCAGCGATTGCAACGTATGCCATTCGAACTACCTCTCGACTGCCTGCGGGCGGCGGCCAAGCCGCCGTGCGCGTAGAGCTCGCCTTCTGTTACAGAGTGTTGATGTATGCGACGACGTCTGCGATCGCTCCCTCGCGGCTCAGCATGCTGGTCATTAGATGCATCTGATCGCCGTAAACGTCCTGCGGGTGTCCGCCCCGAATGCGGTCGCGGAAGTACTCGAGCTGCCGGACCAGATACCAGTCGCTTTGACCCGCGAGCGGCGGCGCATTGGCCGTCCACCGGCCCTCGCCGTTCGGCCCGTGACAGAGCGCGCAGGTCGTGTAGATCGTGCGGCCGCGCGCCGCGTCCCCGATCACGGTCGGCTGGAGGCGCGAGCCGGGCAGCGACTCGATGTAGGCGATCACGTTCTCGAGCACCGGCTCGGCCGCGACCGTCTGGGCCATCGGTGCCATCTGCGGTCCGTACGTATCGCCCGGTGCAGTGCCGCGGATGCCCTGCTGGTAATTGCGCAGCTGCCGGCGCAAATACCACGCCGGCTGGCCGGCGATCTTCGGCGCGTTCAGCTGCTGGTTGCCTTCGCCCTGCGTGCCGTGGCACGCGGCGCAGACGGCGTAGTTCGCGGCCCCCGCCGCCGCGTTACCCGCGGGCCGCGCGAGCGTCTGTGCGAACGTCGGCTGCGTTGCGAGCCACGCCTCGTAATCTTCCCGCGTGTCGACGACGACGCGGCCGCGCATGGCGAAGTGGCCGACGCCGCACAGCTCCTCGCAAAGGATTTCGTACGTGCCTGGCACGGTCGGCGTGAACCACTGATAGGTCACGAGTCCCGGCACTAGGTCCATCTTCACGCGGAACTGCGGCACCGCGAAGTTGTGCAGCACGTCGGTCGAGCGCAGCAGCGCATGGATCGGCTGGTCGACCGGCATGTGGATCACCGGGCTCGCAACGACGATGTCGTCCTGTCCGCGGGGATCCTCCGGATCGATGCCGAGCGGGTTGTCCGGCGAGAGGTGGCGGACGTCGGTCGCGCCGAGCTGCCCATCGGCACCGGGCAGCCGGAAGCTCCAGTGCCACTGCTTGCCGACCGCCTCGATCTGCATCGCGTCGTCCGGGACGCGGACGAAGTCGCCCCAGACGAACAGCCCCGGCGTCAGCATTGCGGCGACGCCGACCGACGTGATGCCGACCAGCCAGCCTTCGAGCTTCTTGCTCTCCGGCTCGTAGTGCGCCTTGTTGCCGTCGCGTTGCCGGTAGCGGATGACGCAATAGGCGGTGAACAGATTCACCAGGACGAAGACGACGCCGCACACCCAGAAGGTGATGTCTACGGTGAAGTCGACGGTGTCCCAGTTCGAAGCGAGGGGGGTGAAATACCAGGGACTGACGAAATGAAATATGAGGGAGCCGATGACCAGCAGGACGATGACGACGGCCAAAGTCACCATACTTCAAGCACCCCCCATGTCAGCGGGCGGATCGACCGTCAGGGTCCGGTCGATCCGCTATCCGTTATGCAGCCATGCCCTTCCGCGCCTCCATGCTCATTCGACGATGAACTTCCCGTTCATCAACACGAAATGGCCTGGAAATGAACAGAAAAACGTGTAGTCGCCGCCCGCCTCGAGCTTGTCGAGCGAGAATGTGACGGACGTCTCCTGGCCGCCGCCGATCATCTCGGTGTGCGCGATCACGCGCTCGTCACCGGCGGGAATGTACTGGGGCGGTCCCGACGACTGGCCCGCCTGCGCGACGGCCTGAAAATCCTGCGTCTTCGTGAGCACCCAGTTGTGCCCCATGATGTTGACCGCGAGCTGACCGACGTGACGCAACGTGACGGTGACCTCGCTGCAGCTCGAGCTGACCCGCATTTCCTTTGTGTTGAACTGGATCTGGTCGTTGGCCTCGATCGTCAACGAGCAATCCTGCCCGAACGCCGGACCTGCGAGCAGTCCGCATCCCAGCAGCGCCACAAAGGTCAAGTCCCTTCTCATCGGTAGCTCCCTTGGAACGACCACGGATTTTTGGAACGGGGCATGTTAGCAGATGCGGTGCATAGCGGTCATCGCATCGCGTCGATGGTTAACATGCGTGTAATCGATCATCTGCGCGTCTCGAGATACGCCTGCTCCGAGACCCGTTGCCACGGCGTGCTCTGCTCCATGAACGCGCGGTACGACGCCCAGACCTTGGCCACCACCGAATCGCGCGCCGCGAGGTCGTCGATCACCCGGAACGTGAGCTCCTTCAGCCCGGCGAGCACGCTGTCGGGGAAGGCCCGAACCTCGACGTTCGGATCCTCCTCCAGCTGCCGGAGCGCGGCGGCGTTGCGGGCCATGAACTCGGAGATCATGTCGAGGTTCGTCGCCTGGCACGCAATCGCCACGATCGCCTGCAGGTCCGCCGGCAAGCTCTCCCAGGCTGCGCGATTGATCATGCACTCGAGCGTCGGCCCGGGCTCTTGCCAACCGGGGTAGTAGTAGTACCGGGCTGCCTGATGCAGCCCGAAGGCGACGTCGTTGTACGGGCCGACCCACTCGGTCGCGTCGATGTTTCCGGTCTGCAGCGCCGTGTAGATCTCCGCGCCCGGCAAGTTGACGGGAGTGCCGCCGGCGAGGCGCAGCACCTCGCCGCCGATACCGGGAATGCGCATCCGCAAGCCCCGCAGATCGGCCATGCTGTCGATCGGCTTGTTGAACCAGCCGCCGGTCTGGACCCCCGTGTTGCCGGCTGGGAACGGCACGAGGTTGAACGGCTCGTAGACCTCGCGCCAGAGCTCGAGCCCGCCGCCGTAATAGAGCCAGCCGTTCATCTCGTGCGCGTTCAGCCCGAACGGTATCGAGGAGAAGAACTGCGTCGCCTCGCTCTTGCCCCGCCAGTAATACGACGCGCCGTGACCGACCTCCGCCGTTCCGCGCGACACGGCGTCGAAGACCTCGAACGCCGGGATCAGCTCGCCGGCTGCGTAGACCCGGATGTCGAGCCGGCCCCCGCTCATCGTCCGAATGTTCCGCGCGAGCGTCTCCGCCCCGGTTCCGAGGCCGGGGAAGCCCGGCGGCCAGGTCGTGACCATCTTCCAGGAAAACCGTTGCGCGAAATCGCCCCCCGAGGACCCGCCCGAGCGCGGCTCGGCGCAACCGGCGAGCGCGGCCGCGCCACCCAGCCCGGCCACGAAATCACGGCGTTTCATGTCCCCCGGCTCCCCTGCCCCCAAACGGAGGCCGCTACTAATACCAGATCGTAGCCGAGCGAGGACAGGGTACGGCTGAAGAAATCTCTGCGCGGGAGCCCAAGCGCCCGAAATCGGGGCACGCGCTCCACAATCGAGTCATACTGGAGAAAGTGGGAGAATACTTCAGAAAAAAAGCGCTTAGCGCCGTTCCAGTGGGATGACGCGGTTTCATATGGCGCCCAGATCTTGCGGCCGGTGCCTGCCTGCCGCAAAGTGGCGGCCCGATGATCGCATTGCTACAGCGAGTCAGCCGGGCGAGCGTCCGGGTCGAAGGCGAGACGATCGGCGCGATCGGCGCCGGACTGCTCGTTCTGGTCGCCGTCGAGCGCGGCGACGGCGAGCGCGAGGCCGAGCGCCTCGCGGAACGATTGCGCGCGTATCGGGTCTTTGCCGATGGGGCCGGACGAATGAATCTCTCCGTTGTCGACGTCGGAGGCGCGATGCTGCTCGTGCCGCAATTCACGCTCGCCGCGGACACGGACAGAGGCAACCGACCGAGCTTCTCGCGCGCGGCGGAGCCCGCGGTCGGCGAGCGGCTCTTCGAACGCCTCGTCGCGGCCGTGCGCGGCGCCGGTGTCGAGTGCGCGCTAGGCCGTTTCGGCGCTCACATGGAGGTCGAGTCGGTGAACGACGGCCCGGTCACGTTCTGGCTGCGAGTGCAGCCGGCGGTTTGACGCTCCCGCACGCCTCCCGTGCGGGCCGTTGGCGTATCATGGAAGCAGTCGCTTCCGCGGAGAATTAAATGGGATTGGGCGGAATCAGTATCTGGCAGTTGCTCATCATCTTGCTGATCGTCGTGCTGATCTTCGGCACGAAGCGCCTGAAGACGCTCGGGGGCGATCTCGGCTCGGCGCTGAAGAGCTTCCGCAAGGCGATGGACAAGGACGAGGACGACGTCAAGACCGACGAGCAGAAGCAGCTCGCGGCGGGCGAGCCCGACGCGGAGTTCGCGGAGCACAAGGACAAGAGCAGCAGCGCTTGATGTCAGCAACCGATGTTCGACGCCGGCTTTTCCGAACTCGTCCTTTTGTTCGTCATCGCGCTCGTGATTCTCGGGCCGGAGCGGCTGCCGAAGGTCGCCGCGCAGCTCGGCCGTTGGATCGGGCGCGCGCGGCGCACGGCGATGGAGCTCCGGCGTCAGCTCGAGCGCGAGGTGCAGCTTTCGGAGGTCACCCGGCCGCGCCCTGCGCCTAAACCCGAGACTCCGACGGCGCCGCCGTCGGCCACGTCCGAGCCCGCCGCCGGGAACGGCACGGACGCGCCCGGCGAAGGCGCGAGCCCGGTCGAGACACGAACGGAGCCGGAGCCTACGATCGGCGCGAGCGCCGGCGATTCCGCGCACGAAAACTCCGTAGCGCCCGGCGGCGAAGCGGCAAAACCGTGATGTTCTTCAAGAAGCGCGAACCCGTCCTCGAGGAGGAAGAGGAGCAGCTCGCCGAGGGCACGCTGATCTCGCATCTGCTCGAGCTGCGCTCGCGGCTCGTGAAAGCGATGCTCGCCGTGCTCGTGGTGTTCATCTGCCTCGTGCCGTTCGCGAACCGGGTCTTCGAGTGGGTCTCGGCACCGCTCCGCGAGCAGCTGCCGGAGGAGTGGACGATGATCGCGACGCGTGTCGCGTCGCCGTTCCTCACGCCGTTCAAGACGACGCTGTTCGTCGCGGTGTTCCTCGCGATGCCGGTGATCCTGTATCAGGTCTGGCAGTTCGTCGCGCCGGGCCTCTATCGGCGCGAGAAGCGCTTCGCGGTGCCGCTGCTCGTCTCGAGCATCGTCCTCTTCTACTGCGGCGTCGCCTTCGCCTATTACGTGGTCTTCCCGCTGATCTTCGCGTTCTTCGCGGCGTCGACGCCGCCCGGCGTCGCGATGATGACCGATATCGGCGAGTACCTGAACACGGTGCTCACGCTGTCGTTCGCGTTCGGGCTCGCGTTCGAGGTGCCGATCGCGACGCTGCTTCTGATCTGGAGCGGTCTCGTGAACGTGCAATCGCTCCGCGGCGCACGGCCGTACGTCTTCCTCGGCGCATTCGTCATCGGCATGTTCCTGACGCCGCCGGACGTCTTCTCGCAGACGCTGCTCGCGGTCCCGATGTACCTGCTCTACGAAGGCGGGCTGATTCTCGCCCGGTTCCTGGTGCCGGAGCGCATGGCCGCGGCACCGGAAGAGGCCGAGACTTGAGCGGCGCTTCCCCGCCGCCGGGATGAGCCAAGACGCGGCGATCGCAGGCACCGTCGCCGAGCGCGAGATCCTCGGACATCCGCGGGGGCTCGCGACCCTCTTCTTCACCGAGATGTGGGAGCGCTTCAGCTACTACGGCATGCGCGCGCTCCTCGTGCTCTTCATGGTCGATCAGACCGCGACGGGCGGGCTCGGCTTCACGGATCAGGTCGCGACCGCAATCTACGGGCTGTACACGGCCGCCGTGTATCTCGTTGCGCTACCCGGCGGCTGGATCGCGGATCGGCTGTGGGGCGCGCAGCGCGCGATCTTCGTCGGCGGGCTCATCATCATGTGCGGCCACTTCGTGCTCGCGATCCCGGGCATCACGACGTTCTTTCTCGGCCTGCTGCTCGTCGTGCTCGGCACGGGCCTGCTGAAGCCGAATGTCAGCGCGGTCGTCGGCGAGCTCTACGGGGCCGACGATCCCCGCCGCGACGCGGGGTTCACGATTTTCTACGTCGGCATCAACGTCGGCGCCGCGATCGGCCCGTTGATCTGCGGCTGGCTCGCCGGGGCCAACTGGCATTACGGGTTCGCGGCGGCCGGCGTCGGCATGGCGGCGGGCCTCGTGCAGTTCCGGCTGTCGCGCCATCTGCTCGGCGACGCAGGCGTCGCCCCGGCTGCGCCGCCGGAGCCGCGTCTCGTCCGGAACGCGTGGCGGACGATCGCGGCCGTGCTCGCGGTGATCGCGCTGCTGTTCTACGCGGCGCTGACCGGCCGCCTCGAGCTCGACGCGGTGCGCCTCGCCGGCTGGACCGCGGCCGCGATCTTCGCGGCGACTCTCGCGTACTTCGCCTACGTCTTCGTGTTCGGCCGCCTGAGACCCGCCGAGCGCAACCGCGTCATCGTGATCATGGCGCTCGTGCTCGCGGGCGCGATGTTCTGGTCCGGATACGAGCAGGCCGGCTCTTCGCTGAACCTGTTCGCCGAGCGCTACACGCTCCGCGACTTCGGCGCGCTGACGATTCCGGCGGCATGGTTCCAGTCCTTGAACCCCGCGTTCATCATCCTGCTCGCGCCCGCGTACACGGCGCTCTGGGTCGGGCTCGCGCGCCGAAACCTCGAGCCGTCGACGCCCGCGAAGTTCGCGCTCGGCCTCGTGCTGCTCGGGCTCGGCTTCGCGATCATGATCGGCGCCGCGACGCTCGTCGCCGAAGGACAGCGCGTGCTGCCGACCTGGCTGTTCTTCACGTATCTGCTGCACACGATGGGCGAGCTCGCGTTGTCGCCGGTCGGGCTGAGCGCGATGACGAAGCTGTCGCCGAAGCGCTTTACCGGGCAGATGATGGGCATGTGGTTCATGTGCACCGGGCTCGGGTACGTGATCGCCGGCCTGATCGCCGGGCGTTTCCGCACCGACGCGCTCGACCAGATGCCGGAGCTCTATCTGCAGATCGTGCTGACGACCGTCGGCACCGGCGTCGTGCTCGCGCTCCTCGTCAAGCCGTTGAAGCGGCTGGCGGCCGGCCGCTGAGCCGTTCGGGCAGCCGCTTCACCGGCGAAAGAGCAGGTTCACGAGCAGCGTGAGCGCGAGGCTCACGAGGATCATCGACGTGATCGGAAAGAATATCCGCGTGTTGCCGCGCTCGATGTTGATGTCGCCCGGCAGCTTGCCGAACCAGCCGAGCGCGTTCGGGGCGAAGTATAAAATGACACCGGCGGCGACGAGCGCCAGTCCCGCGAGCACCAGGACTTTCGCAGCCATTCGAGGAGTATAGGCCTCCGTGAGCAGCATCGACAGCAAGCTGCCGAGCGTCGGCACGACGATCTTCTCGGTCATGACGCAGCTCGCCGAGCAGCACGGGGCGATCAACCTGTCCCAGGGGTTTCCGGAGTTCGATCCCCCGGCCGGTCTGCTCGAGCGGGCCCGTCATTACATCCGCGAGCGCTGCCATCAGTACCAGCCGATGGCCGGCGCGTTGCCGCTGCGGGAGGCGATCGCGGGGAAGCTCGCCGCCTCGTACGGCGTGCACGCGGATCCCGAGGGCGCGGTGACCGTGACGAGCGGCGCGACGGAGGCGCTGTTCTGCGCGATCCAAGCGGTCGTGCGGCCCGGCGACGAGGTCATCGTGTTCGATCCGGCCTACGACTCCTACGAGCCGTCCGTCGCTCTCGCCGGCGGGCGGACCGTCCACCTGCCCCTCGCGCCGCCGGCATTCGCGATCGATTGGGATCGGCTTCGCGACGCGCTCGGCGATCGCACGCGCCTCGTGATCGTCAACTCGCCCCACAACCCGACCGGCGCAATTCTCTCCCGCGCCGATCTCGACCGGCTCGCGGAGCTGCTGCGCCCTTACGGCTGCTACGTGCTCGCCGACGAGGTCTACGAGCACATCGTGTTCGACGGCGAGGCCCACGCGACGGTGCTCGCGCAGCCGGAGCTCGCCGAGCGGAGCTTCGCGGTCTTCTCGTTCGGCAAGACCTATCACGCGACCGGCTGGAAGCTCGGCTACTGCGTCGCGCCGAAGGCGCTGACCGCGGAGCTGCGCAAGGTGCACCAGTACGTGACGTTCGCGTCCGCGGGGCCGTTGCAGCTCGCGCTCGCGGACTTTCTCGCCGCGCACCCGGAGCACCACCTCGAGCTGCCCGCGTTCTATCAGAAGAAGCGCGATCGCTTCGCCGAGCTCCTCGCCGGCACGCGCTTCGCGGTCACGCCCGCGCGCGGCACGTATTTCCAGCTCGCGGACTACGGTGCGATCGCGGACGAGGACGACGTCGCCTTCGCGCGCCGGCTCACGATCGAGCACGGCGTCGCGGCGATCCCGATCTCCGTGTTCTACGACGAGCCGCCGCCGACGAAACTCCTCCGATTTTGCTTCGCGAAGGAGCCGGCCACGCTCGAGGCAGCGGCCGAGCGCCTCGGCGCGCTTTGACGCCGCGTGGCGGATCGGGCGGCAGCGGCGGCGAACGGCAGGCTCGTCAAGGCGGCGGGCGCGGCGTCGGTCACCGTTGCGATCACGCAGATCGCGCTGAAGCTCTGGGCGTGGCGCGCGACGGACTCGGTCGCGCTCTTGTCCTCGCTCGCCGACTCGTTGCTCGACCTGTTCGCCTCCGTCGTCACGCTCCTCGCCGTGCGTGCAGCGCTCGAGCCGCCCGACAGCGAGCATCGCTTCGGCCACGGCAAGGCGGAGGGCGTCGCCGGCATCGCGCAGGCCGTGATCGTCGCACTGTCGGCCCTGTACGTCGCCGCGCGCGCCGTCGAGCGGCTGATCGAGCCCGAGCCGCTCGAGAGCCTCGACCTCGGCGTCGCCGTCATGGTCGTCGCGCTCGCGATCACGCTTGCGCTCGTCGCGTTCCAGCAGCTCGTCGTGCGGCGCACGGGGTCGCTCGCAATCCAAGCCGATTCCGTGCATTACCGGGCGGATCTGCTGACCGGCTTGGCCGTGCTGGCCGCGCTCTATTTGAATCAACGTTTCGCCTGGCAGGCGGCGGATCCGCTGCTCGCGCTCGTGATCGTCGGGATCATTCTGGCGAGCGTCTGGAAGATCGCGCGGCAATCGCTCGACGTGCTGCTCGACCGGGAGCTCGAGCCCGCCGTCCGGCGCCGCATCCGAGAGATCGCGCGCGCGCATCCGGAGGTTCGCGGCGTGCACGACATCCGCACGCGCTCGTCGGGCACGCACGAGTTCCTGCAGTTCCACCTCGAGCTCGACCCGAGGCTGCCGCTGATCGACGCGCACAGGATCATGGAGGAGGTCGAGTCGGAGCTGAAGCGAAGCTTCCCGAGCGCGCAGGTGCTGATCCACGCGGATCCGCACGGCGTCACCGAGCCGCGCGATCCGTTCTGACGCCGCTTAGCGCTCGGACCGCTCCGCGTCCGCGAGGAAATCGACCAGCGCGAAGAGCGCGTCCGGTCCGCCGGCGAGGGCCGCCGTGGTGGTGTACTTGCCGTTGACGACGATCGCCGGCGCGGCGTCGATGCGGTATCGCCGCGTCAGCTCCTCGGCCCGGCGCACCCGCGCATGCACCTCGTACGCGTCGAACGCGGCATCGAACTGCGCGGCCGGGACGCCGGCGCGGGCGAAGACGTCCGCGATCGCGCCGCGCGAATCGAGCGGGTTGCCGACGACGTGCAGCTCGCGGTAGAGCGCCGCGTGCAGCGCGTCTGCGCGGCCGATTTGCTCGGCGGCATAGTAGGCGCGCGCGTGGAGCCGCTCGAGATCGTTGCGGACGACGGGTATGCGAACGAACGAGATCCAGCCCGGGAGGCGGGCCCGCCAGCGGTCGAGCGCCGCTTCGAGCGCGTATGCGTCCGGCAGCGCGTACGCGAACAGCGCGGCGACCTCGACCCGGTCGGGGCTCGAGCTCGTCGGCTGCGTCGGCGAGAGGCGCCGATAGTGGGTGCCGAGCGTGAAACGGGCCGACGCAGGGGCGTCGTCGACGGCGTCGGTCTCGAGCGCGTCGGCGGGGGACGAGAGCTCGGAGTTGCCCGCGGGCTCGACCGGCGCCGCAGGGCCGACGTCGCCGCCCTCGCAGGCCGCCAGGAGCAGCGCGAGGAGCGGGCAAGCGGTGCGCATCATCGGGGCCGGCGGCCGTGCCTCAGCGGCCGACGGACCTCAACGCAGTCCCTGCACGTAGCTCGCGAGCGCCCGGATCTCGTCGTCGAGCAGCATCTCGGCGACGTTGCGCATCATCTGGTTCACGTCCGTGTCCGAGCGGCGCTCGCCGGCCGCATACGCCTGCAGCGCCTTCATCGTGTACGCCGCGTGCTGGCCGTTGATCTTCGGGTAGGCGGCGAGCGGATTGCCGTGACCGCGCGGGCCGTGGCAGGCGATGCACGCGGCGATGCCGCGCTCCGGGACGCCGCCGCGGTAGATCTGCTGCCCGAGGCTCACGAGCTCCGGGTCGGCACCTTTCGGCGCGGGCGTTTGCTCGGAGAAGTACGCGGCGAGATCGTAGATGTCCTGCTCGGACAGCGTCATCGCGAACGGCGTCATCTGCACGTCCGTGCGCTCGCCGCTCTGGAATGCCTTGAGCTGCTTGACGATGTAGCTCGCGTGCTGGCCCGCGAGCACCGGCCACTCGGGCGTCACGCTGTTGCCGTCGATACCGTGACACGCCGCGCAGGTTCCGGCCTTCGCTCGGCCGGCCTCGGCGTCGCCGACCGGCGCGTCTTGCGCGGCGGCATTCAGGCAGATCAGCGCGGCGCCGATCGCGAACCAATTCTTCCACGGCCGTCCGGTGCGGCGGCCCGCGACAATACTGCCGTCAGCCATCTGTCCTCGTGCTCGGGGGTAGCCGATCCATCGCTCTTCGGGAACGGCCGCGATTGTACACTAACGGTCCCAGCCGGGCAGCGCGACCGCGACGAGGACAGTGTTCACCCCGACGTTCCTGACGAGCGCCGCGAGCCCTCGCCAGTTCCCGGCCGACCGCGGCTCCGAGGTCGCGTTCGTCGGGCGATCGAATTCCGGCAAATCGAGCGCGATCAACGCGATTCTCGGCGTGCGCTCGCTCGCCCGCGTCAGCAAGACGCCGGGCCGCACGCAGCTCGTGAACTTCTTCGCCGTCGGCGACGACAAGCGGGTCGTCGACCTGCCGGGTTACGGCTACGCCAAGGTCGAGGAGGCCGTCCGGGAACGCTGGCGGCGGCTGGTCTCGGCGTATCTCGAGGGCCGGCGCTCGCTGCGCGGCCTCGTCGTGACGCTCGACATCCGCCGCGGCGTGACCGAGGGCGACGAGCTGATGCTCGAGTGGGCGCGCCGCCTCGAGCTGCCGGTGCTCGCGCTGCTGACGAAGGCCGACAAGCTCTCGCGCGGGGCGGCGCTCGCGGCGGAGCGGGCGGCGGCGGCCCGGCTTGGGGAGGCCGGGGCGGCCGTGCTGTTCTCCGCGCCGAAAGGGACCGGCGTCCAGGAAGCGCGCGCGCGCCTCGGGGCCTGGCTCGGGCTTCCCCCGCCGACGGCGCCGGGGGGCAGCGGCCACGCGGCCGGGGCGCGGTCGGCGGGGGGCGAAAAAAAGAAGGCCCCGGGTGCGGGATTCAGGGGACACACCCGGGGCACGAGTCCCGGTGGGGTAACCGGGAAAGAACCCGCTCAGGGAGGTTAGCGGGGCCCCTAACGGGGCACGTCGGATTAGGCACACCCCCTGCGCAGAAGTTCCCGACCCGCCCCGCGCCTCAGTGCGCCTCGTCCCAGTTCGCCCCGACCCCCGTGTCGACCTTCAGCGGCACCCGCAGCTCCGCCGCTGCCTCCATCAGCCGCCGGACCTCCGCCGCGACCGCCGCGGCCTCTCCGTCGGCCACCTCGAGCACGAGCTCGTCGTGCACCTGCATGATCGGCCGCGCGTCGATCCCCGCCTCCTCGAGCCACCGGTCGACCGCGATCATCGCCCGCTTGATGATGTCCGCCGCCGTGCCCTGCATCGGTGCGTTGATCGCGCTCCGCTCGGCGTATTGCCGCCGCTGGGCGTTGCGCGAGTTGATCTCCGGCAGGTACAGCCGGCGGCCGAACACCGTCTCGACGTAGCCCTGCTCCCGCGCGCGCCGGCGGGTCTCGTCCATGTAGCGCTTGACCCCGGGATAGCGCTCGAAATAGCGATCGACGTAGCGCTGTGCCTCGCCGCGCTCGATGCCGAGCTGCCGGGCGAGGCCGAACGCCGACATGCCGTAGATGAGCCCGAAGTTGATCGCCTTCGCCGCGCGCCGCTGGTCCGCCGTCACCCCGTCCGGCGGCGCGCCGAACACCTCGGCGGCCGTCGCGGCGTGGATGTCGCGCTCCGCCTCGAAAGCGGCGAGCAGCCCCTCGTCGCCGGACAGGTGCGCCATGATCCGAAGCTCGATCTGCGAGTAATCGGCCGCGAGCAGCCGGTAGCCCGGGGCTGCGACGAACGCCTGGCGGATCCGCCGCCCCTCGGGGGTCCGGATCGGGATGTTCTGCAGGTTAGGGTCCGACGACGACAGCCGGCCGGTCGCGGCGAC
>CAYWGQ010000114.1:0-12499 GCA_964457725.1 uncultured Gammaproteobacteria bacterium
CGCAGAAGAAGGGCGTGAACTTCCTCGAGCGCGGCAGCGAGGTGCACGCGATGGCGGAGTTCCAGGAGATCCTGGACTTCCCGCCGGCGCCGAAGCTCGACCCGTTCGGCAAGCTCGACCCCTCCCTCGCGACCGAGCAGGAGCTGCGCGGCGAGGAGCTGTTCTTCGGCAAGGCGCGCTGCGCGGAGTGCCACACGGGCCCGATCTTCAGCGACAACTTCATGCACGACCTGAAGTCGGAGCGCTTCTACGATCCCGAGCAGGTCGTCAACGGGCGAGTGATGACGGCCGGCGGGCCGGTGAAGACGTTTCCGCTGCGCGGCATCAAGGACAGCCCGCCGTATCTGCACGACGGCAGGCTGCTGACGCTCGACGACGCGGTCGAGTACTTCAACCTCGTGCTCGGCTTGAAGCTGACGGATCAGGAGAAGCAGGACATCGTCCGCTACCTGTATACGCTGTAGGAAAGGGGGTAGGAGCGGCTGTCCAGCCGCGACTTCTTCGCCGTCGGCAGAAGAGATTGGGTCGCGGCTGGACAGCCGCTCCTACCCGGGTCGCTGCGCGGTCGCGGTGGGGAGCGGTCAGGCGGACGCGCCGGAGTAGCGGCGCAGGCCGAGTCTCCAGAACCAGCGCGAGAACGCGAGCAGCGCCGCGGCGAGCGCGATCGCGCCGAGCAGCGTCTCGCCCGAGAGCCGGCCCGCGAGCGCTTCGGCCGGCACCGTCACCGCGAACGCGACCGGCACGACCACGGTCAGGAGCAGGCGCAGCCAATCCGGATACATCCCGACAGGCCAGCGCCCCGCCATGTACGTCGCCCAGAAGATCTGCAGGATGTTCTCGACGCGAACGAACCAGAACGCGAGCGTCGCGAGCACGATCCAGAAGCTGTAGACGATCGCGACACCGCAGAGCATCGCGACGAGGAATGCCGCCGCTGCGCCGATGCCGAGATCGCCGGCGCGCTGGAACGCGGCCACGACGAGCACGACGACGCCGAGCGCGAGGTCGATCAGCTTCCAGACTTGCACCTGCTGCACGGAGACGAGGAGCTGCGAGTCCGCGGGCTTCGTCAGCGTGTAGTCGAGATTGCCGGTGACGACGTTCTCGATGAACTTCTCGAGGCTCGGTGCGATCACTAGATTCAGCAGGCCGAGCACGATGAAGTACACGCCGAGGAGCCCGAGCAGCTCTGACGGACCCCAGCCGGCGAGCGAGTCCGTTTGCGTGAACACGATTGCGATCGCGCCGATCGCGGTGCCGAGCGTGACGACGGACTCGACGGCCTGCGCGAAGAAGTTCGCCCGATAGGCCGATTCGTTCAGGAACCCGAGCCTGAAGTAGACCGCGATCAAGTCGAGCGCGTAGCGCATCGCTTCAGGCCCCGACGGCCGCGTAGCGGCGCGCGGCGCGCCGCCAGACCAACGCGATAGCGGCGGCTGCGGCGGCGAGCCAGGCGGCCTGGACGAGGAAACCGCGCGCGATCTCGGCGGGCCCGAGCCGGCCGAGCAGCACCTCGACCGGGAAGCCGACGCAGTAGTAGAACGGCAGGCTCGCGGCAACGGTGCCGAGCGCCGCGGGCAGCACCGCGAGCGGCGCGACGCGCCCCGAGAGAAACGTCACGAGCGAGTAGTACAGGCGATTGATCGCGGAAACCCGCGTCGTCCAGAACGCGGCGAGCGCGATCGTCCACTCGAGGCAGAAGCGCAGCATGAACGCGAGCGCCAGCGCTCCGAGCGCGGCCGCCGCATCGGTCGGCGAGATCGCGATCCGCGGCTCGAAGGCGACGTAGACGATCGCGAGCGCGGGCAGCATTGCAATCATCATCACGAGCTTGAACGAGACGTTCATCGTGATGTCCTCGTGCACCGGATGCAGCGGGCGCAGGAGCAGGTACGAGAACTCGCCGAGCTGTATCCGGAATTGGAAGCTCTCCATCACCCACGTGAAGGTGAGCTGATTCACGATCATCAGCACCATGTAGTACGCGGCGAAATCGGCCGCGTCGAAGCCGCCGACCGCGTCGCCGCGCGCGTCGGCCACGCGGCTCCAGACGACGAGAAAAATCACCGGCTCGAGGATCAGCCCGAGCATCCAGATCACGCCCGAGGCGCGGTACTGGATGTTCTCGAGCAGCCCGACGCGAAAGAGCGCCGGATAGACCTCGAGGAAGCGCTTCACGGGCCGGCGTTCGCGAACACGCTGTCGATGACCTCGTCGATCGGCGGGTCCTCGACCGTCAGGTCCGCGACCTCGAGCTCGCGCAGGAGCTCGCTCGTGACGCGCGGTGCGTCCTCCTTCGTCACGCGGAGGGCGATGCGCCCGCCGTCGCGGCTCACGACCTCGCCGAAGCGCGACGGGTCGAAGTCCTTGCCGTTCACCTGCACGGCAATCGTCTTGTACGCGGCGAAGCGCCGCACGAGCGACGCGAGCTCCCCGTCGAACAGGAGCCGGCCGTGATGGATCACGAGCACGCGCCGGCAGAGCGCTTCGACGTCGGCCATGTAGTGCGAGGTCAGGAGCACCGTCGCGCCGGTGCGCGCGTTGTACTCGCGGATGAATGCGCGCAGCCGCCGCTGCATGCTGACGTCGAGACCGATCGTCGGCTCGTCGAGGAACAGCACCTCGGGCGCGTGGAGCAGCGCGGCGGCGATCTCGCACTTCATCCGCTCGCCGAGCGAGAGGTTGCGCACCGGCTTCTCGAGGAGAGGACCGAGCTCGAGGAGCTCGACGAGCTCGTCGACCCGGCGGCGATACGCCGCGCGCTCGATCCGATAGATCGCCCGGTTGCGCTCGAAGGAGTCGATGACCGGGATGTCCCAGACGAGCTGGTTGCGCTGGCCCATCACGAGCGTGATCCGCTCGAGATAGGCGCGCTGCCGCCGCCACGGCTCGAAGCCGAGCACTCGCGCCTCGCCCGCGGTCGGGTACAGGAGCCCGGTCAGCATCTTCAGGGTCGTCGTCTTGCCCGCGCCGTTCGGGCCGAGAAAGCCGACGATCTCGCCCGGCCCGACGCGAAACGTGATGTCGCGAACGGCGTCGACGGTGCGGGTCTCGCGCCGAACGAGGCTCGTCAGCGCCGCCCGCAAGCCAGCCTTGCGGACCGGCACCACATACGATTTGACGAGGTGGGCGACGTCGACGACGGGGGCCATGACAGGGGGCACGGCAACGCGGACGGCCAGTGTATCGGGAAGGGCTCGCGCTGTCGCCCGGGCGCGGGACGCGCACGCCGCGGCCCCGAGCGGGGCGAAAAAAGACCGAGGCGTCCGTGCTTACGGTAGCCGGCTAGCCAGAACCACCTGAAAACAAAGAGATTTGACCGTTGTGTCCGCTTGTGCCGCGAACGGCCGGCTCGTACAATGCGCGTCTGATGCCCGGCTGAAATGCCCGGCATCGAACCGGAACGGCCGTCGACGAGCCGCCGAGTCAGTCAGCATCGTGCTGCATCGGGGCGCGTCTGCGGCCGCATTTTTCCCGACCGCCTGCAAAGGCCAAGGAGCGCAGAATCGTCCAAGGAAAACGCGTAAGACGCAATGCGGAAATCACCAGTCCGCAGGTGCGCGTGATCGGTGCCAATGGTGAGCAAGTCGGCATCATGCCGTTGCAGCAGGCGCTCGCAAGCGCCGAAGCCGCGGGGCTCGACTTGGTAGAGGTTGCACCGAACGCCGATCCGCCGGTGTGCCGGATCATGGACTACGGCAAGTTTGTGTTCGAGCAGAACAAGAAGGCCCAGTCCGCACGGCGCAAGCAAAAGCAGATCCAGGTCAAAGAGGTCAAATTCCGTCCGGGCACGGAAGAGGGCGACTACCAGGTCAAGCTCAGAAACTTGATTCGCTTCTTGACCCACGGCGACAAGGCGAAAATCACGCTGCGGTTCCGTGGCCGGGAAATGGCGCATCAGGAGCTCGGTGTGGAGCTCCTGGACCGCGTGCAAAAGGATTTGGACGAGTACGGGATCGTCGAGCAGCGGCCGGTCATGGAAGGTCGGCAGATGGTGATGGTCATCGCTCCGCGCAAGCGCTAGCTCGCGGAGCCGACACTACGAAGTGCCTCGCGCCAGGCCGGGTCATCCCGGCCCGGTTCGAGTGCCGCCCGCCCGGCCGTCAGGCAGCCGCCGGAACGGGCTACAACACGACGAGGAGAAAGACATGCCGAAGTTGAAGACGAACCGCGGCGCGGCGAAGCGTTTCCGCGCGAAAGGCAACGGCGGTTTCAAGCGCGGGCAATCGCACAAGCGCCACATCCTGACGAAGAAGGATTCGAAGCGTAAGCGTCAGCTCCGCAGCCCCGCCCAGGTCGCGGACGTGGACGTCCCGGCCGTCCGCCGCATGTTGCCGCACAGCTAGGAGTCGCGAAGATGGCCAGAGTGAAACGCGGCGTCGTCGCCCGCGCCCGCCACAAGAAGGTCCTGGACAAGGCCAAGGGCTACTACGGCGCCCGCCGAAAGGTATTCCGCGTCGCGAAGCAGGCGGTCATCAAGGCCGGTCAATACGCGTATCGCGATCGGCGCGCCCGCAAACGCGAGTTCCGCGCGCTGTGGATCACGCGGATCAACGCGGCCGCGCGCGGCCACGGGCTGTCCTACAGCCGGCTGATCAACGGCTTGCGCCGCGCGGAGATCGAGGTCGACCGCAAGGTGCTCGCCGACATCGCGGTGTTCGATCCGGAAGGTTTCGCGGCGCTCGCCGCTGCTGCAAAAGAGGCGCTCGCCGGCTCGCAGGCCTGACCTCGCGGAGGGAGGCTCGCCGTGACGATCGCTGAGCTGCTCGGAGAGGCGCAGGCCGCGGTCGCGGCCGCGCGCGATCTGTCCGAGCTCGACGCCGTGCGCGTGAAGTACCTCGGCAAGAAGGGGGTGCTCACCACGCAGCTGCGCGAGCTCGGGCGATTGCCGCCCGAGGAGCGGCCGGCCGCCGGCAAGGAGATCAACGAGGCGAAAGTCCTGCTCGGCGATGCGATCGACGCACGCCGCGAGGAGCTCGAGGCGCGCCGGATCGAGGCCGCGCTCGGCGAGCGCGCGCTCGACGTCACGCTGCCCGGGCGCAACGCCGAGGGCGGGACGATCCATCCGGTCACGCGCTCGTTGCGGCGCATCGTCGCAATCCTCGGACGCGCGGGGTTCTCCGTGCAGACCGGCCCCGAGGTCGAGGACGACTACCACAACTTCACCGCGCTCAACATCCCGGAGAACCATCCGGCGCGCGCGATGCACGACACGTTCTATCTGCGTCCGCTCGCGCCGGCCGGCACGGAGGCCGTTGCCGCGGAACCTCCGACGGGCGTCGCGCCGGGCGGGCTGCTGCTGCGCACGCACACCTCGCCCGTGCAGATCCGTGCGCTCGAGGCGCACGGCGCGCCGATCAAGTTGATCGCCCCCGGACGGGTATACCGGTGCGACTCCGATCTGACGCACACGCCGATGTTCACACAGGTCGAGGGGCTCGCGGTCGGGCACGACGTGAGCTTCGCGAACCTGAAGGCCGTGCTCTACGAGTTCGTCGCGAAGTTCTTCGAGCGGGACGTGGAGCTGCGCTTCCGGCCGTCGTATTTCCCGTTCACCGAGCCTTCGGCCGAGGTCGACGTGCGCTCGGAGTCGGGGCGGTGGCTCGAGATCCTCGGCTGCGGCATGGTGCACCCGAACGTGCTCCGGAACGCCGGCGCGGATCCGGCGCGCTTCACCGGGTACGCGTTCGGCATGGGCGTCGAGCGGCTGACGATGCTGCGCTACGGCGTCGACGACCTGCGTCTGTTCTTCGACAACGATCTCCGCTTCCTGCGGCAGTTCGCCTGAGGGCCGCCACGTGCGCGTGAGTCTCGAATGGCTTCGCGACTTCGTCGAGGTGTCCGCCGACGCGGACGCGCTCGCGGCCGAGCTCACGACCTCGGGTTTCGAGGTCGAGGAGGTGGCTGCCGCGGGGCCGGCGCTCGACGGCGTCGTCGTCGCCCACGTCGCTGAGGTCGAGCCGCACCCGCGCGCGGATCGCTTGAAGCTCTGCACGGTCGACGACGGCCGCGCCCGGCACGAGGTGGTCTGCGGCGCGCCGAACGTCGCCGCGGGGCTCAAGGTGGCGTTCGCGCCGCCCGGCACTCGGCTGCCCGGCGGACAGACGATCGAGGCCGCGGAGATCCGCGGCGTGCGCTCGGCCGGGATGCTGTGCTCGGCGAAGGAGCTCGGGCTCGCGGACGACGCGAGCGGCCTCTTCGTGCTCGACGACGACGCGCCGGCGGGCGCCGCGCTCGTGCGGTATCTGTCGCTGGACGACGCCGTGCTCGACGTGAACGTCACGCCGAACCGGGGCGACTGCTTCAGCGTGCTCGGCATCGCGCGCGAGGTCGCGGCGATCCGCGGTGCGCGCGTGCCGGCGGGCACGGTCGAGCCGGTCGCCGCCCGCGGCAGCGACACGTTCCCGGTGCGGCTCGCGGCGCCGGCCGCCTGTCCGCGGTTCGCCGGCCGCGTCGTTCGCGGCGTGCGGACCGGGCTGCGCTCGCCGATCTGGATGCGCGAGCGGCTGCGCCGCGCGGGCGTCCGCGCGATTCACCCGGTCGTCGACGTGACGAACTACGTGATGCTCGAGCTCGGCCAGCCGCTGCACGCGTACGATCTACGGAAGCTGCAGGGCGGCATCGAGGTCCGGCTCGCCGCGGCCGGCGAGCGCCTGACGCTGCTCGACGGCCGGGACGTCGGGCTCGACCCCGACGTGCTCGTGATCGCCGATCGCCGCGGCCCGATCGGGCTCGCCGGCATCATGGGCGGGGAGTCGACCGCGGTCGAGGCCGAGAGCACGGAGATCTTCCTCGAGTCCGCGTATTTCGCGCCCGACGCGATCGCGGGCCGGGCGCGGCGGTTCGGGCTGCACACCGAGGCATCGCAGCGTTTCGAGCGCGGCGTCGACCCGGAGCAGCAGGCCCGTGCGATCGAGCGGGCGACCGAGCTGCTCGTCGCGATCTGCGGCGGAGAGCCGGGGCCGCTCGTCGTGACGGAGGAGCGGGCGGAAGTGCCGGTGCGCGCGCCCGTCGAGCTTCGCCGCGCCCGCCTGCAGCAGCTGCTCGGGATGCCGCTGCCCGACGCCGAGATCGAGGGCACGCTCGAGCGGCTCGGCATGGCGCTCGAGCGGCGGGACGACGGCTGGCGCGTGACGCCGCCCGCGTTCCGCTTCGACATCGCGATCGAGGAAGACCTGATCGAGGAGGTCGCGCGCATCGTCGGCTACGACCGGATCCCGGTCGCGCCCGGCATCGTCCCGGAGGAGCTCGGGACGGCGACCGAGCTGCGGGTGGCCCGTGATCGCTTCGTCGATCTGCTCGCCGCCCGGGGCTACCACGAGGCGATCACGTACGGTTTCGTCGACGAGGCGCTCGACCGGCTCGTGACGCCGGACGGCGAGCCGGTTCGGCTCGCGAATCCGATCTCGGCCGAGCTCGCGGTGATGCGCCGCTCGCTCTGGCCGGGTCTGCTGCACGCGGCCCGGCAGAATCTCGCGCGCCAGCAGCCGCGCGTGAAGCTCTTCGAGGCCGGCACCCAGTTCAGTGCCGACGGCGAGTGGGTGCGCGAGACGGACGTCGTCGCCGGCGTCGTCGTCGGTACGCGTTGGCCGGAGCACTGGGACGGCGCGGCTCCGGAGGCCGACTTCTACGACGTGAAGGGCGACGTCGAGGCGTTGCTCGCGCTCGGCGGGCGCGCGGCCGAGTACCGCTTCGAGCCGGCTTCCCACCCGGCGCTCGCCCCCGGGCAGACCGCCCGGATCGTTCGCGGCCCGACGCCGGTCGGCTGGATCGGCGTGCTGCACCCGCGGCTCGCCCGCTCGCTCGATCTCAAGGCCGAGCCCGTGCTGTTCGCGCTCGAGCTCGAGGCGGTCGCGGACGCGCGCGTGCCGCGGCATCGGCCGCACTCGAAGTTTCCGTCGCTGCGGCGGGATCTGGCGGTCGTCGTCGCGGAGGATTTGCCGGTCGCGCGTCTGCTCGACGTCGTCCAGGCCGCCGTCGGCGAGCGCCTGCAGCAGGTCGTCGTGTTCGACGTATATCGCGGCCCAGGGGTAGATTCAAGTAGAAAAAGCGTGGCTTTAGGCTTGATTTTACAGGACGAATATCGCACGCTTACCGACGCGGATGCAGACGAAGCCGTGCGATCCGTCACGCTCCGGCTGGAGCGTGAGCTCGGAGCAAGAATAAGAACGTAAACGACACGGGCGGCGGACGATTTACACCGTAATACTATGGCACTGACAAAAGCGGACATTGCCGAGTCGTTGTTCAACGAGTTGGGGTTGAACAAGCGCGAGGCGCGCGAGTTGGTCGACTCGTTCTTCGAGGACCTGCGGGCGGCGCTCGCCTCGGGAGAGCAGGTGAAGCTCTCCGGTTTCGGCAACTTCGACTTGCGCGACAAGAACAAGCGCCCGGGGCGCAATCCGAAGACCGGCGAGGAGATACCGATCACGGCGCGCCGCGTGGTGACGTTTCGGCCCGGTCAAAAGCTGAAAGCGCGAGTCGAGGCCTATGCTGGAACCAGGGAATAACGACGACCTCCCACCGATCCCCGGTAAACGCTACTTCACGATCGGCGAGGTGAGCGAGCTCTGCGGCGTGAAGCCGCACGTGCTGCGCTATTGGGAGCAGGAGTTTCCGCAGCTGAAGCCGGTGAAGCGGCGCGGCAACCGCCGCTACTATCAGCGCCAGGACGTGCTGATCATCCGGCAGATTCGGAGCCTGCTCTACGAGCAGGGCTTCACGATCGGCGGCGCACGGCAGCGGCTCGCCGGCGAAGAGGCGCGCAGCGACACGAGCCAGAGCCAGCAGATCATCAAGCAAGTCCGAGCCGAGCTCGAGGACGTGCTGAAGCTGCTGCGGCGCTGACGGCCGCGAGCGAATCGGCCGCCCCTCGATAGCCGATTCCGGGTACACTCCGTTTCGTCGGGGCGTGGCGCAGCCTGGTAGCGCACTTGCATGGGGCGCAAGAGGTCGCTGGTTCAAATCCAGTCGCCCCGACCACTTTCCCTCCGAGTCGTCCGGACTACTTCCAGGCAACTTTTTCCTGCGATGACTGCGGGATAGCTGCGATCCTTCAGAAGCTTCACCAACCGCGTTCGCACCGATTGGACTGGCACCGTCCGTCGATTTGTGGACAATCCAAGTGGATTCCGCGCGCATGCCAGGGGGACGGCGGCGCCATAACGACAACGCGTTGGACCGCTTTGCTGATAGATCACTACAAGCTCGAGACGAACCCGTTCGCACCGGGGCGCCCGCGGCCGCTCGTCGTATCGCACTCGATCCGTTTCGCCCAGCAGAAGCTGAAGGACCTGCTCGAGACGCGGGTCCAATCGCTGTTCCTGAGCGGGGTCGCCGGCGTCGGCAAGACCACGTTCATCCGCCAGCGTCTGCAGCTGCCGGACGGCGCGCACGTCAGCTGGGTACGGCCGGGCCTCGAGAGCCGCGAGCAGTTGCTGGAGCAGCTGCTGCACGACCTCGGGCCGGGCGCCGTCGAGGCGAGCGCGGCCGAGTCCCGGCGCATCCTCGAAGTGTTCCTGCGCCACCAGACCGCGAACGGCCGCTATTCGTTCATCGTCGTCGACGGGATCGAGCGGCTGTCGGCCGCGGTGCTCCGCGAGATCGAGGCGCTCGCTCAAGTGCGGCTCCGCAATCGCCCGATCGTCTACCTGCTCCTCACGACGCGCAGCGACGACCTCGTCACCAACCTGCTGCCGCAGTTCGACGGCGGGCCGCTCGCCCGCGCGGTCCATCAGCGGCTGATCGGTTTCACGCTCGAGGAGACGCGGTCGTACATCCGCGCGTGCCTCGGCGGGGCGGGTTGCACGTGGAGCGAGGAGCTGATGCCGGACGACGTCATCGTCGACGTGCAGGCGTTCACGCAAGGCGTCGTCGGCGACATCAACATGCTTTGCGCGCGGGCGCTCGAGACGCTCGCGTCGCGCTCGGCCGGCAGCTCGCGTCAGCCCCGGGTCACGCGGGCGCTGCTGAAGGAGATCGGCACGGAGCTGCATCTGCGCTACGACGCAACCGCCTGGGAGCCGGCGGAGGAGAAGCTCTCCGCCGACGCGGTGCACCTGAGCGACCCTTCCGAGCTCAAGATCGAGGCCGCACGGCTGGTCGTCTCGAGCGGCCGGGAGCGGATCGCGGAAATCACGCTCAACCGGCCACGGATGGTGCTCGGGCGCGACGAGAGCTGCGACATCAGCCTCGACAGCATGTACGTGAGCCGCTTCCAGAATCTGTTCATGGAAACGCGGGAAGGCTGGGTTCTGATCGATCTCGGCAGCACGAACGGCTGCTTCGTGAACGGCCGCCGCGTCCGCGAGCATCGGCTGCGCGACGGCGATCTGATCGCCGTCGGCCATCATCAGCTGCGCTTCCAGGGGCCGAAAGGCGCGACCGACGCGCTGCCGGCCGACGAGACCGCCAGCGCGACGCTCGTCGTGCCGAAACCCGAAGTCGGCCGCGCCTAGCCGGCGCGTTCATCCGGCCCGGCCGTTCGTCCGGTAGGAGCGGCTGTCCAGCCGCGATTCTTCTACGCGCGGGAGTCGCGGCGGGACAGCCGCTCCTAGGGTGCCGCGTGGGGAGAGGGGCTTCAGAGCGGAGCGGTACGCAGCCTGGTCGGCGGCGGGCGGCTGCCCGGGTCGAGCAGGCGGTCCTCGATGCCGAGCAGGATCGGCTCGGCGTTCCGCCGGTAAATGTTCGCTTTCGCGTTGTAGACGTGGCGCGACATGCCGTGCTTGTCGTGGATGGTGATCCGGCGGACACCGTAGCGGCCGGTCATGAGCGGCGCGCCGGTCAGATAGCACTTGATCACCTCGATCCGCTCGCCGGCGAGCTCGAGCCCGCGCAGCTTCTCGAGCGTCTCTGCGGCCTTCTCGACGAAGCCGACCGAGTCGAACGTCGCCGTGCCGCCTTCGTCGCTGCCGTCCATCATCTCGGCGGTGAAGTCGCCGATCACGATCTGCCCGGGCAGGGCCCGGTCCATCATCCGCGCGAGCTCGACGGTGACGTCGCCGACGATGTAGCTGTAGAGCGTCGGATTGAGCCCCTCCGCCTGGTGGAACTCGTAGCTCGGGCCGATGTGGAAGCCGGCGCGCAGCTCCGGGACGGTATTGTGCTCGGCCTTGCTGCGGGCGATCGCGTTGTCGGCGAGCGCGATGTGCACGAAGTGGTACAAATTGACGTTGCCGTTCAGGCTCAGGTCGCGATTCCAGATGTAGAAGCCGTCGCCGGTCGTCGTGCGCGCGAAGTCGACCGCGATGCCGCGCGTCAGCAGCTTGTTGTGTGCCGAGTTCAGCGAGTACGACAGGCTGTTCAGCTGCATCATCTGCTCGAACGGCGTGAGCAGGCTGAACCCGACGATGTCGAACAGCGCGACGCCGCGGAACGGCACGTAGGTGATGCTGTAGCGCTTGATCATCTTCTCGATGATCTCGATCTGCGGCGCCGTGCAGGTCAGGGGCTCCCGAAGCGCGAGGTGCGTGCGCTCGACGCCGAGCAGCCGCTCGACGTTGTGCATCTGCCGCGGGGAGAGCCGCCTGCGGCCGGACAGCAGCGACTGGAAGAAATGCTCTTTCGGGCTGATCGTCGGCTGGCCTGCGCGGTCGCCCGACTCCGCGGTGCGGGACGTCTGGCTCGAGTAGGCGGCGACCGCGTAGTGGGGGATCGCGAGCAGGTCGATCCCGTCGCCGCTCGGGCACCAGTTCAGGATGACGTTCTGGCCGAGCCCCCAGTACGAGTGGAGGCACTTGTCGAGAAAGATGAGGTTGCTGCGCTCGCGCAGGCTCATCTCGTCCGTGATGGACGACAGCGCGTCCAGATAGCTGCCGACGCTCGCGAGCCGGAAGATCCCCGAATTCCCCAGTTCCATAGTGGCCGCGGCCGTTTCCGGCCGTTCTCCGAAGGCCGCGAAAAGCGCGTGGATGATACTCCCGGACCCGCGCGCAACCAAGCGCCGCCGGTTGCCGCAGGCGCGCGCGACCCACATAATTCGCTGCCCCTGAGACTTCTTCCACCACCCTCCAGGCGGGCTTCATGACGGACAAGACCCAACCGGCGGATCCGCGCCGGCATTCCCGCATCGTCGTCGACGGTCTCGAGCAGGCGCCGAGCCGGGCGATGCTCCGTGCGGTCGGTTTCACCGACGCGGATTTCGCCAAGCCGCAGGTCGGCGTCGCGTCCACGTGGGCGATGGTCACGCCGTGCAACATGCACATCGACGGGCTCGCCCGCGAAGCCGCGGCCGGCGCGGACGAGGCAGGCGCGAAGGGCGTGCTGTTCAACACGATCACGGTGTCGGACGGCATCTCGATGGGTACCCCGGGGATGCGCTATTCGCTCGTCTCGCGCGAGGTCATCGCCGATTCGATCGAGGCCGTCGTCGCGGGCCAAGGGTTCGACGGTTTCGTCGCGATCGGCGGCTGCGACAAGAACATGCCGGGCTGCGCGATGGCGATCGCGCGGCTCGACCGCCCGGCCGTGTTCGTCTACGGCGGCACGATCCAGCCCGGGC
>CAYWGQ010000115.1:0-12398 GCA_964457725.1 uncultured Gammaproteobacteria bacterium
AGGCGGGACTCAGACCGTCGGCGGCCGGAGCGTCGGGCGCCGCGCGAAGCGGAGGCGGCCGATGCCGGCCGCCTCCTGGCGACTCGTCAGCGGATCGCGAAACCCGCGCGCGGATCGAGCTCTTTGCCGTCGCCGCGCGTCGCGCGGATCCAGGCGGCAGCAGGCCGGCCGTCCTTCATCGGATGCCCGGTGATCGTGACCTCTGTGCCGGGCGTGAGGTCGCTCTTGCGGATACCCGCGCGCATCAGCGTGCTCGGACCCTCGGCTTCGAAGCCCCAGGTCGTCACCGTGCCGTCCTCGTTCGTCACGTCCACGAGCAGCCACGAATGCGGGTTCGTGTACTGAAATTCCTTCACGACGCCGGTCACCGTCACTTCCTTCGTGTCGTCGAACATCGCCGTCGAGTGGTGGGCCGTTGCCGGCACGCTGCCGAGCGCGAGCGCACCGAGCGCGCTTGCCAGAAACGCTCTTTTCATCCTAATTCTCCTCACTAGTCGTCCTGTGTGAACGTGAAGTCGGCGAAGTCCGAGCCGCCTTCGTCGGTTTGAATCACGACGTTGTTCTGATTCTCGCCGCAGTGCCAATAGCGGATGCGCAGGCTACGATCCTCGTTGGACAACTTCTTGTACACCTGCCTAGTGTACCAAGGCTCCTCGAGCGCGACCGGATCGTAGAGCCAGACGTCGGCGACGATCGTTTCCGGATCCGTCTTGTACCAGACCTCGACGACCTCGGCCTGCTCGCTCGTCATCGGCTGAATGCGCTGGAGCATGTTCTCGCGCAGGTGGGTCGTGTGAATCACGAGCCGGTCGCCGTCCCAGAAGCCGATCGAGTCGCCTTCCCAGAGCGGATACGCGTCGTCTTCGCTCGGATGGTCGCGGCCGTCCGTGTAGATCCGCCGGACCTCGTTCTGCATCTCGTTGATCAGCCACACCTGCTGCGGCGTGACGATGAACTCCTTCAGGAACGGCTCGACGATCCACCGGGGCATCCCGGCCGGGTTGCACTGGCTCAGCGGGTCGTAGTCGATGCCCTGATTCCATTTCGTCACGCGCTCGACGAGCTCGCGCTCGTACTCGGGCGTGAGCTTTGCGGTCGGCATCCCGTTGGTCGAGGTCTGGTCCGGGTCCCAGAAGAACGGGCTCGCCTCTCGGGTCCAGATCCCGGTCCAATCGGGAATCGTGCGCCAGGTCGGCTGGCTGCCGCCGTTCGCCTCGCGCTTGAAGTGCTCGTACAGGCCGATCGCCGTGCCGTGCTCGATGCCGAGGTCGATCATCCGTTGCTTCTCGGGCGAGGGCGGCGGAGGCGGCTCGAGCTCGTTCGTCTGCGCGATCACGCCGGCCGCCAGAACGATGGCCGCGAGGCCGAACCCGTAAGCGGCCGTCTTCTTGGTGTTGCTCATCGTTGCGCGATGTCCCTCGTAAGCTTCCGAATTTCCTTCGGCTTTCGCTCGGGTTCAGACCGCCGCATCCCCGTGCGGTTCCGGCCGGATCCCGCGCGCCCGAGCGTATTCTAGCGTACGGGGGCGCCTCTCGGCGGGAATCTTGAGTTTGCATAAGTGCATGGCTGCGCATGGTTTTTGCTGTTATCTTGGCCGCCATGGCGAACCTGTGCATGAAGGGGACGGGACGTGCGCCGCAAGGCCGTGTACGGCGCCTGCTCGCGGTGGTCGTGGCGGCCGGTCTCCTCGCGGGACCGGCAGCCGCGCACCACTCGTTCGCGATCTACGATTTCGACCAGCAGGTCCCGTTCGAAGGCGTCGTCGAGACGCTGAACTTCCGCAACCCGCACATCTCGCTCACTCTGAAGCTCACTCTGCCGAACGGCGAGACGGAGATCGTCAACTTCGTCGAGGGCTCGCCGGCCAACATGGCCGTCCGGATGGGCTTGCTGCCCGACATGATCAAGCCCGGCACGAGAATCTCGGCGGTCGGCTCCCCGCGCCGCGACGACCCGAAGGCCTTCTTTCTCCGCAAGGTCACGCTCGAGGACGGGCGCGAGTTCATCGGCGTGCGCTGACGCCGCGCGGCGGCAGTAGCGGCTCCGCAACACTTCCCCGCCACCTCCGCGGCGTCGTTGCCGCCTGGTTACACTCGTCCCTAAGACTGTTGTACATTAGCTCGCGACGGGGGGATTCGGCGGGTGCCGCCAGCGCTTTCGGGGGTCGCGCACTCACAACACTTCACCGCTTCCTGTTCAAGGGGGATTGAACATGGATAAGGTCAGCAGGTGCTCTCGTGCTTCGGGGGGCTCGAGAGTCGGCACGGCGCCTCGCCCCGCCGCGTTGGCGACCGCGGTCGCCCTCTCGATCGGCGCCGCGAGCGTCGCCGAGGCGCAGCTCGAGGAGATCATCGTCACCGCCGAGCGGCGCGAGATGTCGCTCCAGCAGACGCCGATCTCGGTCATCGCATTCAGCGGCGAGAATCTCGAGCTCCGCGGCGTACGCGACATGATGGAGCTCGCGACGATCGCGCCGAACCTCGACATCAAGGGCTCGCGCGGCACGGGCAACACCTCGCCGACCTTCCAGATCCGCGGCGTCAGCGGCGGCGGCGGCGCGACCGGCGAGCGCAGCGTCGGGTTCTACGTCGACAACGTGTTCATGCCGCGGACGACCGGGCCCGTCATGCGTGTCCTCGACGTCGAGCGCATCGAGGTGCTCCGCGGGCCGCAGGGCACGCTGTTCGGCCGCAACAGCACCGGTGGCGCGATCCGAGTCTTCTCGAAGCAGCCGTCGGCGGAGCAGGACGCGTACCTCAGGGTCACCGGCGGCAACTTCGATCACTACGACGTGACCGGCATGGTGAACGTGCCGCTCAGCGACAACTTGTACCTGCGCGCGCAGGGCGCGTATCTGCATCAGGACGGCTACGTTCGCCGCGGGCCGCAGCTGCTCGGCAGCTCCGAGGACTCGCTCGCGCGGCTGCAGCTCGCCTGGCAGCCGAGCGAGCGCGTGAGCGTCACGTTCGGTGCGCTGCACACCGATTCCGAGTCGGACGGCAGCCCGACCGATCTGGTCGCTTTCAAGATGGATCCGGTCTGTCCGTTCGATCCGACGAACCCGTTCGTCTGCTGGGAAGGCAACTACGCGGATTGGGTATCGGATTTCCTCGAGCAGAGCGGCCAGGAGCGCCTGCGGCACAACGACCCGCGGCTGGTGCTCGACGACTACACGATGCCGAGCTGGTGCTTCCTCGACGATGCCGATCCCGATTGGGATGACATGTGCCGGCAGTGGAACAACGCGAAGTACACGCAGCTCGACGCGACGGTGAACTGGGAGATCTCGGACCGCGTCTCGCTGATCTCGACGACCGGCCTGTCCGACTTCAAGAGCGACAGCGTCAGCGACTGGCAGCTCCTCGGCATGGAGTTCCGGCCGTCGACCGTTGAGTCGGAGGTGTTCTACCAGGAGTTCCAGTTCAACCTGTCGTTCGCCGACGGCCGCATCGATTTCGTGACCGGCGCGAACTACTTCAAGGAGGACTCCGGCTCGCCGCGCGAGGCGCTCTACAGCGTCGTCGGCTCGAGCAGCTTCAACGCGACCACCGGCGGCACGCCGAACGGTAACTTGTGGGGCTGCGCGGCCGGCGGCGCGCAGCCGCCATATTGCAGCGACGGCGAGCAGCGCCTGCGGGTCACCGGTGACGGCACGACGCAGCAGGACGCGACCGCGTACGGCGTCTTCGCGAGCAGCACATTTCACTTCGGGGACCGTGTGAATCTGACGCTCGGAGTCCGCGAATCCTGGGACGAAAAAGACCTCACGAGCACGCTGTTCGCGTCCGACAACTTCATTCCGCAGGACGGCGTCTCGACGACGATCTCGGACTCGAACGACTGGAACGAGACCGATTGGCGCGCGACCGTCGACTTCAACGTGACGGACGACTTCATGCTGTACGTCACGTCGTCGAAGGCGTTTCGCTCGGGGACGTTCTCGGTGCCCCCGGCTGTGTGCACGGTCTCGGTGCCGCCGCCCGTGCGTTGCCCGACGTACCACGAGCGCCCCCCGCCCGCGCCGGTCCCGCCGGAGCGGCTCGAGAACCAGGAGCTCGGGTTCCGGTCGGAATGGCTCGACGGGCGGTTCCGTTTCAACGCGACGTACTACGAGATGGACTTCACGAACCGCCAGGGCGCGTCAGCGGTCAGGGATCCCAATGCTCCGACGGGCTTCGTGATCCAGCTCGTGAACCAGGGCGACGTCGATCTTTGGGGCACGGAGGTCGAGGCGATGTTCGCGGTCACCGACCGGTTCGTGATCGAAGGCGCGACGGGAAGGGCGAACTACCGCCTCTCGAACCCGTGCATCAACAACGGCCCGAACCTGTTCCCGCCGCCGATGGATCGCAGCTACACGCTGAGCGGCCGATACGACGTCCCGGTGCGGCGCGGCAACTTCACCGTCGCCGTGAACTTCAACAAGACCGGACCGATGCAGACGCATCCCGGGGGCTTTACCGAGGATGAGCTTGCCCAAGTCATGTGGTGCTTCGACACGGTGGACGACGCGAACTTCGCCGCATCCTTCATCGACTCGCGCTACGAGGTGCCGAGCTACAACCTCGTGAACGCGACGCTGCGCTACACGACGGACAGCGGCCGGTGGTCTGCGACGCTGTACGGGAACAACCTGACCGACGAGCACTACGCGAACAACGCACAGTCGTTCGGCCGCGGCTATTGGACTCAGGGCGGCCCGGGCGGCATCGTCGGCATCAGCGCGCCGCCGCGCAGCGCCGTTGCCGATTACCGCGGCCGGCCGCGCGAGTACGGGCTCACGTTCCAGTACAACTTCTTTTGACCGGCGGGGGGGAGGGACGCGTTTGCGGCCCTCGAAAGGAAAGAGGCCTCGGCGGCGTCAGCCGCCGAGGCCTCGTTCCTGATCGGCAGGCTCAGTTCCCCTCGAGCGCGCGGACCTTACGGTCGCGAATCTCGCGCAACGCGGGAATGTCGTCGACCTCCGGCGCGTCGACCGGGATCGTCTGGATGTACGCCCAGACGTCCGCGAGCGCCTGCGCCGGCATGTCGGGGTAGGCGGGCATCTGCGGAAGCGGCGAGTTCTGCACGAAGGTGATGAACCCTTCGAGCGGGAACCGCATCGGCACGAGCCGCCGCTCGCCGGTCTGCGCGTCGTACCCGTGGCACGCGTAGCACTTGTACTCCGTCGTGAACAGCTTCTCCCCGCGGGCGGGGTCTCCGGTCAGTCCCTGCGGCGCCTGTGCATGCACCGCGGCGAGCGGGGCGAGAACGAGCGCCGCGGCGGCGGCGATGCGGCCAGCGAGCCGCGCACGTGAATCGGTCATCGTTTTCCTTCTCATGTCGGTCAGCCAACCGCCGTCAACGCGGCTGCGAGATCACGTCGAGCAGCGCGGGCTCGCCGGCCCGCACGCGGGCAAGCGCGCGCTCGAGGGCCGGGGAGAAGTCGTTCGGGTCCGTGATCGGCCCCTCGGCGTACATCCCGTAGCCCTGCGCGATCTTCGCGTAGTCCGGAGCGGGGTCCGTGATCACGTTGCCGATGTGGCAACGGTCCGTGCCGCGGCCGCGGCGGGCCGCCGTGCGCTGCACGAGCATGACCTCCGCGTGGTACGCGCGGTTATTGTGCACGATCGTCAGCAGCGGGATCTGGTGGTGCGCCGCCGTCCACATCGCGCCGGCGCCGACGAAGTTGAAGTCGCCGTCGCCGACGATCGCGATCGGCAGCCGGCCGTGCTTGCGGTGCGCGAGCGCGCCGCCGACCGATGCCGGCGTGTCGTAGCCGATGCCGAAGCCGCCGCAGTCGCCGTTGTAGCGGTAGTGCCGATCGTGATTGAGGAGCCGCCGCTGCCACGTGCCGGTGAACTGATGACCGGACACGATCGCCCAGTCGTCGTTCTGGATCTGCCGGCCGAGCTCCGCGATCATCCGCGGGACGCTGATGGGCGCGTTGTTCCAACCGTGGCGCGCATCGTCGAGCTCCTGCTCGCGGATGGCCTTGTGCGCCGCCGCGATGGCTTGGCCCCGAGCCTGCCGCGCACGCTCGCGATCGCGGTTCGTGAGCTTGCGGATCTCCTCGATCAAGAGCGGCAGCGTCGCTTCGCCGTCGGCCGCGATCGCGAGATCGACCTCGGAGTACGGGCCGTAATCGTGGATGTTCGTGCCTTGGTTGAGGTACTCCGAGCAGATGCTGATCGTCCGGCCGCCGTTCGCGCGTGCGAGGCGGACCGAGCCGGCCATGTCGTTCTGCTCGAGGCCGAGGATCACGTCCGGACGGTAGTCGGGACCGCCGTTCCCGTAGAGCGGATGCCACGACGGGAAGTCCTGCCACGAGGCATAGCCGCCGACGTCGACCGGCGCCTGGAGCAGCTCCGCGAGCTCGATCAGCAGGTCCCAGCCGCGCTCGGTTCGTGCGAGCTTCTGCGGCCGAATCAGCGGCCGCTCCGCTTCGACGAGCCAACGTGCCGCTTCGCGGACGGCATTCGCGTCGCCTTGCGGGAACGTCGGCATCACCAGCTTCGGCACCGGCAGGTTGAACCCGTCGGGCAGCGGCATCTCCTGGAGGGCCGAGTCGACGACGAGCAACGTCGGTCCCATCGGCGGCGTCATGCCGATCGCGTACGCGCGCATCGCCGCGTGGGCGAATCGCTCGAGCGTCGTCGTCTCGTCGTCGAATTTGACGAAATCACGGACGATCGCGCCCATGTCCTGAGCGCTGTGCGGCCGGTTCACGACGCCGGTCGGATTGCGGTTGTGCGCGACGACCGCGAAGATCGGCACGCGGTCCGCCCATGCCTGGAAGATCGCCATCGACGCGTGCAGCAGACCGACGGTGCCGTGCATCAGGGTCATCATCGGCTTACCGGCCGCCTTTGCGTAGCCGTGCGCCATCGCGGCGCCGGTCTCCTCGTGCAGGACGGTCAGGATCTCCGGCTTCGTGTTGTTGCCGTAGTTCAGAATCGACTCGTGCAGGCCCTCGAACGAAGAGCCCGGGTTCACCGCGACGTACTCGAGATCGAGCGCCTTCAGCACGTCGAGCATGTAGTCCGATGCCGGATGGCGGATGAAGTTGCCCGGCCGGATGTCCGGCGGGTCGTAGTCGCTGCGTCCCTCCGCCTCGGTCGGCCGGGCGACGCCGGGACGGGAAGCCGCTCCGGATCCGGTTTGAGCGTTTGCGCCGCCGGCGATCAGCGCGGCGGCGGGCGCCGCCGCCACGGCACCTTTCAGGAAGCTGCGACGGTCCGTGCTGACCGACTCTTCCCGCGGTGCGGGTACGTTGTCGAAATCCCCCTTCTCGGATTTGCTCACGGCGTTCTCCTTTAACGGCTCTGGGGGATCGTGAGACCGTTCAGGACGGCGGCCATTGCAGCCGCCCGCTCGACCCCCCGGAACGGGATGATAGCGGGCGGTCGATGCCGACGCGAGCGAAGCGGCGGAAAAACCGAACCGGCCGGTTCGAGTAGGCGCCGATGCGGCGAGGCGCGGACGCGTCAGGCGTACACGCGGACGCGGTTGCGGCCGTCCGTCTTCGAGCGGCGCAACGCCTGATCGGCGCGCTCGAGCAGCTCCTCGACCGTCAGGCGCTCGTCGGCCCCGCGCATCGTGAGACCGACGCTCGCGCTCGCGGGGAGCTCGCCGACGCGGGTCGGTATCGTCTCGTCCGTGATCGCGCGCCGCACGCGCTCCGCGATCCGCTTCGCCGCGTCCTCGTCCGTGTCGATCATCAGCAGCAGGAACTCGTCTCCGCCGAGCCGGAACGTGAGATCCTGGTTCCGAACCGCGCCGACGAGGCGGGCACCGATCTTGCGCAGCAGCTCGTCGCCGGCTTGGTGCCCGTACGTGTCGTTGATCCGCTTGAAATTGTCGAGATCGAGCACCGCCACGCCGAGCGTCAGGCGCTCGCGATCGGCTCGCTCGAGCGCGGCCTTGAGCAGCACGTTCGCGCCGCGCCGGTTCCAGAGGCGTGTCAACGGGTCGATCATCGCCTCGCGGCGGGCCACGCTCAGCTTTGCGCCGAGCGCCGCGCCGGCTTTCGTCAGGTCGTCGGCCCGCAGCTCCTGCTGCGCGAGCTCCGCGAGGTCGAGGAAAGTGCGCTCGTCCACCGGCGACAGCGCCCGCGGCTTCCTGTCGAGCACGCAGAAGCTGCCGTTCGGGACGTCCTCGCGGTCGTAGAGGGGGAATCCGGCGTAGAAGCGCAGGTTCGGCGGGCCGACGACGAACGGGTGGCGTGCGGTGCGGGGATCCGCCGCCATGTCGGCCACGACGTGGATCCTGCGCTCGTCGAGCGTCCATTCGCAGAGCGTCATGTCCTGCGCCAGCTCGGAGACGTTCCAGCCTGCGATCGATTTGAACCACTGCTTCCCGTCGTTCAGCAGCATGATCGCGGCGACCGGCATGCCGAGGGCTCGCCTGGCGAGCCGAGTGAGGCGCTCGAAGCGTTCCTCGAGCGGCGTATGAACGAGCTCGGCGGAGGGGAGGTTCGCGAGCTTGATCGTAGCCGTGCTGGCGATCGTTCTCGTTAGCTTCGCGTCGTCCAACTCGGCGCTTCCCGCCACCCGGGAAGGCGTAGCTTACGCGCCCGCCGCCGCTTTCCGTGTGAGGGCCGTCATTGTTTCGTCCGACCCCCGATAACTGTGAAATCAGTCAAGCAGCGCCGTACTTCGTTGTATTAGCGTGCATCGGCTTGGCTCTCGCGCTCGGCGAGCCGCGAGACTTGGAGACCCGATGCGCCAGAGAAAGGCTCGTGCCGAGCTTCCCGACCAAGCCGGCGGGTGGCCGGTGCTCGAGGACAGCAGTGTCGTCGCTACGCTTCTCGTCGGAGAGGGCGGCGAGGTGCTCGCCGCGAACGGCAAGATGCGCGAGCTGCTGCACGCCCCGAGCGCGCGCGCGATCACGGCGATGAACTTGCGCGACTTCCTCGTCGACCCCGCGGACTGGCGCGCGTGGGAGGCGGTGCTTGCGACGGGGACGGCACGGAGCACGACCCTGCGGCTCCGCAAGCCTCGGGGTGCGGAGATCGTCCTGCGAGGCGATCTGCGCGCGGCGGAGGGGGCTCGGGCGGCGCTCGGGATCTTTCTCGACGCGACTCGCGAGCACCAGCTCGCTCGCGCGGTGCAGCAGAGCGCGCGAATGGAGGCGCTCGGCAGCCTCACGGCCGGGATCGCGCACGATTTCAACAACCTGCTGACGATTCTCGTCGGCAATCTGTCGCTCGTCGCCGAGGACGTTCGCGCCGACGAGCGCTTGTTCGGGAAAGTGAAGCCCGCGCGCGACGCGGCGAAGCGCGGCGCGGAGCTGATCCGGCAGCTGTTGGCATTCGCGCGGCGCGAGGACGCGGACGTCGGTGTCGTCGACGCGGGCCGGGTCGCCGCGGATCTCGAGCCGCTGCTCGGCCGTGCGCTCGGCAACCGGATTTCGCTCGAGACGCGGATCGCGCCGGGTCAGTGGCCGGTCCGCGCGAGCGCCGCGCAGCTCGAAAGCGTGATCGTGAATCTCGCGGTCAACTCGCGCGATTCGATCGCCGGGAAGGGCAAGGTCGTGGTGTCGGTCGGGGAACGTACCGTCGCGGCGGCCGGCCGGGCCGGGGCCCGCGAGGTTGCGATCAGCGTCGCCGACGACGGTTGCGGCATCCCCCCGGAGTTGCGCGAGCGCGTCTTCGAGCCGTTCTTCTCCACGAAGGTCGAGCGAGGCGGCACGGGACTCGGGTTGAGCATGGTGCGATGGTTCGCCGAGAGCGCGAACGGCTCGGTGCGTCTCGAGAGCACTCCGGAGCGCGGGACGACGGTCACGCTGCTCTTGCCGCGGGCGGCCGAGGCGCAGACCGACGCGACGGCCGGAACGACGCCGCTCTCGACCCTTCCGGCCGGCCGCGAGCGCGTGCTGGTGCTCGCCCCGGAAGAGGGGCTCCGCTCGACGATCCGACAGATTCTCGAGGTGCTCGGCTACGAGGTCCGGACGGCGGCGGACACGGGCAGCCTCCACGGAGTGCTGCGCGATCATCGGCCGGAGCTCTTGATCGTCGACGGGCAGCTGTGCGGGCGGGGGAGGGCCGAGTGGCTCGAGCGGGCGCTCGCCGACCAAGGCCGAGTCGGGCTGATTTTCGCGAGCGACGCGCCGTTGCCCGAGTTCGCGGTTGCGCTCGGCGCGGTCCCGCTGTCGAAGCCCTTTTCGCTCGCGGAGCTCGCGAAGACGGTACGGCGAACGCTCGATGCGGTCGCCGCGCGTCCGAGCGAGGGAACGGCGACCGGCTAGCCTTTGCCGTAATGGCCGTCCAGGACGGCCGTGAACTTCTCGAGCGCGGACGCGAGCGCCTTCATCGCCGTCAGCTGCTCCGGAGTCAGCCGCTCGAGCGCTTCGATGAACTGATGCAGCCGCTGCTGGTGCGCACGCTGATAGGCCCGGCGCCCTTTCGGCGTGGTCGTGACGAGCACGCCGCGGCCGTCCTCGCGGTCCTCGTGGCGGCGCACGAGCCCTTCGTCGACGAGTGCGGAGACCATTCTGGACATCGTGGCCGGGCGAACCATCTCGCGGTCTGCCAGCGCGGTGACGGAAATCGGGCCGTGCTTCTCGATCACCGACAGCGCGCTCAGCCGCTCCGGCGTCATGCCTTGCGGCAGATCCATGTTGCGCAGCTGCCTCGTGAGTCGCGAGAACTGATCGTGCAGAAGCGCCGCAATCTCGTTGCGGGCGCTGTTCTCCACGTGTCGTTGAGCTGCCATGTTAAGGAACACCTCTTCTTGTTGAGTTTGCGAACGCTACGACCCGCATAGTCCCCCCGCTGCGGATAGTAGCGCATCCGGTTGCATACGGAATGATCTTTTGCGGCATTTGGGACTACATTCCCGCATGTCAGATTTAGTCGAATGCCAATGTGAAGCGCAGATACATCATTCGTTCGGGTAGAAACTCGGAATTCCCCGGATCCGTGTCCTGAAAGCGGAAGCTTTCGTCGAACAGGTTGCCGACGTTCAGCGAGACGATGCCGCGACGGTTCGGCAGCCGGTACGCGAGCGACGCGTCGAAGATCCAGAAGTCGTCCCGGCCGTACTCGGGAGGCTCCGCGATAGCGGGCTGTATCTCGACGAAGCTCGAGAAGAATCCGCTCTGCCGCACGCGGGTGCCGCGCACCGCGGCGCTGAAGCCGGACGGATGGAAGTAGCGCAGCTCGAGCGGCAAGCGCTCGGCCCGCATCTCGGTGTAGCCGCGGAAGAGCGCCCCGTGGTTGTCGAACCGCTCGTACTGATACTCGGCGCTCGCCGCGAGCGTGTCGGTCGGCGTCCAGTAGAGGTAGGCGCGATGCAGCTCCTCGTCGGTGCGGCGGAGCTCCTCGACGACCTGATGCGTCGGCGGAGGGCCGACGACCGTCACCGGATAATCGCTCTCTCGGCGCGAGGCCTCGATACCGCCGAACATTCTCTCGCCGAAGCGGTGATCCAATCCGAGCCCGTAGCGCGTCGCGACCTCGCGCTCGGAGGTCACGAAGAACTGGTTGAATCCGGCCACGTCTACCGGCTCGAGCGACGGCTGCACGTTCTCGCGGGAGATCTCGTGGCCTTGCAGCGTCTGGAAGGCCGCCAACCGCAGCGTCGTGCGGGAGCCGAGATCGATGGTCGCGCCGAGCTTCGGGTTGACTCGCGACCGCTCCCCGCTCGCCATGTCGACCTCGTCGGCGCTCGCTCCGACCGTGAGCTCGATCCGCTCCGTCAGCCGCGCAGACACGTACGCGTACGCGCTCGCGACGTCGCCCGCAATCCGCATCAGCGCTTCCGGCACGGCGTCGAGGCCGGGCGGCATAACGTCGGGGCCGGCTGGCATGCCGTCGGGGCCGGTCGGCATGCCGTCGGGGCCGGCCGGCACGTCGGAACCGTCGGGCGCCGGTGGAGCTCCGGCCAGGGGGGGCGCGCCGAACGTGCGGCGGCCACGAAGCTCCGCGTAGGAGATACCGGCGCGATACGTGAGTCGGTTGCCTCCGCCGATGTGCTGGATCTCGACATCGCGGGTATCAGCGTCGATGGCGGCGGACGATAGATTCGCGGCGAAGTCGATCTCCGCGCTGCGGTACGTCGCAGAGCCGAGCAGAGTGCCGCCGAGCATCCCGCTCCTTCGTAGACCGAGCCGCACGGTGTCGACGCGCTCGCGGTGCTGCGTGCCCTCGAAGAACGCCGTCGGGTCGAACAGCCACTCCAGGTCGCCCTTGTCTGTGCGCGCCGACCGCAGCTCGAGCTGCATGCTCGTTTCCGCGCTCGGCCGATACTGCACCAGGCCGTTCGCCACCTCTTGGTCGAAATGGTTGTTCGGACGGAAGCCGTCTGTCTCGAAGCCGAAATGCCCGAAGCTGTACGACCATTGGTCGTGTAGGCCGGAGACCGCGATCGAGTGACCCTCGGTGTCGTTCGCCGCGCCGACGGCAGACGCTTGCGCGC
>CAYWGQ010000116.1:0-12290 GCA_964457725.1 uncultured Gammaproteobacteria bacterium
GGCAGGGGGAATCTGCCCTTGAAAGAAATCGGTAAGCGCCTGGCGCACGTCCGCCAGGTAGTGATACGGCGGTAGGTCTAGAGCTATCAAATGCACGTCTGCGCCGTGACGGGCGAGATACTTCGGCAGCATGGTGACGAGGTAGCCCATGCGCTTCGGATAGGTCTCCGATAACACCACGATCCGCATGCTGCCGAGCGCCGCCGAATGCGGTCAGAACGAGTTCACTGCCGCGGCTGCTATCGCGAGGTTGTAGACGACCTGCGTGATCGAGCTCCAACGGGCGAGCGGCCGGGTTCTCTCGACGTCGAGCGGGACGACTATCGTATCGCCGGGCTCGATCTGCGCGCTCGCGGTGCGCCGGAACCAACGCCCTCCGCCGTCAGCCACCACCTCTCCATTCGCCCTTACCACGTAGATGCGCCGCTCGTCGGCACGCCGAGTGAGCCCGCCGCTCCTGTCGAGGTAGTCGTTGCGGGCGAGGCCCGCTTCGAACAGGTGCGAGGTCGGGTATTGCACCTCGCCGAGAACCGTGACTTCCTGGCGGAAGGGAGGAACGAAAAGCTCGTCGCCGTCGCGGAGGAGCACGTCCCTCTCCGCGACGCCGGCTACGATCTCATCCAGGCGGATGACGAGCCGGCCGGTCGGTGTGGCATTGCGGAGCTGGGTGAGCAGAGACTGTCCGACCGACATCGCATCGTTGGTCAACGGATCCGAAAGCGACAACGACGCGAGATCCGCCTCGATTCGGCGGGCGAGGGTCTCCAACTGCTCGCGCTCGCGCTGCTGCAGCTCGACCCGGGTGAACACGCTACCCTGTGGGAAGGCCTGTGGCGTCAATCCGCCGGCCCGCCGCAGCACCGACGAGAGCGTCTCGCCCTCGCGGATCTGGTAAGTGCCGGGGAACAGCACTTCTCCGCGCAACGAGACGCTCGCCTCGCTTCGCCAACGCGGAACCTCCTTGATGAAGAGGTAGTCGTAGGGCGCAATCAGCAGATCCGTCTGCGCGTCGCCCCGGAGCAGCGACCCCATGTCGACCGTGATCAGCTCGGTTTGCCGATACTCTCCATCGACGACGAGATAGCGCGTGAGCTCGGCTTCGAGGGAATAGGCAGAAGCGGTCAGTCCGCCGCCGGCACGAATGAGGTCGCTCACCCGCATGCCGGGCTCCAGCGGATAGGCGCCCGCCGCTCGGACTTGCCCGGCCACCCGGGCGATGGGGAACGGCTCGTTGGAGCCCGTCTGTGCCTGAAGCTCTTGAATGATCGGCTCGATGATCGGCTGCCTGCCAATCTCGAGGTTGAACACGTAGATCGTGTCGCGCGGCTCGAGCACAGGGTCGATCGCGCCGGGTTCCCGCCTCCAGATCGCGTTCAGATCCGCCGAGATCACCTGCATGTTGATGTTCGGAGCCACCTCGCGGCGGATCAGCACATAGTTCAAGTCCGACATCGGCCGGACGCGCTCCGGCGACGGCAACAGGTCGCTCAGACGCATGCCGGAGTACCACTGATACACGCCCTCGTTGTAGACGTTTCCCGTCAATCTGACGGCGTTCTCCAGCTGCTCCAGGTTGGCCAGGACGCGAACGGTGTCGCCGTCTCGGATCGTGATCGCAGACGCGTCCGCGGACAAATCCACGTCCTGCACGGTCATGCCGCGGCTCGGCACGACGCGCTCGAGCTTGATCGCGCTGCGATCCGCGTTGGGGCGAAAACCGCCCGCCATCGCGATCAGCTCCGTGATCGTCCGCTCGTTCCTGATCTCGTAGATGGCCGGCCTGCGCACTTCGCCGTCGACGGCGACGGTCGCGCCGACCGGCGGAACGAACACGGCGTCGCCCGGTTGCAGGCGAAGATCGCCGGCCGTGTCGCCGCGCAGCAGCAGGTCGTAAATGTCGAGCGTTCCGACCGTCTGACCGTCTCGCAACAGCGAAACGTTACGAAGGGAGCCGATCTCCGCTATGCCGCCCGCCGCGTACAGCGCACTCATCATCGTCGAGAAGCCGCCTACGAGGTACGACCCGGGACGGCGAACGTCGCCGAGAACGAACACGCGGATGGAGCGCAGCTCCCCCAAGGTTATGCTTGCACGCACGCCGATCAGCTGCTCCGACACGCGAGTATTGATGGTGTCGCGCAGAGCATCGAACGTGAGACCGCTCACGTTGATCGGGCCGATACCCGGGAAGTTGATGATGCCGTCGCGATTGACGGTGAGGAAGAACTCGTCGTTCTGATTCCCGAACAGCTGAACGTTGACGCTATCGCCCGGACCGACGACATAGCCCGTCGGCACGGGAACATCGTCTCTCGGCTGGAACGCGCTTCGCTGGCGCTCGAACAGATCGTAGCCGAACGGCTCGAGCGCGGCGGTGCCGACCGGCCGAAGCGGCAGGCGGGTGACCACGATGTCGAACGGACGCAAAGCAGGCTCGGCCCGGATGCGAACGGTGGCTTCGTCGACGTTCAAGCCTGCCAGGGCGATTGCCGGAACGCCCGGCAGCAAAAGCCTGCCGCTCGCATCCAGCTGGAACGGGTTGCCGTCCTGCAGCCGCCGCAGGAAATCGGTGAGCCGTTGTCCGCGCTCGTTCGTCAGCGATGCTTGTGCTCCTTCGCGCTCGCTGAACTCTATGACGAGCCAATCCCCCGGCTCGAAGATCGGCAGATAGGCCTCGAGATCGAGCTCGCCGAAACCAGTCGCGGGGGAGCCTCCGGCGCCAAGGGCATCCGCACCGGCGGGCATGTCCGTGTCACGCCCCGTCGCCGGCAAGCCGCTCTCCTCGAGGAGCATGTTGACGATCGCTTGCCGCTGTGCGGGCGGCAAGTTGCGTTGCAGCTCACGGATGAGACCTTGCTGCTGAGCGGGAGGCAGCGACTGAAACAGCTCGATCTGTTCCCGCATCGGAATCGGGACTTGGGCCGCCGCCGGGTAGGCGGCGAAGGCCCCCGCCACGAGCGCAGCGCACGCCGCTGCCCGTGCGATGAGAACATGCAGCTTCGTCATCGGCTCGAGAGACGCTTTGTAGCGGTGCGGTACGACACGTTTCCCCCACGCGAAAGTGGGGATGATATCGGCGGGCACCGGGGGGAACAAGAAAACCACCGTTGGGAAACCGCCATGGCTACGTGTCGGCGGCAAGTCGAATCACGCTAGCCGTGCGGCGTCCGCGACCTCCCCGTCTCGTCCGGGCTCGGCGCGCTCCATACCATCGCGCTGCCGATCTTCTCGACGCACGACGCCAGCGCGAAGCGCGATGCTTCGTCGGAACGGTGCGCGCTGCCGACCGCTCGCGACGACCAACGCGTTCGTAGAAGGTTGTACAAAGTCTTCCAATTGTTGCGCCATACCGGTGCGCCGACGTCTCCGCAGGCAAGACAACCGCGCGTTTCGCATTGGCACGGCGCGTGCATCATTCCCCGCCCAAGATCGGTGAGCCGGTCGCGAGGAAAGCCAGTTGGCTTTGCTGCTCGTCTTGATCCTCATCCCGCTCTCCACTCTCGGCGCCGAGCCAACGGCGCTCTACGGCCAGCACTTCCCGCATGGCGCCGCGGCCGTCGATTACGTGTACGGCAGCAACGGCATGTGGCGGGACCAAACGGGCGTTCGTTACGCCTGGACCTACTACGACCATTGCGAGACGCCGAGCCACACGGCGGATCTCGTCGCACTCATTACATATGGTGCGACCTGGAACGTGACCTCACCGGACCCGCACTGCCTGCTCCTCGGCGACATGAACGACGACGGCGACATCGCGGACGAAAGTCCGACAGGCTTCGCGTTTCACGAGCATTCGGGCAAGGGGCCGGGCGGCCGCCAGGCGGCTACGCCGTTCTATCACTTTTGGTTCGACGACAACTGGCTCGCAAGCTACATGGCCGCGGTCTATCGCCGCCCGCAACCCAGCGGCTTGCACGACCACGGTCATCCCGTTCGCTGGCGCCTGCTGTGGGGCGACAACAGCCATTGGACGCCGTACGCGCCGTCGGAGTTTTTCGACAGGATCGCGCTGAACGGACTGTACAAGCTGAACGCCGACGATTTCGACGGAGCGCTCGCCGAGTGGAGCACACTCAAGGCAATGAGCGGGTGGACGTACAACTGGGAAGATCAGCGCTTCGATTACCCAGCGATCCGCGAAACGTACTACCTCGCGCTCTGGGCGATCCTGTCGGAGCGCCTGCTCGCATCGAGCGGCAACTTCTGGCAGCGCCACGACGTTCTACAGCACGCGATGGCGCTCCGGTCGCACTTGCTGTCGCTACAGGAGCGCGATGCCGCCGGGAACCGGCTCGGCTGGATCACGGGCATCGGCAACGAGAAGTCGCTGATCAACACCGAGACCCTGTCGCTGGCCGTGCTCGCACTCGGCGCGGGTGCAACGTGGGTGCTGGAGCCCGGGCACTCGCCGCTTTGGAGCGCGCAGGGCAACTACTTCGCGAGGCCTCACAACGCTCTCTCCGCGGTGGTCGGGCTATCTCGGCCGGGCCACATCGTCTACGGGCCTTACTGGAACGTCCCCGCCGGTCGCTATGCGGTCGACTTTTCGCTTCGGACCCCGTCGAATGCGCCAGCCAGCAAGACGGACAACCGTCTGGCGACGGTCGATGTGTACGACGGCAAGGAGATCGTCGCGATCGCCAGCGTATCCGTCGAATCGATGCCGGGAAGAAACGAATGGCTGCGCCAGCGGATGACCGTGGACGTCAAGAATCCCGAAAACCTGATCGAGTTTCGGGTCTGGTGGCACGGACAGGTAAACCTCGACGTGGGGCCGGTCAGAGTGACGCGGCTCGACGACGATTCACCGCTCGCGCGATCTGCCGTCTTCGACGCGGGCCCGAAAGCGAAGGCGAAGGCAGGGGCGAGCCTCGCATCACCGGCGCGCCTGTCAGGGCGACCATTCGAATGACACGCGACCCGTACCTATGGACGGCGAGAAGTTTCGATAAGCCGCACCGTTCGGCGCCACGACGTGCAGCGAGCCATCGTGGTAGAAAGCGAGCCGCGAACCGTCTCGCGACCAAGCGAATGTCGAGTGCCTCAGATCCTTGCCCCCCGTCACGGGGTCGTTCAGCTTGGAGTACTCGGCAGTGTCGGGCTGCAGCGTATAGAGCTCGACGACGTCCGGCGTGTCGCGGATTGCAACGAACACGAGGTACTCGTTGTCTGGCGACCACTCGAAGTGCTGACTCTCGAACCAGCCCTGGCCCTTGCCTGTCGGAACGGGCTCTCCCGGCAAGACGCCTTCGACTTCGAGGAAGCCGGTGCCGTCCGCACGCACGACGTGGATCTCGCGGTCGTCGAACGCCGACGCACCGACCCGATAGGCCAACCACGCACCATCGGGCGACCACTTGAACAGCGTGATGGCGTCGTCCGCGCCCAGCGGCCCACTCACCTTGACGTGGCCGTTCCCGTCCGGGCGCACCGTATAGAGCTCGGGCTCGCTGAAGAGCGCATACGCGATGCGGGAGCCGTCGGGGGCCCAGCGGAAACCGCTGACGCCCGTGCCGTCGACCAGCGCTCCGTTGATCTTCACCGTTCCGGCACCGTCTGATGCGGCCACGTACAGCTCCCACACATCGTCGGTGTCCGCGTCCGCGGCATAGGCGATTCGGGTGCCGTCGGGAGACCACGCGTAGCCGACGACCGCTCGACCGGACGGGAGGGCCGGAGGGCTGATCTTGATCCTTTCGGTACCGTCCGGCCGCCGCGTGTAGAGCTCGGTCACGCCGTTTACGGTTGCCCGATACAGGATTCTCGAGCCGTCCGGCGCCCACTGATGCTCGGTAAACGGCAAGCGCCGTCTTTCGTCGCTCTCGGTATCGTAGACGTCGAGGGCGACCTGCCCCGTGCCTATCTTGTCCTGCACGCCATGCGCGAGCCAGGCCACGTAACGGCCGTCGGGCGACCACTCGAGGTCCGTAAACGCGTCGGCGTTGTCGGGCTCGAGCACTTCGGCGCTGAGTCTGCGGCGATTCGTGCCGTTTCGGTCGACGACGTACACCTCGAGGTAATGGCTTTCGAAACGCTCGTCATCGAGATACGGAACGCTGGTGATATAGGCGATCTTGGTACCGTCGGGCGACCACACGAACGACTCGGGCGCCGTGCGCTCCGGCGGCGGCGCGCTCACGCCCCGGATTCCGCTGCCGTCGTTCGCCATGACCCAGACGTCGCCTCGCCACGCCTCCTCCCCGCCGCCGTACAAGCTGAAGGCGATTCGCGTGCCATCCGGCGAGATGTCGGCACCTGTGTGATAGGCGCCCGCGGAGGGCCAAAGCTCCGTCACGAGATCGCTATCGAGCTCGTACTTGTAGATGCCGGGATCGGTTTGCAGCAGCAGAAATTGACCCGGCTCCGGCACCGGGGGTACGGCCGTTCTCGGTGTCGGCTCGGGCTGAACGGGCGGCGGCGGGGGCGTGCTCGGCGGCGGTGTATTGGGCTCGGCCGCGGGCGCGTCGCTCCCACCTCCGCCGCCGCAGCCGGAGACGGACGCGAGAAGAGCCAGCAGGCCTGCGTATAGCGGCTGCCGCCGAAGTTCGAATGGCCTCAACGCGGTTCCGACCCGGCAATGTGGGCAGACGCAAGCTAATTCCCACCTTGGCAGGTGTCAAGCAAATCGCACGATATCTCGCACCGTGCTGGCCCACGGCGTTGCTCTCGCCCTCCATTGTCAAATGCACGGCGCGCTCGCCCTGCCCGTTGCCATCGGGCAGGCCGCATGCAACCATCCAGGCCGTCGCCGCAGCGACTCGTCTCTTCGGGGGGACATCGACCGCTCCATGGTTTCAATCGTTTGGACGCGCATCGGCGTTTCCGCCCTGGTGTGCTGCACGCTCGCATCGTGCGGCGGCAGCGGCAGCGACAGCGGCGAGAGCACATCCCCCGGGAATCGCCCGATGGCCGCATCCTCCGCGGCCATCACCTTCGACGCTCCGGCCCGCTCGGTGCTGCCGTCCGGCACCGTGTCGTTCTCCGTCACCGGGGTGGCACACTCGGCCGAATGCACGCTCGACGGAGCGCCGGCTACGCCATGCCTCGCAGAGGGCAGCCGACGAGGTGCGATCGACTACGAGGATCTAGCTTCGGGGCTCCATCGCCTGCGAGTCGCCGTGCGTGCGCAGGACGGCGAGGTGCTTCGCTCGGCCGAGCACGTGCTCGAGATCGTCGAGCCCGACGTCGTCGTCTACGCTGCGACTCCGGGCGGAATCGCCGCCGCGATCGCTGCGGCGGAGAGCGCGAAGACGGTTGCGCTGCTCGAGCCGACCGCTTGGGTCGGCGGCATGATGAGCGGCGGCCTCGCGAAAACCGACATCGGACCGCGTGGCCACGAGATTCTGGGCGGCTGGGCCGCGAAGTTCTTCGCGCGCGTCCACGCGGCGGAGATCGCCAAAGGCGCGTGCGGCTCCGGTTGCTCGCAGTACGACTTCGAGCCTCACGAAGCCGAGCGAACCTTCGAGACGCTCCTCGCCGAGGCACGGGTCATCGTCGAGCGCTCCGCGCAATTGACTAGCGTGACGAAGGAAGGCGCCACGCTGCGCGACGTGCAAACCACCCGCGGCAGCGTCAGTGGCAAGGTATTCATCGACGCGAGCTACGAAGGCGACCTGATGGCGGCAGCCGGCGTTTCGTACATCGTCGGGCGTGAACCTCGGCCGACTGGAGACGTGCCGACCGATCCGGCAGCGCTTGCCCTCTACGAGGACGACGCCGGCACGCTCGGCTACCGCCTGCCGCGCGGCGGCGCCGCCGATCCGTATCGAACGCCGGGCGACCCTGCCAGCGGTCTCCTCCGTTATCTCGAGCCGAGGCCGAGCCCGATTCCGGCCCGAGGCTCCGGCGACGACCGCGTGATGGCGTACACCTATCGCCTCTGCGTCACGGACGACCCCGGCAACCGCATTCCGTTCGAGGCGCCTGCGGGCTACGACCCGGCGGATTACGAGATGTCTGCGCGGCTCACGCAGGCCTGGATCGCGAGCCAGAACATCGATCCCGCGGTACAGATGTTCAACCCGGCGCCGACCGTGCTTTCCACGAGCCGAGCGCACTACAAGTACGATCTGAACGGCGGCTCCACGTTCTCGATCGACATGACTGCGCCGGACATGAACCAGGCGTACGTGGAAGCGAGCGAGGCGGAGCGCGAGCGGATTCGCGACGCTTACCGGCACTACATTCAAGGCCTGCTGTATTTCTGGCAAACCGATCCGCGCTTCGGGGGGTTGAACCAGAAGATGTCGCGGTTCGGCTACTGCCGGGACGAGTTCGCCGACCGCGGCGGCTGGCCGCACCAGCTGTACGTGCGGCAGGCTCGCCGGATGATCGGCGAGTACGTGATGAATCAAAACGACGTGATGCAGAACGGCCGCCGTCCGCCGATCACGGACGTAATAGGCTTCGGCGCGTACAACATCGACGTGCACACGGTTCGATACATGGCCGCGCCGGCCAATTGGCCGGACGGCACGCGGCGCGACGCGATCGTCCTCGAAGGCTTCCTCATCCGGCATGCGCCGAACGACGAGCCCTACCCCGTCGCTTACCGCTCGCTCGTCCCGATTGCCGCGGAGGCCGACAATCTGCTGAACCCTGTGACCCTATCCGCGACGCACATTGCCTATGCCTCTCTGCGGATGGAGCCGACGTTCATGATTCTCGGCGAGGCGGCGGGCATCGCGGCTGCGCTTGCGATCGAAGGCGGCACGCCGGTGCAGCAGGTGGATTACGGCGCGCTGCGCCAGCGTCTGTTGGCGCGCGGCCAACGCCTGTCCCGTTAGGTTTGTCCCGAGAATGCCCGACGGAACGCTCCCAAGCCGGAGCGCAGCCTGCGGATCAGCGTGCGCCGTTGCGGCGGCGGCGACGCCGGCGGCGAGCTCGCTTGCCTGCGAGCCTTGGCATCGAGCCTCCTCCCGCGGATGACGATGCGATCCGCTTCGGCGACGCTCACGTTCGCTACCATGATCCGGTAGACACGCTCGTCGACCGCATCGAAGAGCACCGGCTCTTGGCGCTCGCGTGAGATCTGCACCTCCCGCTCGATCTGCCACTCGCTGACCGCGCCGATCGGTCGGCTGGTGACGGTCACGGGCAGCGTCGCAGGCGCACCCGTCCCCAGCACGAAATCCAATTCCACCGTGCCCGAGCCGAAGCACTGCGGCTGAACGAATAGATTCCCGCGGTGCAGCTCCGCCCGCAGCACCTGCCGCTCGGACCACAGCCGCGTCAGGAGCTTCTCCGTGTGCCGTCGAAGTCGCGCGCAAGTGGCGTCGAAGCCGACGACCGTCGCGCGAGCCTTCGGCCGGTCCGGATCCTTCGTAAGCACCATCACGTTCGCCGCGAGCAGCACACCCCGCCGGAACGAGACGATCGGTTTGCTCATCTCGTGACCCGCCGTGAAGCCGTAGTCCTGGAAACGCTCCAGGTGCGGACGATTGTAAAGGTGGTCCGTCACGCGGCAGTCGAACTCCGGCTCCGGATGCAGCGGCGACTCGTGAATCAGGTCGAGGAGGTGGTCCGGATGGAAATAGTAGTTGTGTGGAATGCGCAGCGTCTTGTCGCCGAACACCACGGCAGTCGTGAACGCATAGACGCCGCCGGGACGAAGCACGCGATGCACTTCCGAGAAATGCCGAAGGAAGTCCTCGTCGTGCCCGATGTGCTCGAAGGCGCCCGTAGACCAGCAGAAATCGAAGGAATCGTCCGGGAACTTGATGTCCCGCATGTCCATGCTGAGCACTTCGATCTGCCGCGGGTTTACCGGCCAGGGCGCTTTGCTCAGCACGAGCTTCCGAGGGTCTTCCGTCCGAACGCCTTCCCAGCCGCCGGGATCGGTGTAGAGATCCGTGACCACGGTCTTGCCGGCATGAGACGCAATGGCGTAAATGAGCTTCTCGGTGCCGGCACCGAGGCCCAGGCCGACGGCATCCTCGTGGAGCACGCCTTTCTTCCCGAGCGCGCGAAAGATCATCGCGAACTCCCAAGCCCGGCGCGAGCCGAACGGCACGCTCCGCAGCTCTTCCCGAAGGATCCGGTCGATCTCAGGGTGGAAGAAGTCGTGGATGTCGCAAACCTTCTGGAGTCCCAGTTGCCTCTCGCTCGTCATCGATTGCTCTTGTATATGCGCAGGACGCGTCACTGGCAGCTACTCCGCGTTACCGGGCCCCGTGCCGGAAGCAGGCGCACTCGCAACCTCGGGCTCGCTCGACGTCGCCTCGCCGCCCGGCGACCGCGAGTGCTCGCCCATCACTTCACTGACCGCGGCTTCGAGCGGCGCATGATACGCACGCGAGTCGAGCTTCGTCCCGCTCGTGGCTCCGAGTGCGTTGGCGATCACGTCGTCGAACTCGCCGTCGCGATACAGCCGCACGCCCATCCGAACGAATCGCCTGAACGCCCCGATATCGGTGGCAACCACCGGCTTGCCGCTCAGTAACCCTTCCACGACGCTGCGCCCGAAACCCTCGCCCTGCGAGTGCACCCAAACGAGGTCGCTCGCGGCGAACTCCTCGACCAGCTCATCGAGCCGCAGCCTCGGCAGTACCACGATGCGGCGCCGCGCCCCTTCGGGAAGGAGATCCACACGGCGCCGCGCGAGCGGCGCGTCGTCCCCGAAGCCGACGATCCGCAGCTGCGCGTCCCGCAAAGCGTGGCTGTGCACGAAAAGCTTCAGCGCACCTCCATAGTCCTTGTTGCCGCCCATCCCGCTACAGAGCAGCACCCGCAGCGCGCGCTCGCCGCCGGTGGCGTCGGCAGGAGGTTTCGCGCGGGTCCGCTTGGCGAGCGCCGCTTCGAACGAGTAGAACGGGTTCTCCCACAGCGCCAGCTTGCAACGACGGAAGGCTTCGAGCCGGCGGAGCTGCGCGAGCGTGTGCGCCGAAGCGGCGCAGATCGGCCCGCCGAGCTTCCGGTACACCCTTTGCGTCGCCTGGATGTAACGGGCTGCGGGCCGCGAGCGACGGTTCGAGATCAGGTCGTGGACTACGAGCAACGAGCGGCCGAGCGCTGCGTCCACCAATCCAACGGAGTTGTAGGGATAGATGGTGAGAACGCATCGGTGCCACCACCGCGCGGCCGGCGCGACGGCCTGCTCGAACAGCACGAAGGCGGTATTGCGTATCGGCCGCGGCGCGCTTCGTAGCCATGCCGGGCAGCGAAGCTCGACCGGCTCCCACCCCACGCGACGCAAGCACTCCGCGATGTCTTCGGTATACAGAGGAATACCGCGATCGATCACGCCGGCGAAGAAGTTGAAGATCAGCACGCGCTTCGCGGACGACGGCGGCCGTTTCCAGCTGAGCAGACTCAAACGCGAACGGACTCCGTGCCGACTGACCGGCGAGATTGTACCAGCGCCGCAGCCGGCACGGCTTCGACTAGTTCTCTTCGGAGCCCTTTCTCTCGTACCGGCGAAGAACGCGCTCTGCCTCGTCGGCCTTTCCCGCTCGGCGCAGTAAGCGCGCGACCTTTTCGACGAGCGCGTCGTCGGGCGGCGACACCTCGAGCGCCCTCATGTAGAACGTGATGGCTTCGTCGGCCCTTCCCTCCCGCACCATCTCCGACGCCTCCCGTAGCAGCACGGCCTGACGTCGCGCCGGCGTGAGCAGCGGAACGCCGTGCTGCTCGGCTTGCGCCTTGTGCTTCGAGACGTTGCCGCTGACGCCTATGTGAATCATTTGCGAGCCGCTGAGCGGCCACTCTCGGCTGACGAGATCGGGGGGCAGCACCATCACGCTGAGCTGCTCCTCGTGGCGCTCCCATGCCTCCTGGAGGAAGAAGTCGTCGGTCGCCGTGCCCTCGAAGCGCCGTTCGAGGTCCGCCATCAGCTCGAGAAACGCCCGCGCGCGCGGCGTCGCATTGAAGAAAAGTGCAAACGGCGCAAAGAAGCGCGGCAAACCGAACGGGTCGAACCCACGCAGGTATCGCTCGCCGCGCAGGAACGCGGCGAAATCGCAGGTCGCGCCGTCGAGCACGTCCGGGTACCGTCCGAGCCGCGAATCGACGTCCAGCCAAAGGATCGGCCGCTGGTGCTTGCGGTGCATCTCGAGAAGGAATGGGACCTTTCGGCGGCAGATGTCGACCCAGGTATCCCGAGGCCCAGTCGCTACTTCGACGATGTCGTTCTCTATGCGAAGGGTGGTGCAATCCGCGCGCAGCCGCTCTGCCGCCTCGCGATAGTAAGGTTCTCGAGAATGGAAGCTGATAACAATGGGGGGCACGGCCTGCCTCAGGTAGCTCTCATTTTTTGCCCGCCGGCTGCTTACGTCGCCGTCAAGGACGCA
>CAYWGQ010000117.1:0-12215 GCA_964457725.1 uncultured Gammaproteobacteria bacterium
GATGTAGTAGCCCTCGATGAACTGGCCGCGCTCGTCGAACAGGAAGCAGCGGTCGTAGTCGCCGTCCCAAGCGACGCCGAGATCGGCGCCGCTCGAGCGGATCGCGTCGATCGTCGCCGCCCGGTTCTCCTCGATCATCGGATTCGGCACGCCGTTCGGGAACCGGCCGTCCGGCTCGTGGTGCAGCTTCACGAACTCGAACGGCAGGTGCGGCTCGAGCAGATCGACGATCGGGCCCGCGCCGCCGTTGCCGGCGTTCACGACGATCTTTAGCGGCGCGAGGCTCGCCCGGTCGACGTAGGAGAGCAGGTGCTCGATATAGGCGGGCTTGACGTCTGCCTCGGTGACCGAGCCTCGACCGGCGGGCTCCGCGAACGCGCCGCGCGCGGCGATCGCTTCGATGTCCTTCAGCCCGGTGTCGGCGCTGAGCGGCCGAGCGCCCTCGCGGACGCACTTCATGCCGTTGTAGTCCGGCGGATTGTGGCTCGCCGTCACCATGATGCCGCCGTCGAGCCCGCGGCTGAAGGTCGCGAAGTACACGACCTCGGTGCCGACGACGCCGATGTCGAGCACGTCGACGCCCGAGTCCGTGAGCCCGCGCGCGAGCGCGCTGGCGAGCGCCGGGCTCGACAGCCGGATGTCGCGCCCGACCGCGACCGAGCGCGGGCGCACGAACTCGGCATAGGCGCGGCCGATGCGGTAAGCGAGGTCCTCGTCGAGCTCCTCCGGCACGCGGCCGCGGACGTCGTACGCTTTGAACGGGCTCTTCCTGGTCATCGGGGTCGATCGGTTCGGGTGGAGCGTTCAGTATAGCGGCCCGCCGCAACGCCGCATGGGATGGCGTACCATGGCGGCCCGAACGAAGCCGCGGCCCGAGAGTCGCATGAAGTCCTCCCGCTTGTGGTTGCCTTACTGCCAGATGCAGACTGCGCCCGCGCCGCTGGTCGCGGCGCGAACGGCCGGCGCGCGGATCGAGCTCGCGGACGGCCGCGTGCTCGTCGACGGCACCTCGTCCTGGTGGACCGCATGCCACGGCTACAACCACCCGGCGATCCGCGCGGCCGTCGAGGCGCAGCTCGAGCGCATGCCGCACGTGATGCTCGGCGGTCTCGTGCACGAGCAGGCCGTGCGGCTCGCCGAGCGCCTCGCCGCGCTGCTGCCGGGTGATCTCGGCCGCGTGTTCTTCTCCGAGTCGGGCTCCGTCGCGGTCGAGGTCGCGATGAAGATGGCCGTGCAGCACTGGCTGAACCGCGGCGAGCGGCGGACGCGGTTCGTGTCGTTCGCGCACGCGTATCACGGCGACACGTTCGCCGCGATGTCGGTCTGCGATCCGGAGGAGGGCATGCACGCGCTCTTCCGCGGCGTGCTGCCCGAGCAGATCGTCGTGCCGCTGCCCGAGACGCCGGAGCTCGCCGCGGCCTTCGAGCGCACGCTCGCGGAGCATGCCGGCGAGGTCGCCGCCGTGCTACTCGAGCCGCTCGTGCAAGCGGCCGGCGGGATGCGCTTTCACGCGCCGGCGACCGTCAGGCGGGTCGTGGAGGCGGCGCGCGGCCACGGCATCCTCGTGATCTTCGACGAGATCGCGACGGGCTTCGGCCGCACCGGCACGCTGTTTGCGTGCGAGCAGGCGGACGTCGCGCCGGACATCGTCACGCTGTCGAAGGCGCTGACCGGCGGCACGCTGCCGCTCGCGGCAACGGTCGCCTCGGAGCGGGTGTTCGCCGCGTTCCTGTCCGAGCGGCCGGACGCGGCGCTGATGCACGGACCGACCTTCGCCGGCAATGCGCTCGCGTGCGCGGCCGCGAACGCGTCGCTCGACCTCTTCGAGCGGGAGCCGCGCCTCGAGCAGGTGGCCGCGATCGAGGCGGCGCTCGCCGCGGGCCTTGCGGCGTGCAAGGGGCAACCCGGCGTCGCCGACGTGCGCGTGAAGGGCGCGATCGGCGTCGTCGAGCTCGACCGCGTGCCGAATCTCGATGCGCTCCGCGCCCGCTTCGTCCGTCACGGCGTCTGGGTCCGGCCATTCGCGAACGTCGTCTATCTGATGCCGCCGTTCGTGATCGAGCCCGAGGAGTTGCAGAAGTTGCTAGCCGCAGTTCGCACGGTCGTCGCGGAAGCGCACGCCGCGGGCGAGCTCTGAGGAAGGCGTTCTATGTGCGGTTTCGTCGGCGGCACGGCCGCGGACTGGGACTACGAAGCGGCGCTCGCTGCCATCGCTCATCGCGGGCCGGACGCGCAAGGCCTGCACCGCGGCTCGCCGTTCACGGTCGGCTTCCGGCGCTTGTCGATCATCGATCTGTCGCCGGCCGCCAACCAGCCGATGCTCGCGGACGACCGCGAGTCGTGGATCGTGTTCAACGGCGAGATCTACGGCTTCGATGCGATCCGGCGCGAGCTCGAGGCGGCGGGCGAGCGGTTCCGAAGCTCCTCGGACACGGAAGTCGTGCTCCGGGCCTACCTGCGCTACGGCGATGGGTTCATCGATCGCATCGACGGCATGTTCGCGATCGTGATCTGGGATGCGCGCAAGCGAAAGCTCCTGCTGTACCGCGATCGCGCCGGCATCAAGCCGCTCTACTACTTCTGGAACGGGCGCGATTTCGGCTTCGCGTCGGAGCTGAAGGCGCTCGAGATCGCGGCCGGGCGTGCGGCGTTCGGCATGGACACGACCGCGCTCTACGATTTCCTGACGTACCGCTACGTGCCTTCGCCGAAGACGCCTTACCGCGAGTGCCGCAAGCTGCCGCCCGCGCACCGCCTCGAGCTCGACCCGGACGCGGGCGTGCTCGCGGAGCCTCGCCGCTACTGGAGCGTGCCGGTGCCGGAGGAGCCGCGGCCGATCGGCGCGGACGAGGCGGCCGAGGAGCTTCGCGAGCTCCTCGCGCGCTGCGTGCGCGACCAGATGGTCGCCGACGTGCCGGTCGGCTTCTTCTTGTCGGGCGGCGTCGATTCGAGCAGTGTCGTCGCGGCGGCCACCGCGACCGGGGCGCGGCTCGAGACGTTCTCGATCGGCTTCGACCGGCCCGAGCTTTCGGAGACCGTGCATGCGCGCGCGGCCGCCGACGCGCTCGGCACCGCGCACACCGAGCGCGTGCTGACGCGCGAGGCGGCGCACGCGCTGATTCCGCGAGTGAGCGGCTGGTTCGACGAGCCGTTCGCGGACGAGTCGTGCCTGCCGACCTATTTCGTCGCCGCGACTGCCCGCGAGAAGGTGACGGTCGTGCTGACCGGGGACGGCGGGGACGAGGTCTTCGGCGGCTATCGCACCTACGAGCGCTTCGAGCGCTATTCGCGGCTACCGTCGTGGCCGCGGTTCATGGACGACTGGGCGCACCGCGTGCGCGAGCGCGTGTCGAGCCGCGGCTTGAAGCGCGCGCTGACGCAGCTCGAATGGGCGTTCTCGGAGGACGTGTCGCTCTGGGCGAAGCTGATGCGCGGGATGACGCCGGCCGAGGCGCGCGCGTACGCGCTCGAGCTCGGCATCGGCCGCGACTACGACCACCTGTGGCACTTTCGGCGCTACTGGCGCGCGGAGCTGCCGGTCCGTACGCGCCTGCAGCTGGTCGATTTCTATACGTACCTGCCGGACGAGATCCTGACGAAAGTGGATCGGACGACGATGGCGGTGTCGCTCGAGGCGCGCGTGCCGCTGCTCGACCGGCGCATCGTCGAGTGGAGCTTCGCGTTGCCGGAGGCCGTGCGCTATCACGGCGGCCGGAAGGGGATCCTGCGCTACGCGTACCGCGACCGGCTGCCGGCCGGGCTCGTCGATAGAAAGAAGAAGGGCTTCGGCACGCCGCGAGAGTATCTGCGCGACCTCGGCGCGTTCGGCTTGCAGCGGCGCGTGCTCGACGAGTACCTCGCCGCTGCGGGCCTACGCTAGGCGGGCCTCCCCGGCGACCTCATGGTAGGAGCGGCTGTCCAGCCGCGATCTTCGGCGTCGCGTCTATAACCGTCGCGCAGTCGCGGCTGGATAGCCGCTCCTACCGAAGAGGGGCGGGGAGGGCGCCGCGTTAGAACATCTCGGACGCGCCGGGCTCGGGCGGCGTCTCGACCTTGTAGCGGTTCGGGATGAAGTCGCCGGTGACCATGTCGTGATACGAGAGGCCGGGTCCGACCATCGGATAGACGCCCGCCTCCGGATCGATCACGACCTCGAGGAACGCAGGCCCCGGATACTTCAGGAACTCCTCGAGGACGCGCGGCACGTCGGCCTTGCGGTCGAGCCGCTTCGCGTAGCCGAAGCCGTCGGCTTGCGCGGTCTTGACGAAGTCCTTCTTGCGGAGCGACTTGTCGCTCGCCGACAGCCGGCCTTTGAAGAACAGCCGCTGCCACTGCATGACCATGCCGTCGCCGAAGTTGTTCAGCACGACGACCTTGATCGGCAGCCCGTACGTCGTGACGGTTTCGAGCTCGCCGAGGTTCATCCGGATGCTCGCGTCGCCGTCGACGTCGATCACGAGCTTGTCGGGCCGCGCGAACGCGGCGCCGATCGCCGCGGGCAGCCCGAAGCCCATCGTGCCCATGCTGCCGGACGTGAGCCACAGGCGCGGCTCGCGGAAGTCGAAGTACTGCGCCGCCCACATCTGATGCTGGCCGACGCCGGTCGTGATGATCGCCTCGCCCTTCGTGATCCGGTTCATCGTCTCGATCACGTACTGCGGCTGGATCAGCGAGCTCTGCCGGTCGTAGTTCAGTCCGTACGTGGCCTTGAGCTGCGCGATCTCCTCGTGCCACTTCGAGAAGTCGGACGAGAAGCGCGTGCGGCGACCGTATGCGACGAGCGCGTCGAGCGCGTCCTTGAGCTTCCCGACGTGATACCAGTGCGCCGTCTTCACCTTGTGGATCTCGGACGGGTCGACGTCGAGATGGATGATCCGCTTCGCGTTCGCCGCGAACTTCGACGGGTTGCCGGCGACGCGGTCGTCGAAGCGTGCGCCGACCGCGATCAGGAGATCGCAGTCGTCGACCGCGTAGTTCGCGCTCGCGAGGCCGTGCATGCCGAGCAGGTGCAGCGCGAGCGGGTGCGTCGAGTCGAACGCGCCGAGCCCCATCAGCGTCGTCGCGACCGGAATCTCGAACGTCAGCGCGAGCCTGCGCAGCGCGTCCGCGGCGTTGCCGTTGATCACGCCGCCGCCGGCGTAGATCAGCGGCCGGCGGCTCTCGGCGAGCATCGCGAAGAAGTCCGCGCAGCGCTCGTCCGTCAGCGTGTTGCTCTCGATGGCCGCGAGCCGCTGGCGATATCCGGGGATCGGCAGCACGCCCTCGCCCCGGAAGGTACCCTGCCAGTTCTGCACGTCCTTCGGGACGTCGATGACGACCGGGCCGGGCCGGCCCGTGCGCGCGATCTCGAACGCCGTGCGGACCGTCGCCTCGAGTCGCGTCGGATCCGTCACGAGAAAGACGTGCTTCGCGACGGCGCCCATGATCGCGCTGACGGGGGCTTCCTGGAACGCGTCCGTGCCGATCGCCGACGTCGGCACCTGGCCGCAGATCACGACGATCGGCACCGAGTCCGCCATGCAGTCGCGGACCGGGGTCACGCAGTTCGTCGCGCCCGGACCGGACGTCACGACGACGACGCCGACGCGTCCGCTCGCGCGGGCGTAGCCCGCCGCCATGAAGCCCGCGCCCTGCTCGTTGGCGGGCACGATCAGCGGCATCGGATCCGGGCCGCCGTTCGCGTGCTCGCGGTTGTACCGGAACACCGCGTCGTACGTCGGCAGAATCGCGCCGCCGCTGTAGCCGAAGATCGTGTCGATGCCCTCGTCGGCGAGCACCTGGACGATGATGTCGGCGCCGCTCATCGCCGTGCCCGCGAGCGGATGCGCGGACGCGACTCTCGGCTTGGTTAAGGTGTCCATGCGGCGCGCGCTGTGGCGTTTCTACGACTGGGAAGCCGTCGAGTGTTTACGAAAAGGATTCTCATTGCAATAGTAGTGGTTCTGCGCCAACATTCTCGGCCCGATCGCGGCAGGGGTCGTGCGTCGGGGATCCGGTCCGGCGGCAAGCGTCATGCGACATATTATTTCGATACTGCTGCAGAATGAAGCGGGCGCGCTGTCGCGCGTCGCGAATCTGTTCTCGACTCGCGGCTACAACATCGAGAGCCTGAACGTAGCGCCGACCGCCGACGAGACCGTATCGCGCTTGACGCTCGTGACGACCGGCTCGGAGAGCGTGATCGAGCAGATCACGAAGCAGCTCGCGAAGCTCGTCGACGTCGTCGACATCGCCGACATGACCCGCGAGGATCACATCGAGCGGGAGCTCGCGCTGTTCAAGCTGCGCATGAAGGACGGCGGCGCGGAGAAGCTGCGCGCGATCCTCGAGCACTTCGACGCACGGCTGCTGCACGAGAACGGCGATCAGTGCACGGTCGAGCTCGTCGGCGGCGGGCGGGACATCGACGCGTTCCTGAAACGCGCAGCGGGCATCGCCGAGATCGCGACGGTCGTCAGAAGCGGCGCGATGGCCATCGGGCGCGGCGCGCCCGCCCTCGGCCGCGCGTAGCGCGCGAGTCTCCGATGCCTTTCCGCCGTGCGGTAGGAGCGGCTGTCGAGCCGCGACTCTTCGTTTTCGTCGGTACGGCATGCCGCATGTTCGCGGTGCGGCGGTCGCGGCTGGACAGCCGCTCCTACCGGATCGAGGTTCGCGATGCCGCGGCGGGGGGAGCGCGATGACGGCGGCGAAGCAGACGAATGCCGAGCGGCTCGATGCGGCGCGGCGGCTCGTGATCAAGGTCGGCTCTGCGCTGTTCGTCGACCAGCAGACCGGCGCGCTCGATCGCCGCTGGCTCGCGGGCCTCTGCGAGGACGTCGCGGCGCTGCGTGCCGCCGGCAAGGACGTCGTCGTCGTCTCCTCCGGCGCGGTCGCGCTCGGCATCGGCGAGATCGGGCTCGATCCCCGCCGCGCGCGTCTCGACGACAAGCAGGCGGCCGCCGCGGCGGGGCAGATCCGGCTCGCGCACGCCTACAGCGAGGAGCTCGGCCGCTTCGGCCTGAAGGCCGCACAGGTGCTCCTGACGCTCGAGGACAGCGAGAGCCGCAGGCGCTACCTGAACGCGTCGCGCACGTTCCGTACGCTGCTGCGCCACGGCGCCGTGCCGATCGTGAACGAGAACGACACGGTCGCGACCGAGGAGCTGCGCTACGGTGACAACGACCGGCTCGCCGCCCGCGTCGCCCAGATGATCACCGCCGATTGCCTCGTGCTGTTGTCCGACGTCGACGGCCTCTACACGGCCGATCCCCGCACCGATCCCGGCGCGCGGCACATCGACGAGGTCTCGGAGATGAAGCGCGAGCTCTGGGACATGGCTGGCGGGCCGGGCTCGAGCCACGGCTCGGGCGGCATGCGGACGAAGCTCGATGCCGCGCGAATCGCGGTCGGCGCTGGTTGCCGGATGTGCATCGCGAGCGGGCGGGTCGCGCGGCCGATCGCGGCGCTCCGCGGCGGCGCGCTCGCGACCTGGTTCCTGCCGAGCGCGACACCCGCGGCCGCGCGCAAGCAGTGGATCGCCGGCACGTTGCAGCCGAAGGGCGCGGTCACTGTCGACGACGGCGCCGCGCGCGCGCTCGCGGGGGGCCGCAGCTTGCTGCCGGCCGGCGTAACGGCCGTCGAAGGCCGGTTCGAGCGGGGCGACGCCGTCCGCGTGCAGACGGCCGACGGGCGGGAGCTCGGCCGCGGGCTGATCGCATATTCGGCCGAGGAGGCGCGCGCGATCGCGGGGCGGCGGACGGAAAGCATCGCCGAGGCCCTCGGTTACCGCGGCCGCGACGAGCTGATCCACCGCGACGATCTCGTGCTGCTCGAGGCGGGCCCGGCAGCCTGATACCCGGCGGCGCTACGCCCCGGCCCGCTGCCGAGGCGGCCGCTGCCTCTTGGGATCTCCCGGTCGGAATGCGATCATCTGTGCCCGATTTCTTTCTGCGCCGAAACGACATGGCAACGGTGGAACGAGACGCGACCTCAGGCCTCCGCACGACGATGCGGGAGATCGGGCGCGCCGCGCGCGCGGCGGCGGATCTGCTCGCCCGGGCGCCGGCCGAGGTGAAATCCGCGGCGCTGCGCGAGGCTGCCGCCGAGATCCGCCGCTCCGCGGACGCGATCCTCGCGGCGAACGAGGAGGACATGCGCGGCGCGCGTGCACGCGGCCTCTCCGCCGCGATGCTCGATCGGCTTGCGCTCGATCCGAAGCGCCTCGAGGCGACCGCCGCCGGCGTCGACGCGATCGCCGCGTTCACCGATCCGATCGGCGAGGTGATCGCATCCTGGGAGCGGCCGAACGGCTTGCGGATCGAGCGCGTGCGCGTGCCGCTCGGCGTGATCGGCATCATCTACGAGAGCCGGCCGAACGTGACTGCGGACGCGGGCGCGCTGTGCCTGAAGAGCGGCAACGCGGCGATCCTGCGCGGCGGCTCGGAGAGCGCGCGCTCGAGTGCCGCGATCCACGCGTGCTTCGCGCGTGCGCTCGCGACGCACGGCTTGCCCGAAGCCGCGGTTCAGCTCGTGCCGACGCAAGATCGCGAAGCGGTCGGCATCATGCTCGGCGAGATGACCGAGTTCATCGACGTGATCGTGCCGCGCGGCGGCAAGGGTCTCGTCGCGCGCGTGCAGCAGGACGCGCGCGTGCCGGTGATGGCGCACCTCGAAGGGATCTGCCACACCTTTATACATGCGGCGGCGGATCTCGAGATGGCGCGCAGCGTCACGCTGAACGCGAAGATGCGCCGCACCGGCATCTGCGGTGCGACGGAGACCGTGCTCGTCGACCGGGCCTGCGCGGCGACGCATCTCGAGCCGGTCGTGAAGGCGCTGCTCGACGCGGGCTGCGAGGTGCGCGGCGACGCCGCGGCGCAGGCGGTCGATTCGCGCGTGAAGGCCGCGGCGGACGACGATTTCGGCAAGGAATTTCTCGACGCGATCGTCGCGGTGAAGCTCGTCGACGGCATCGACGCCGCGCTCGAGCACATCCGCCGCTTCGGCTCTGCCCACACGGACGCCATCATCACCGACGATGCCGCCGCGGCGGAGCGGTTCTTGAACGAGCTCGACAGCGCAATCGTGATGCACAACGCGTCGACGCAGTTCGCCGACGGCGGCGAGTTCGGCATGGGCGCGGAGATCGGCATCGCGACCGGCAAGATCCACGCGCGCGGCCCGGTCGGCGCCGCGGAGCTCACGAGCTACAAGTACCGCGTGCATGGCAGCGGCCAGACCCGGCCCTGACGCTGCCGACGACCCCGCGTCCCGTTTCGACCTGATCGTCGTCGGCGGCGGCATCAACGGCGCCGCCGTCGCGCGCGAGGCCGCGCTGCACGGCTTGCGCGTGCTCGTGCTCGAGCAGGGCGACATCGCGAGCGGCACGAGCAGCGCATCGTCGCGGCTCGTGCACGGCGGCTTGCGCTACCTCGAGCACGGCGAGCTCGGCCTCGTGCGCGAGTCGCTCGCCGAGCGCGAGCGGCTGCTCAAGCTGGCGCCGCATCTGGTCGAGCCGCTCGCGCTCCTGATCCCGGTCTACTCGAGCAACCGCCGGCCGCTCTGGCAGATCCGCATCGGGCTCACGCTCTACGACTGGTTGTCGTTCGACAAAGCGCTGCCCGATCATCGCGCGCTCGACGCGAAGGCGCTGCTCGAGGCCGTGCCCGGCCTTCGTGCCGAGGGTCTCCGCGGCGGCGTGCGCTACTTCGACGCGCGCTGCGCGTTCCCGGAGCGGCTCGTGCTCGAGAACTTGCTCGACGCGGCCCAGCACGGCACCGTCGTCCGCACGTACACGGCCGCGACCGCGATCGAGGCGGCCGCGGACGGGACCGTCGCCGGCGTGCGCTGGCGCGCGCGCGGCGGCCGGACCGGCGGCGCGCGCGCGCCGCGCGTGGTGGACCCGGCAGGGGCCGGGGTCGACGGCGTGCTCGGCGGCGCGGGCGGCGCGCGGCTGATCGGCGGCACGAAGGGCAGTCACCTGATCGTCGAGCCGTTCCCCGGCGCGCCGGCCGACGGGCTGTACGTCGAGGCCGGCGCCGACGGTCGGCCGTTCTTCATCCTGCCGTGGAACGGGCTGTATCTGATCGGCACGACCGATCGCCGCTACGACGGCGACCCGGGTGATGCGCGAATCGACGCCGGCGAGCTCGAGTACCTCTGCGCGGAGACCGAGCGCGTGTTTCCCGGCGCGGCACCGCTTCGCGAGCGGCTCTGCTACACGCACTCCGGCGTGCGCCCGCTGCCGTACACGCCGCGCGGCGCCGAAGGGGCGATCACCCGGCGGCATTTGATTCGCCCGCACGAGCGGCTGCGCGGCCTCTACTCGATCGTCGGCGGGAAGCTGACGACGCACCGCGCCGTCGCCGAGGACGTGCTGCGGGTGCTGTTTCGCAGCGGCAGAGTCGCGGCTGGACAGCCGCTCCCACTGGATTCGCCGCCTGTAGGAGCGGCTGTCCAGCCGCGATCTTCGCTGCCGGTAGGAGCGGCTGTCCAGCCGCGATCTTCCCCGCGATCCCCGCCGCGCGCGCGCCGCGCGGGGACGCCGACGCGCGTCCGGCCGTTCCCCGGCGCGCTCGACGCCGCCGATCGCGATTCGCTGCTGACGGAGCTCGGCATCGCGTTCGGCGCCGACGAGGCAGCGCGCCTGTGGCGCACGTACGGCGCCGCGGCCGGTGCGATCGGGGCGCTCGCTCGGGATCCGGCGTTCCGCCCGCGCGCCGAGCGGGCGGGGGCGCTCCTCGCCGCCGAGCTCGTGCACGCGCTCGATGCCGAGTGGGCAGTGACGCTGACCGACATCCTCCAGCGGCGGACGATGCTCGGTCTGCGCGCGGACTTCGGCCTCGGCATCGCTCCGCTCGCCGCGGAATGGCTGGTGCGGCTCGGCTACTGGGATCGCGCGCGCGCGGAGCAGGAGCTCGCGGCCTACCGCGCGTACGCCGCCGAGCACGGCGCGCTCCGCGCACCGGCCGCAGAGACGGTCTGAGCGAAGCGGCGGCCGGGCACGGCCGCCGCCCGCGCAGCGTCAGAACTGCGTGTTGTCGTTCGCCGGATTCGGCTCGACCGGCTGCACCGCGTCCCAGTGCTCGACGATGCGGCCGGTATGGTCGAGCCTGAAGATGTCCATCGCGGCGTTGCCGAGATCGTCCGGCCCGGTCGTGATGTGCGCGTGCGTCACCACGAGATCGCACTGCGCGATCGTCCGCACGATCCGCACGTTCAGGTCGGGGAACATGCCCTTGAAGAATTCGACGAACGCGATGAACGCCTCCGGCCCGTCGGCCGCGAACGGATTGTGCTGCGTGTAGATCTTGTTGCCGTTCTCGTCGACGCCGACGTACTTCTCGACCGCGAGCCGCGGCTCGCCGGCGTTGAACGCGAGCGTGTAGTAGGCGATCACGGTCTCGACGTTGCGGTCGAGCTGCGCCTGCCCGCGCGCGCAGGCTTGCTGCTCGCGGGCGGAGCCCGGCAGCTGCGGATTGGCTGCCCAGGCGGCGAACGCCGCACCGATCGAGATCGTGGCCGCAACCATCGACGACAGCAGAGCTCGTTTCGCGTCCATGTGCCTGCTCCTGTGGCTGTTCGAAGGGCTCGAGGCGGCGGGCAGGGCGCTACGCGCGCCTTCGCCCGCGCTTCATCATAGCCTGGAGCAGACGTCCCGCTCGCCGGTGTAGGAGCGGCTGTCCAGCCGCGACTGCGCCTTCGATCGACGCCGCGGCGATCGCGGCTGGACAGCCGCTCCTACACCGCCGGCATGCGTCTCTTCCGGCGCGAACCGTTCTGACCGGCGGCTACAGGTTGCGGATCAGCGCGTCGCCGAATTCCGAGCACTTCACCTCGGTCGCGTCGTCCATCAGCCGCGCGAAATCGTACGTCACGATCTTCTGGCCGATCGTCCGGTCCATCGCGGCGATGATCAAATCGGCCGCCTCGGTCCAGCCCATGTAGCGGAGCATCATCTCGCCGGAGAGGATCACCGAGCCCGGGTTCACCTTGTCGAGATCCGCGTACTTCGGCGCGGTGCCGTGGGTCGCCTCGAACACCGCGTGGCCGGTCAGATAATTGATGTTGCCGCCCGGTGCGATGCCGATGCCGCCGACCTGCGCCGCGAGCGCGTCGGAGAGGTAGTCGCCGTTGAGGTTGAGCGTGGCGATGACGTCGAAGTCCGAGGGCCGCGTGAGGACCTGCTGGAGCGCGATGTCGGCGATGGCGTCCTTGACGAGGATCTTGCCGGCGTC